>JACAEW010000093.1 GCA_013388675.1 Syntrophaceae bacterium | reverse complement strand
ATTTGGCTGAAAGCGGACCGTTGATGGCTGAACGCTTATTTTATGATTTCCGCCACACTTTCCCAAACGTAATCCGGCTGAACCTCCGACCCCTTCAGGTCTTCCCGGGTGGTTACCCCGGTAAGGACGAGCCCGGCGGCCATACCCGCTTTCTTTCCCATGACTATGTCGGTTTCGAGGCGGTCACCCACCAGGATGCAATCCTGCGGGCGAAGGCCGAGGCAATCCACGGCCACCCGGATCATGATGTCCGACGGCTTTCCCACGATCGTCCCAACCTTTTTGCCCGTGGCCCCCTCCACCGCTCCGATCATGGCCGCACAATCCGGAATTTCCCCGCCTTCCACGGGACAGGTTCGGTCGGGATTGGTGGCAACGAATCTGGCCCCTTTTTTAATGGCCTGGAGAGCGATGTTCAGCTTGCGGTAATCGAAGGTCCGGTCGAAGGAAACGATTACAAATTGTATGTCTCCGGCCCTTTCGCTGAACCGGAACCCGGCCCGGCCCAATTCCTGAAGGAGCGGGGCCTCGCCAATAATGAAGATCGTTGCCCCCGGGGCTTCCGCGCAAAGCCAGCGGGCCATGACCAGGGAGGAGTTTATGACTTCATCGGGTCCAGTGGGGATTCCCAGGCGGGTCAGCTTGGCGGCGTAGTTTTCCCTCGTCTGGATGGCCTTGTTGGAAAGGTACACGATCTTTTTCGAAAGGGCCTTCAATCTTTCCACTGTCTGCCTGGCCCCGGGGATCAGCTTTTCCCCCCGGTAGATCGTTCCATCAAGGTCGAAGATATACCCCAAAAAATCCAGGGACCCCATAAATACCCGTTTACCTTTTCCTACAAAAATTATCTGGCGTGACCGCCACCCGCTTTTCAACCTAACTGTATGTTTCCGGAGGGCTTCCTGTCAACGACAAAAATCCCGGTGATGATTCAGGTTTTTTCCAGGGAGCGGGGAAGCATTTTTATTGACAATCCCTTCCCCCTGAGCTATTTTTACTCCCACACGAGGAGAAGGAAAATGATTTTCTATGTTCTTCTTCGAAGATCGAAGTTCCTAGACGACGAAAATGAATAAACTTTGGGGAAAAAGATTTCAGAAGGGCCCGTCGGCTCTCGCGGCGGCATTCACCTCGGGGAGGGATGTTCGCGGGACTCCCCCGGCAGATGAGCGGCTGATACCTTATGATATCTGGGGCAGCCGGGCGCACGTGGTCATGCTGGCCAGGCAGAAGATTATTCCCCGGGGGGACGCACGGCTGCTAATCGCCGGTTTGCGAGAAATCGGGAGGTTCTCGGAAAAAGGAAAATTTAAGCTTGACCCGGCCCAGGAAGATGTTCACAGCAATGTGGAAAGCTGGCTGAACAAAAAGTACGGGCCGGAAGTGAGCGGAAAACTCCACACCGCCCGGAGCCGCAACGATCAGGTGGCCCTGGACATGCGCTTATACCTAAGGGAATGCAATCTGGAGTTTGTTTCGGGGCTTTCCTCGCTGATTCAAACTCTCATTCGCCTGGGACAAAAGCATCGGGAAACCCTGACCCCGGGATATACGCACCATCAGCCGGCCCAGGTAACCACTCTAGGGCATATTTGGGTTTCTTATGCCTCGGCCTTTAGCCGGGATGTCCGGCGTTTCCAAGACTGGTATTCACGGTTCAACGAGAACCCTCTGGGGTCCATGACCGGATACGGGACCACCTTTCCCATCGACCGCGACCTAACATCGAGGCTCCTGGGTTTTGATCGTCCCAGCGAGAGTTCCTTGGATCCCATCCAGAACCGCTGGGAGGCGGAAGCCGACCTGGGCTTTGCCGTCTGCACCATGATGAATCACCTAAGCTCTTTGGCCCAGACTCTGATCCTGTTCAGCACCGCGGAGTTTGACTTCCTTAAGCTGGACGATGCCCACAGCACGGGATCCTCCATGATGCCCCAGAAACGCAACCCCGACCCGCTGGAGGTATTGAAGGCCAAAGCCTCCGTGGCTCAGGGCCTGCTTGTTTCTCTCCTCTCCATCGGGAAGGCGCTCTTCTTGGGATACAACCGGGATACCCAATGGACCAAATACCTGATCATGGACCTGGTGGATGAAACCCGATCCGCGGCCCCGCTATTGGTGGAAATCCTCTCGTCGGTAAAGGTCCACTCGAAACAAATGGCCGAGCGAAGCCAAAAAGGATTTATCGCCGCCCCGGAAGTTGTGGAACAGATAGTTCGCGCCGGGAGGATTTCCTTCCGCCAGGCCAAAGGGGCTGTAGAGAGGGCCATCCGTTATGCTGAAAAGGAAGGATTGGATAGGCTCACCCTCCCCCTGCTGCAAAAAGCCTCGCAAGAGGAGGGCTTACGGTTCAAGGTGTCCGAAGCTTTTATCCGGCAATCTCAAAAAAGCGACGTCTTCATTTCCAGACGAGCCGCAGCAGGGGGTCCTTCACCCGGGGCGTTGGAAAAGAATATTTCCACTTTCGCACGAACTCTCCAGGAATCCAAGCTCTGGCTCAAGCAGAAGGCTTTGCAGCAAGCCCTAGCTCAAAAACTTTTAGCGAAAATGGAGAAAACCCTTTGATGCCCCGGGCCAAATCGACTTCGTCTCTGGGGCTCGGCCTGGCGGCTCCCATCTGAAAATCTTTTTTCAGGCCGGAAGCCCTCTTTTCATTCGAACTTCAGATCATCAAAGTTAATATGCCCCCATCCTCCGCCGGAGGCGTCCACCAGCCGCACCTGGGCGGTCCGTCCCATGAATTGAGAAACATTCCAGCGCACCCTCTCCAGGGTCTCCGTGCATTTCCCCGTGGCCCTTTGGACCACCTGGCCATCCACCAATAGTTCGACCCTCACCGTGTTTATGTCGCATCCCCCGCCGATCAAAAAGCTGATGGTCTGAGAAGAGAGGGTGAAAGGCTGGGAAGTAAGAGTCCCCTGGGGGCCGTCCCCCTGAACCTGACCCGCCGGGTCCGAAGGGCGGGGGCGTTTTTCAAAACCCCCAATCCAATAGTTGCCCTGATGCTGCGAGGGCTGGCCGCGATGGCGGGCCGTCGGGTTGTCTCCAAAGGTGGGTTGGAAATTGAAGGCATCCCCCGTTTTGGCCCAACCGCGGAGGTCCCCGGTTTCAAAATCCCAGGTGATTCCTCCAGGAGCCACAGTCATTCCTCCAGAAGGAGGAGCATCACCGAAGGAAATCCTCACAATGTCCTTACCATTCACGGGAACGGTTATGACCCTCCCGTCCCGTAGCTCGATTTTCATTTCCCCGTAAGCAAAAGCGAGAGAAAAAAGAAGGAATAGCCCTCCCGCCAAGACCATGAAGATAGGTTTCATGGGTCTGTCCATTTGAGTCCTCCGTTGTTTTTGGGTTTTGAAGTGAAGATATTCCTTATTCGGCCGGGATCCCGAAAATCTGAAAAGAGATATCCTTGGGTTTTTGCTTTGGGGATTCGAGCCAATGGAGGGGGCTAAGGGCGCACTTACTCTATGCGCCCAGTCCCCCTTTGCCCGCGGAGGGGGCTTTTTCAATTTGCCTTTCCGTACTCGGCCTTGACCTTCTCCCGGTCGGTGGAACCATCCGGAGTTTTGGGAAGGGCGGGTACGAAGTCCACAAATTTGGGTTTTTTAAAACGGGCTATTTTGGAGGCGACGAAATTGATCAACTCCTGCTGGGTGAGGGAGCTGCCGGGTTTTCGCACACAGACCGCTTTGACCGCCTCTCCCCATTCCGCATCCCGCACCCCGATGACCGATGCCTCGACGATTTCCGGGTGGTCTAAAATCGCCTTTTCCACCTCCGCCGGATAAACATTCTCTCCCCCCGGCTTGATCAACTCTTTTTCCGCCTTCCGCTTCACGTACCAGAGGTACCCGTGTTCGTCAAGTCGTCCGATATCGCCGGTATGATGCCAGCCCTGGCGGAAGGCGTAACGGGTGTCTTCTTCCAGATTCCAGTATCCCAGAAATACCAGGGGGCCGCGCACGCAGATTTCTCCCGGGGTCCCCACGGGGACTTCGCGGTCGTAATCATCAACCAATTTGATCTTCGCCAAAGGCCCCTCTTTTCCCGCCGACCCCGGCCGCTCGGTATAGGCGCATACCGTGACCATGCCTGAGGTTTCCGATTGGCCGAAGCCGACCCAGAATTCGGCGGCGGCTGCTTTCTTCAATTTTTCGATGTTCGCTGGATGGTCGATTCCCCCCACGTGTTTCAGGGAGGAGAGGTCGTATTTCTTCCCTTCCAGCTTTTCCAGCAGCATCCCCAGCATGGGCGGAAATTCACCGATGGCGGTTATTTTTTCTCTTTCGATGAGCTGGAGAGCGAGTTCGGGATCGAATTTGGGCATCAAGACATTCTTCCCCCCGGCGTGCATGACCGCAAAGGAAAGGGCCAGGTCGGCGATGTGAAATAGGGGCAGAAGATGAAGGTAGCTGTCTCCTTCCCGCAAGCCCATGGTGGCCATATGCTGTAAATTGGCTGCGACGATGTTTCCATGGGACAGGGTAGCCCCCCTGGGTTTTCCGGCGACCGCCGCGGTGTGAATGATTAAAAAGGGATCGCTCGCTTGGATATCGACTTCCTTAGCTATCCCCTCTGCTTTCAAGAGGGTGCGGAAGGCTTCGAATTCAGCCTCCGCCTCTAAAAAGGAATAGTATTTTTCAATGAAGCCCAAATTGGGCATCAACCCACGGATGGTGGCTTGGTAATCGGGTCCAACAAATAAAAACCTAGGCCGGCCGTCGGAGAGGATGTATTCCACCTCTGCAGCGGAGAGCCGCCAATTAATGGGGAGCATGATGGCCCCCAGTCTGGCAGCAGCCCCGTAGAGCAGGACGAATTCATAGCAATTTTGGGATAGAACCCCGATACGGTCCCCTTTTTTTAAGCCGGCGGTCTCCAGCCCATGTGCTAAAGACTCGATATTATTATAAAAATCCAAGAAAGAGAGGCGGTTTTGGTCAGTAACCCATGCTTCCCGGCGAGAAAATAGACGAGCATTCCGGGCAATCATATCGTAGACCGTGAAGTCTTGAAGACCCATATGTCCCCTCCTTTATTCTGTTTTCGAATAAGACGCTACCTGCCGGGGTTCTTGATGAATTCCCAGGTTTTCACCAACCCGTTTTCAAAATAAACGTAGGATTTCGGAAAAGGAGGTTCCCCGTAAACCCATTGCTCGTGAACCCCGACAAGGGTTCGGGTGGTGTTCACGTGGTCCGGCTTTCCCCAGGATAGAACGACCTGCTCACGGGTGAATCCCTGGCGGATGTAACCCCGGAGAACATCTTCTTGGACCCGGATGGGCCATAGGGTCTTGGAAAGGTCCTTTAGAAGATTTCTCATCTCCTCTTTATTTTTCGTGGTTCGTCGAATGCCCTCACTTTCCGCCACCCACCCGAAAATCTCTTCTCTCATGGTGTAGTTGGCCCCGTAAGCGACTTCATAGAAAGTCATCTTCTGGGGAGTGGATGCGATCCGACCGGTGAATTGTACATCATCGACCTTGACCTTTATCGGTTTGGCATCGGCTAGATTCGCAAAATCCCCCGGGTAGACCCAGACGAGCAACTTATTCTTTACCCAAAAGGACCTTTCTTCGGGGGACCAGCCATATTTTTTCCCCGTGTCCGAAATGACCCGCTCTCCGACCCTGACCTGATGCCAAAAATTTCCCAATTCATCCTTTTTCGATTGGATTACGTCAAAAAGGTCATATTTATCGCCTTTGGATATAACTTTGGATTTCTCTTTTGCCTCTTCGTGAATGTTGGCTTCTCTCATAACCAGGAAAATGCCGCTTTCGGTTACCTTGGGGGGAAGCGGAGGGGACGGAAGGGGCGGGAGAAGGCCCTCTTTTTCTCCGGATTTATAAAATTTGATTTTTTGATCCTCTTCGAAGACCTTGCGTGCATCCTCCGCAAGTTTTTTTTGTTTTTCCTGCTCGGCTCTGCGCCGTTCTAGTTCCAAACGACGTTGTTTTTCCGCCTCCGCCCTTTTCCTTTCTTCGGTCTCAACGAGGATCCTTTCTTTTTCCGCGGCGATTTTTTGGATTTCCCTTTCCAGTTGAGTTCTTTCCCGGATCAGGAGGGTTTTCGATTCCACAACCCGGGACTGCTCTTCCCAGACCTTTCTTTCGATGCAGGCCCAAACTCGAATCCGGTCATCGGGGGAAAGGCGCTTTTCCACCGGAGTGTCCAAAACCGGCTGTATGCTCACCAGGACAGGATTGTTGGACGGTTCCTCGATAAAATTCAATACCCGATTCTCGCAAAGATAGATCAACCGGAAAGCGTATCCTTCGTCGTTAAAAAGGAAATAATCGCTCTTCCCTTCGCGAGCATAAATTTCTTGGACGATCCTGGGTGGTTCAGAGGGGTCTCTAAGCAAAAGTCCGGAATCGGGCTTGGAGGAGCAAGAAACGGATAAGAAAAAACCCAGGAGGGTCAGGGAATGGAATAAATCCCTAATTACCTTCGTCGGTCTGAGGGCTTGGGTACCTTCTTTTTCGGTTTTGCGGCCCATGGGTTGGGACGGGCGGTCATCCGCTTGCCCAGCTTTTGGTTTAAGAATCTCAATTCCTTTTTCATATTTGAATAGCAAACGGAACGGCCTTAAAGAAACAAATTAGCAGACTGAAATTCAAAAGTCAAACCTCTCACGTTCAGTTTCTCCTTTTTTTCCACCATTCATGAGGGTCTCGCAAAAAATCGAAGTCTACCCAGGTGTGTCATTCCCCAGAAGGCCGGAATCCCGATTATTTCCAATTGGTCGCGACCCCGACTTTCGCCCGGGTAATGCCCTTTAAGACTTTTTACGGGATCATCATTCATGATAAGCAAAAAGTTGTTCAATGGCCTGGGCTTTTGACTTCCCCGGGAGGGTTTGTTATCTTTTTAGAGGATAGGGAATGCCACTCAAGGGATTAGAGTTGAAGAAGGAGACTTCCCTGCGGCCTTATTTCCTCACTGTCCTGCGGATCAGCCTGGCCCTCTTCATTACGATTTCTTCGCTGGCGATCCTCTACACCACATCCCGCAACTATCAATCCTCCCGATCTCTGGCCGATCTTTCATTGGAAAGCACCGGCCTGGCCCTGTCTTCCTCTGCGGAAGTCGCCTTGCGGCGCGGGGGGAGCAGTGCGGACGCGGAGGTCCGGGATATTTTTTCCGACCGCGTGGTTGCCTACGCTTTGATTGCCGATGAAGAGGGAAGAATCCTCTTTCACACCAATCCTCGCCGGGTAGGGTCCATTCTTTCGGAGGAAGAAAAAGGCCCCCTTTGGGGTTCCCGGAAGGCCTCGGGGCGCAGAGTCAGCCTGGGAACCGGCTTGCCCGCTTTCGAATTCAACTATCCCATCCATCTGGCGGACGGGCGCACGGAAGGGCTGCGCCTGGTTCTGCATACGACTCCGGCGGACCGCATCGTCTCCGATGCCCGCAGAATGGGGTGGGTCGGGACAGGCGTGCTTTTGCTGCTCTGGACGGTGGGGATCCTTTTCGAGAGGGTTTTGACCCGTTCCCTCCGGCTCCGGGCGGAGCTGGAAGAAAAGAGGCAGCTGGCATGGATCGGGCAAATGACCGCCGTGCTGGCTCACGAGATTCGGAATGCCTTGGGCTCCATTAAATGATAGGCTCAATGGGTGGATGAAAAGCTGGAGGCCCCGGACCCCAAGAAGGCCGGCTTGGCGGCGGTTCTCCGGGGGACGGAACGAATCGAGTTGTTGGTTCAAGAGCTTCTTCTTTTCTCCCGGGACGAGGCCTTCAAGCTCGAGCCGCTGGACCCCATCCCCTTGCTAAACGAAGCGCTTCGATCCGCCGCTTCTTCCTGGGGAGGAAAAGTGGAATTGGAAATAGAGACGGAGACTTTGGTGAAAGCCGACAAAGAAAAGCTGCTCCGGGTATTCTTGAACGGGGCCCGGAACGCCATCCAGGCGATGGGAGAAGAGGGGACTCTGCGGGTTTCCGTGGGCCGTGATCGAAGATGGGTTTGGGTAGCGATGGAAGACTCCGGGCCGGGAATTCCGGAGGGTGAGATTCCCCGGCTCTTCACTCCCTTCCACACCACGAAGACGGACGGCACGGGCCTGGGACTGGCCTACTCCAAAAAAGTCTTGGAAGGAATGGGGGGAAGAATCAGCCTTCGGAACCGGAATCAGGAGGGGGGAGCCGTCCTTTCCATTCAGCTTCCCAGGACAGGAGATTCATGAGATGGGCAAATCGATTCTGATTGCGGAAGACGATGCATTGTTTCGGTCTTTTCTTTCTACCGTTTTGAAGGAGGAGGGCCACCGGGTTGAAGAGGCCCGGGACGGGAAAGAGGGGCTTTCCAAACTAAAGGATGGGGAATTCGACCTGGTGATCAGTGACTTGAAAATGCCGGGCCTATCCGGAATGGACCTGATGAGGGAGGGGAAGAGAGAAAAGCCGGAGG
Source organism: Syntrophaceae bacterium (assembly GCA_013388675.1). Taxonomy (GTDB): domain Bacteria; phylum Desulfobacterota; class SM23-61; order SM23-61; family SM23-61; genus SM23-61. The sequence continues at coordinate 166 of JACAEW010000093.1, read as the reverse complement.
CCCGCTGGGTCATTATCACCGCCTTCGGTTCCATCGACAGCGCTGTGGAGGCGATGAAGGCGGGAGCCTCCGATTATCTGACCAAACCTCTGAACAACCCCGGTGAGCTTCGCCACGTAGTCCGGCGGGTGCTGCGGGAAGCCGAAGCGGACCGGACCATCTCTCT
>JACAEW010000170.1 GCA_013388675.1 Syntrophaceae bacterium | reverse complement strand
CCCTTTTTACCCACTCGATTGGGAGAAGACCCATAATTTTATAACTGTTTAGCCAAATGAGAAAAGAATTCCCATTGGGTGACGAATCCTAAAAATCCCCCTTGGTCCCCCTTTTTCAACGATGGAAATCCGATTTTATATCTCTGCATCAAGCAAAAAAGCTCTCCTCCCTTTGAAAAAAGGAGGGCGGGAGGGATTTTTGGGGGAGCCTTTTTAAATAGCTAAACAGCCAAATAATTTTTTTAAAGAAATGTCCGGCCAGTTCCTCGTAAACTCCCTGGGGGCGGCCTACATTTTGAATCGACGCAGATTAAGCGCCTATGCATAACAAGGAGAAAATCGATGAGACTTAACAGCCTTCCCAGGATCCGGCTCGCCAGCCTGCCTACTCCCTTGCAGGAATTGCCGAACTTGAGCAAAGCGTTAAAAGGACCCCGGATATTCGTGAAAAGGGACGATCTGACGGGGCTCGCCTTCGGGGGCAACAAGACCCGAAAACTGGAATACCTCATGGGCGAGGCGGTGCAGCAGAAGGCCGATTGCATCGTGACCTACGCCGGGTTTCATTCCAACTGGCTGACCCAGGCGGCCGCGGCGGCGCGGAAGTTAGGGATGAAAATTTATATGGTTAAGACCGGGCCGCGAGAAGGGTATGAACCGGATGAATACGACGGTAACCACCTTCTTCACTTTCTGGCGGGGGCGACCATGAAAGTGGTTCGTCCGGAGAAAATGGTCCCCGCGGCCGAGGAAATCTCGGCAGAATTACGCGCTGCAGGACGCCGGCCCTTCATCCTCAGAGATATGGGGTCTACGGCACCCGGAGTTGCCGGATATATAAATTTTATCAGAGAGTTGAAAAGTCAAATTTCAGACCTTGGTTTAGACCCCAAATACCTTGTTCATACAACAGGGGCAGGGGGAACGCAGGCCGGTTTGATCATCGGGGCCAAGGCATTCAACACCGGCATCCGGGTGATCGGCTCCACCTCTGGGTCTAAGACGATAGGCGAGCAAACCCCCAAGGTCCTCAGCCTGATGAAGGAGTCTCTCCAGTACCTAGAAATGGAATTAAAAATCGGCATGGAAGATATTGTTATCTATGACAATTATGCCGACGGCTATGGGTACGCCACGGAGAAAAAGGCTGAGGCGGTAAAGATGCTCGCCGAAATGGAAGGGCTTTTTCTGGACCCCGTTTACACCGCTTCTTCCATGGCCTGTCTGATTGACCTGGCCCGGAAGGGGTTCTTTAAAAAGGATGAGGTGGTCATATTCCTTCATACCGGCGGTTCGGCCGCCCTCTTTGCCTACAAAGAGCCCCTGCGGGCCTTCGGAGAGGGGAAAAAGATGCCCTGGACCATCCCCCCCTGGTCCCCCGACCGGCATTGAAAGAAAAATGGAGAGAAAGCGATGGTCGAAGAAAAATCCTTGCACATGACCCCGGATGAATTCCGCCGCTACGGACGAGCGGTGGTCGATTGGATTGCCGATTATTATGAAAAGATTGAGACGCTCCCGGTTTTGTCACAAGTTAAACCGGGGCAGATTCGGGCTCTCCTTCCTCCCAAGCCGCCGCTCAACGGTGAGCCTTTCGAAATAATCCTGGATGACATGAAGCGGGTGGTCCTGCCGGGGATCACCCACTGGCAGTCGCCCAATTTCTTCGCCTTCTTTCCCGCCAATGCCTCCGGCCCTTCCATCCTTGGCGATCTGCTTTCTTCCGGCCTCGGGGTCCAGGGAATGCTTTGGTCCACCAGTCCGGCCTGCACCGAGTTGGAAACGCACGTACTGGATTGGACAGTGGACATGATGGGGTTGCCGGAGAAGTTCAAATCAACCAGCACCGGCGGTGGGGTGATCCAGGACAGCGCCTCCAGTGCCTCCCTCTGCGCCCTCCTGGCGGCGCGCGAGCGGGCGACAAAATTCGCGAGCAATGAAAAGGGATGCGACGGGAGGCTTGTGGCCTACTCCTCCACCCAGACCCATTCCTCGGTGGAAAAGGCGGTCAAGATCGCCGGGCTGGGGCGGCAGAACCTACGGCTCATCGATGTGGATGAGAAATTCGCCCTCCGGCCGGACCTGCTGGTCGAGGCGATCCGAAAAGATCGGGAGGCCGGCCTGATTCCCTGTTATGTCTGCGCCACCGTCGGAACGACATCCTCCAATGCCATCGATCCCCTGCCAGAGATCGGGAAGACCTGCCGGCGGGAAGGAATCTGGCTGCACGTGGACGGCGCCATGCTGGGCACGGCGGCGGTGTGCCCGGAGTTTCGTCACCTGCTGGACGGGATCGAATTCTCCGACAGCTACTGCTTCAACCCCCACAAATGGATGTTCACAAATTTCGACTGCGACTGCTTCTTCGTGGCCGACCGGGCGGCGTTGATCCACACCCTAAGCATTCTTCCGGAATATCTTCGCAATCAGGCCACCGAGTCGGGGGCGGTCATTGACTACCGGGACTGGCATATCCCCTTGGGGAGGCGCTTCCGGTCCCTGAAGCTCTGGTTTGTGATCCGCCACTACGGGGTGGAAGGGCTTAAAGCCCTTGTCCGAAGGCATGTGGAATGGGCCCAGAAATTCGCCCGCTGGGTTCAGGAAGACAATCGATTCGAGCTGGCCGTGCCGCCGCCCATGAACCTGGTCTGCTTCCGCCATGTGGGAGGGGACGAGGTCAACCAGAAGATCATGGATTGGCTGAATCAAAGCGGAAAAATTTACCTGACCCACACCAGGCTCAAGGACCGTCTTACCCTCCGATTGTGCGTGGGCCAGACTCAAACGGAAGAGCGGCACGTGATCCAGGCCTGGGACCTGATCCGGCAAGCTGCGCAAGAGATCGCGGGTGCGTAAGGGCGGGTTTGAAGCCCGCCCCTAACGGATTCGGGATATCCACCCGGCCCCGGCGCCCAGGATGCTCACCGGCGCCAATAACCAGAAGGCCGCCTGCCACCCCCCTGGGGATTCAATCACCCAGCCCGTTACGAGGGGTCCCAGGAGCATGCCCGCGTTCTGGCCGATCTGGATGACCGCCATGGCCATACCTCCCAGGCGCTCATCTTCCACCGCCTCGGCGGCCCCGGAAAACACCCCTGTGGGTACAAACCCTCCGATGAAGCCCACCAGGATAGCCAGGAAAAGAAATCCGGTTTCGGCCGCATAGAAGCTCAGCGGGAAAAGAGGGGCGATAAGGATCATGGGAAAGACGGCGACCCGTTTGCGGGTGCCGGTCCGGTCCGAAATCCATCCCGATGTGGGGCAGGCGATGATTGCCAGGATGCTGGTCAAGCTGACCAGGAATGCGGCCCGGGCCAAAGAAATTCCGCGAGCCTGCTGGAGGAAGGTGGGTGCCCAGGTGACGAAACCGATGAAAACGAAATTGAAACAGCCGAAGAGGAAGCTATTCAGCCACAAATCCCGGTTGGAGAGGACCTTTTTCAGCCCAAAATGCGGGTCTTTCGCGGGGGAGATTTTTCCATTTGGGGGTAGGGTCTGCTCCGCCCTCGATTTGAGAAAGCCGAAATAAAGAATCCCCGCCAGGATTGCGTAAAAGCATCCGAACCACCAGACCCCGGGCCAGTTCCAACGGCCCGCAAGGGAAGGAGCCAGAAGAAACATGATGGTCGATCCCAGGGGCACCCAAATCGCCCAGACCCCCATGGCCTTTCCCCGGCTCTCCGGGGAAAACCATAGGGCGATGACCGCCGGAGCAACCACGGACATGAGGCTCATCCCCGCTCCCTCGATGAACCGGCCGGCCAGCATGGAGTCGAACCCCCGGCTGAGGGCCCCCCAGCCTGCCCCGATGACCAAAGAAAGGATGGCGATCATTCCCGTCAAGCGATACCCCAGCTTCTGAAAGATGAATCCAGCGGGGATGGCAAGGAGCAGGCCGGTGATGGCAAAGAGCGACATGAGAAGCCCCGCCTGGGCCGCGGAGGCGCCAAAGGCCCCCATTAACAGGGGCATTACCGGCGGCACCTTGAACTGGTTCAGCGGCGCGGCCATGCTGGCCAGGAGGACGATGATTAAAATGACCCAGGGGGATGAAGGAAAACTCTGCTTTGGCATAGTCAAACCCGGGATTCTTGCGGATGGTTACAGAACAGCAATGGCGTTGATTTCAATGAGGGCATCGGGATGGACGAACCCTTTCACCTCCACCAAAGTGCTGGTGGGGTAAGGTTCTTTGAAATATTCGAGCCTCACCTCATGGATATCCTTCAAACCGCTCATATCCTTTACGAAAACGGTCACGAGAACCACGTCGTGCATGGTCCCTCCCAGGGTTTTCAGAGCCTTTTGGATATTTTTTAGGCATTGACCGGTCTGCGCCCGAATGTCCCCTTTTCCCACGAATCGTTCCTTTTCGTCAAAAGAAAGCTGGCCGGAGACAAAAATCATCCGTTTCGCCCGGGACAGGTCCAGAGATAGGGCATTGCAAAAGGCTACTTTCATTCCCATGGCCCCGCCGAAAGGGATTGCTTCTTTTTGCACGTTGTTTCCTCCTTTTTCGAGAAAATTGAGCCTTGAAGGCCCAGATAAAAGGTCGGCAAGGTCCGACTTTTATTCCTTTGGCGGATTTGATTCGAGCCCGGGGATATGATTTCGGGCTATTCCCTGACTTTCGGCGAATAGGGAACTTCGAGATACTCGCGGGCGGCCCTTTGCGCCGATCCCTCGGCCCCCTCAAGTTCCAACGCCTTCCGGTAAAATTCCTCGGCCTGTTTCCTTTCCTTACGCGCATCCTGGATCATTCCCAGGCGGACCAGGGCCCAGGCCCGGACCCGGCTGTTGTAGGGGGCCGTGTCCCGGAGGGCCTGGTTGAGGTAATCGGTGGCCTTTTCGTATTCTCCTTTGTCCAGATGGATCTTTCCCAGGGACTGGTAATAGCGGGGCCATAGTTCCGGTCGGTAGGGGGGTATTCCGGCTTTGATTTCCTTTTCGATCTCCCGGGCCACGGACCCTGCTTCGTCAAATCGCCCCAAGTCGGAAAAAATATTGATCAGGGCGAAGGAAAAATTATAGTTGTTCGGGTACTTTTCGCGCAGCCTTTTGGCCAAAGGCAAGGCTCGCTCCGGCTGTTTCTCGTAGCCCGAGTAGGCGGAGAGAAGGCTGGAGGCGGCCAAGTCCTTCATAAAGCGGCCCTTTTGATGGGCGGTCTCAAACTCCTTCAGTCCTCTCTCCCGGTCTCCGGGGGTAATAAATACCGAACTAATCCAACGGGCGATCCCGCTGAGCTGGGCCAGGTGATAATGGAGGACGCCCATGGGGTAATAGACGTCGAAATTCTGGGGGTCCAGTTCCTGGGTTCTTTCCAGAAGGTCCCAGACCGCCTGGGCTTCCCGGAAGGCGCGAAAGTAATTTTTGCGGATGATTTCCCAGCGATT
>JACAEW010000224.1 GCA_013388675.1 Syntrophaceae bacterium | reverse complement strand
CCTAACCCGGCATAGCCGGAACCAAACAGGTTGAAAGAACAAAGACAAAGTCAAAAGCAAAGACAACAGCAAAGACAACAGCAAAGACTAAAGACTTAGGTGGAAGGTAAGTGTTGGGGTTATCCACAGGGGGTTATGAGGGCGGACCGGTTTTCCCCCGCGAAGGCGGGGGACGCCGACATTTTTGAGGTGTCAGCTAAAACCGCTCCGCCCTCATAACCCCCTGTGGATAACTTGCTCTCCTGGTTAGCTATCTCCCTTGGAAGACTCGATTCAGGTTTACTTTTCCAAGGGAATGAATTATAGCCATAGGCAATAGAGTTCTGCAAATCTCCCTTGAGGTTGAGGCCATGACCCTTCTGACCGAGCGATATGCCAGTAAGATTCGGGGGGTGCTTTCCTGTTTCGATCGAGTGGTCATCACCGGAACGATTCCCGAAATCTGCCATGCCGCGGCGATGACCAGCCATCTGTACACCCAGAACATCCGGATTTTTGACTATTCCCAGTTTGCCGAACCCCTGCGGGATGAAATCCGTAACCACGCTGAGCGTTTGGCCCAAGAGAACGGTTTGGAGGTTGAATTCATTCGGAAAAAAGACTTCCGGAAGGAGGAACGGGTCAAGAAGATCGTGGCCCAACGAGGGGATCATCCTGGGCTGGTGCATATCTTTTCGGCCATGGAGCCTTGCCCGTCTTTCAAGCCTTGGCATGACAAGCGGACCGGCAAGACGTTTCTTCGGTCCACGGAGGCCAAGTGTTTGCACTACTATTTTTACTTTATCCATGAAGATCTGGGGCTGTGTTACCTGCGGGTTCCTACCTGGGCTCCTTTTCGGCTGCAGTTCTACTACAATGGGCACAACCAGTTGGCTATTCGGCTGCGGAAAAGGGGAATCGGCTATAGTTTGAGGGAAAATGGGTTTGTGGAGATAGAAGATTTTGCGCAAGCGCAGAAGCTGGCGGATGGCTTGGGGGTAGAGAGGTTGCATCGGCAACTGGATCAGGTGGCCCGGCAGTTCTGCCCGGTGATTCGGCATTTTTTCTCGGGGTACCACTGGAGCCTGATGCAGGTGGAGTTCGCCACCGATGTGGTCTTTAAGCGCCAGGCAGATCTGGGGCCTCTCTATGAGACCCTGGTTCGGACGGCGATCCATGCGGTGAAACCTGGGCAGGTGGCTACCTTCTTGGGTCGTAAGTTGAATGGCCACTACGAAGGAGAGATCGGCAACGACTTTCACACCCGGATTGAGGGGACCCGGATCAAGCATCAGATGGGTCCCGTTTCCATAAAAATGTATGACAAGCTGGGGGTCCTCTTGCGCATCGAGACGACCGCGAATGACGTTGGTTTTTTTAAGCACCACCGGAGGGTGGAACATCGGGAGGGGAGTTGGGAGATGAAGGTCGCCCCGGTGAAGAAGTCCATCTATAGCTTGCCGGTTTTGGCCGAGTTGATGGAGGCGGCCAATCGGCGGTACTTGGAGTTCATCTCGGTCGTCGAGGATTGTACGGCGGGCATCCGGAATCTGGAGAAGATCTCCAAGCCGGCAGACGATGGGGAGCGGACCTACCGGGGTTTTCGTTTCTTCGAGGAAGAGGATCAGCAATTGTTCGAGGCGCTTGCGCGGGGGGAGTTTAACATCCATGGCTTTAAGAACTGTCTTCTGCGTGCGGCCCTGCTTGGAAAATCTGGACCCCAGATCTCCCGGATCATCAAACGTCTCCACCTGCACGGCCTGATCAAGAAGGTCCGGGGCACTTATCGGTATTATCTCACTCTCCTCGGCAAGAAGGTGGTGACCACCGCCCTGAAGCTCAAAACGCTGGTCGTTATCCCTTCTCTCGCCAACCCTATAACAGTTGGAATCTAACTTTGTAACCATTTTGAGATTAACTCAGCTTGTAAGGGACTAATCAGTTGAAATATTTTAAAGTTGACGATCTCGTAAAAGGAAAATCTCCCCTCTCCCGGTGGGAGGGGATAAAGGGGAGGGGGTCGATAAGCCCTTCAAATTATTCTTTCTTTTTGTCACCCCCACCCTGACCCTCCCCGAAGGTGTGAAAAATTTGAATTTTAGTCGTCACCCGGCGAGCGGGAGGACTTATTTCTGATTTTTTACGAGTTCATCAAGTTTGATTTCCTCTCTCGTGGTATCTTTTTTGCCTCCACCGAGAGGAAAGACCTTTCTAGGGATCAGCGAGAGGGAAAGAATAGCCTGAACAGGGTTTTCGAAGAAATCCATTATTTCCATAAGGAGGAAGCATGCGTTGGGGAAGCGATGATTTTGGGGGAGGAGGCCAGCCGGGTTTCGGGGGTAACCCGCTGGAAGACCTGGTGGAAAAAATCAAGGAAAGGATTCCCCGCTTGGGAGGGGGAAAGATCCTGGTGGCCGTGGCGGCCGTCGTGGTCGTGCTTTGGCTGGCCTCGGGGATTTACATGGTGGGCCCCGGGGAAGAAGCGGTGATCCGGCAGTTCGGCAAAGAGGTGGACCGGACCTCTCCCGGCCTGCGGTTCCGTCTGCCTTATCCCTTTCAAACTCACGATGTGGTGCAATTGATCCGCATCCGACGAGCGGAGATCGGATTCAGAACCGATCCTGCCGGAAAGATCAGGCCTGAATCCAGGGAGTCGTTGATGCTCACCGGGGACGAGAACATAGTGGATGCTCAACTGTTCGTTCAGTACGTGGTCAAAGACCCCTCCAAATTTCTGTTCCGGGTAAAAGACCCGGAAATGACCTTAAAAGCGACCGCCGAGGTGGCCCTCAGGAGCGTTGTGGGAAGGAATACGATTGACTACACCATGACCGAAGGAAGGGTGGTGGTACAGGATGAGATTAAAAAGTACCTGCAAAACCTTCTGGATGAATACCAGACGGGGTTGATGGTAACCGAAGCCCGGCTCCTCGTGGTGGACCCCCCGGAAGAGGTCAAGGACGCCTTCCATGACGTGGTCAGGGCATGGGAGGATCGGGAGCGTTTAATGCGGATCGCGGAGGGGTATCGGGAAGACTTGATTCCCAAAGCCAAAGGGGAAGCCACGCAGATGATTCGGACAGCGGAGGCCTACAAGGAGCAAAGAGTCATCCGGGCCCAGGGCGACGCGGCCAAATTCCTGGACGTGCTGAAGGCCTACCAGAAAGCCAGGGAGGTAACCCGGGAACGCTTATACCTGGAAACCCTGGAAAAAATCTTTCCCGGGAAGGAAAAGTTTATTCTCCCGCCGGCGGGGAAGGACTCGGTCTTGAAATGGCTGCCCTTGAAAGAAGGCATGACCTTAAAGGAAGAAAAAAAAGAAGAAAAAGGGGGTAAAAAGCCATGACCGATAAAATGAAGATACTGATCGCCGTTGTCTTGGTTATGGCCCTGATCGTTTTTGCGGGGGCGGCCTTCACCATCGACGAGAAAGAACAGGCCATCATCACCCAGTTCGGGAAATACATCCGGACGATCAAGGAACCCGGGCTGCACTTCAAGGTCCCGGTCATTCAGACTTTGCACCTCTTCGATAAAAGAATCCTGGTGCATGATCCCTCCGCGGTGGAATACCTTACTCTCGATAAAAAGCGGGTCATGGTCGATCCTGTCTCCCGCTGGAAAATCGAAGACCCTTTGGAATTTTTCATGAGCGTCCGGACCGAGGCCGGGGCGATGGCCCGGCTGGAGGACATCCTGATCGCCCGGTTGCGGGAGGAGATCGCCAAGCGCACCTTTATCGCCTTCATCCGGGAGGAAAGGGAGAAGATTGTCGAGGAAGTGACGAAAGAGGGCAATGAATTGGCGAAGCGTTTTGGCATTAAAATTGTCGATGTCCGGATCAAACGGGCCGATCTTCCCAAGGAAGTCCAGGCGAGTGTGTATGCCCGGATGCAGGCCGAGCGCCACCGGATCGCCATGCGATACCGTTCCGAGGGGGAACAGCGATCCCGGGAGATCAAGGCCGAAACCGACAAGGAGAAGGAAATCATCCTGGCCAAGGCTTACCAGCAGCAGATGAAGCTCATCGGGGAGGGGGACGCGCGGGCCACGGAGATCTTTGCTTCCGCTTACGAACTCGACCGGGAGTTTTACTCCTTCTTCCGCAGGCTTCAATCCTACGAAAAAGTGGTGGAGGGGAAAACCACCCTTCTCCTGGAAGGAGATTCGGAACTGCTGAAGTATTTCCGCAGCCCGGGAATATCAGGAAAATAGACGCTCACTGTCAAACCAACACCCATAGCGCCAAGCGCGCGACGGGAAAGAAAGTAGGGGCGGTTAGCGAACCGCCCCAACGGTTGCCACCCCCAGGAGTT
>JACAEW010000092.1 GCA_013388675.1 Syntrophaceae bacterium | reverse complement strand
GATGAAGGCTTGCCAAATAGGGCCCCCCCACCGGAGAGAATCATGGGAAAGCCGACTTTGATGGGTTCCCCCGCCCCATAAGCCGAAAAGGCGAAAACCAAGACCAGACTGCATATGCATGCAATTTGCCAGAATCGTTTCATGATCCTTTCCTCCTCTCCTTTAATTTTTCAACCTGCATTCCCCGAATGGAAGAGAATGCCTTTCCCGCATTGCCGTCCGCCCGAATCCAGGCTATTTCTGAACCGTGTCGAACCCGGTCCAGGATACCCGCTGGCAGAGGGCGGCCACCTTCGGCCAGACGGTGGTGTGCTCCTTGGAGGCGACCCACTGGAGCCGCAGGTCTTCGCTGTCAAAGGTTATGTTGATCTGGTACTCCCGCAGGGCGTCGCGTTTTTTCAAGAGCGTCGTTCTTTGAAACCCCTTCTGGATTTTGATTCCCGGGACATACTCCTTCCAGTAGATGGCTTCCAGCTCTTTTTCCTTTCCCGCAAAGGGCTCCAGAAAGATGTGCAGTTCGATCATATTCTCACCTTCTTTCTCTGCTTTTTCTACACCCATGGTTTTCCCTGACTTCGAGTTTTAACCGGAACCACGCAATTCCGCTCGCTCTTGGGCCTCCCCTTTCCGTAGGCGCCCTGTCAGCACGTAAAGCTTTCTCCCGGCTTGATTCGAACCAATTTGACCCCGGGGGCCCGGACTTTCAATTCTTTCTCCAACTGGTCCAGGTCCAGCTTCTGATCTTCAAAAGTCCCGTAATGGGTCGGAATCAGGTATTCGGGCCAGAGGAGGGAGGCGGCGTAAGCGGCCTCCCGGTAGCCCATGTTGTACTTCCCGCCAACGGTCATGATGGCCACCTGGGGCCGGTATAGGTCCCTGATGATGGTCATGTCCGCGCACACGCCCGTGTCGCCCGAAAAATAAATGGAAGGCCCGTTGTCGATGTCCAGGACGAATCCAATCGCTCCCGAACCTGGTTGAATGGGCCCCGAAACCCAGCCTTCCCCCATGATCTCCGAAGTATGCGCGGCCGGAACCATGGTAATGCGGAACCCGTCGCTCTTCCAGCTTCCGCCCGTATTTAGTCCATAGACTTCTTTCCCCTCCTTGAGGCCCTTGGAATCCGCATAAAAGCCCAATTCGGGGGTGCAGATGAGCTTGGCGCCCGTCTTCCGGACGATTTCAAAAGAATCCCCGATGTGGTCGATATGGCCGTGAGTGGCACATACGACCGTCGCCTTTTTCACATCCTGCTTTTTCATGGAACACGCCGGGTTGTCGTCCAGCCAGGGGTCGAAATAGATTGCTTTTCCCCCGAATTCAACCAGCACGGAAGCGTGTCCCAACCAGGTGATTTTCGCCTTTTCCATGATTCTTCTCCTTTTCGGTCAAGGGATTGGAAACGAAAAGGCGGGGGGGGTCATCCCGCCTTCTGGAAGTTTTGCGTTACTGCTACATTTGGGGGGGCATGAGGGTCTGATTTTTGAAAGCTCTACCATTTTCCAATTCGCTGCTCAAAGGAATCTTGTAGTAAACTTGGTTTTACTTTTATAAAAAAGGAGAGGGTTTGTCAACAGAATAGTTATCTTTGGTTTCCTTCCCCATATGCAGCGGCATTTCGTTGTAGGGGCGACCCGGCGGGTCGCCCCTGCGGGCTTGTAGGAAGGGATAAGGGTAAAAGTTCAGATAGTTGTGGCTATGGTTTTCGCGGAAAAAAGGCAAAGGGGGGAAACGGCCTCTATTTCGAGTCGGAGGAAGCGGAGGATTCTGATTTTTCCAGCGCCGGAATAATAATTCTTGCTGCCCTCTCCAGGTCTTCGCGGAGGGCATCCTTTATTTTTTCCTTATCTCTCTCGGCAAACCCCTCGAACATCTTCCAGTGGGATTTCATGGCCTCCGTTTTGTCCTGGTTCAGGATGGCGTGCAGAAAGGTATAAGGAAATACGCGCGCCCATAAGCGGTTGAGCATTTCCAGCAACAAAGGGGAATCGGCATAGGAATAGATGGAAAAATGGAATTGGGTGTTCCTGCGCATGTAGATTTTGGGGCGTTCCACCGAGGACTCCATCGCCTCCAGAAGGCCTTTGATCTTGGGGATGGCCTCATCCGGCCTCAACTCGCAGGCCCTTTCCACGGCGGTCGATTCGAGCATCAGGCGAAGGCGGAGAGCTTCCTCCATTTCTTTGGCGGTCAGGGTATTTACCCGGATTCGCTTGTTGCTCTCGATGACGATGATCCGTTCCGATTCGAGCTGCCACAGGGCTTCTCTTACAGGCATCAGGCTTACCCCGAATTTCTCGGCCAGCCCGCGCAGACTCACCGTTTCCCCGGGAAGGAGTTCGGCTGAGATAATTTTGTCCCGGAGTTGATCGTACACTTCCTGGCGGAGTGTCTTGACGGAAATTTTCTCGATGGCCATGGGCATCCCTTGATGATATATGTGATCACATATTACAAAAAAAGTCAAATAAATTTTTTATAAATTTCATATAGTTAATTATAAGATTGGGAAAATCTTTATTTTTTTATTGACAGTTACAAAGAAATTGTTTATAAGATATGGGAAAGATTCCGGCGAATCGATCGAGGGTCCTGCGGAAAACCCTCGATGCTCTTGGCGGTCCAAAACCTGAGCGGTAAAAATTTTTTTTGATTCGAATCCTTCCCCCGATGAAAACCCAGCCCTCTGGATCGTTAAAAAGGCTTGCGTCTCAACCTCGAATCTTTTCCGTAATCCCTCTTGGGAAATTCTCGGAGACCGCTAGAGATTCCGATTTCTTCCCGGTCTTTGCGCACCCGCCGGGGATCAGCGATGATCCTACCAAACTGGCAGAGAGGAGGTGAGAAACATCCTCATCCAACCGGGAGTGAGCGATCCCTTACTTTCAAGAACCCCATGAAATAAGAAAGGAGAACTTCTGTGGAATCAAAAAAAGGCTTCACCGTCCTTCTGGCCCTTCTTGCCCTGCTGCTTTTCGCCGCGGGCAGCGCCCAGGCATCTCCCTACGACAAATACAAAGGGACAACCCTGGTGATCAACTTTCCAAACATCGCCTATTATAATTATGCCGTTCAGGTAATCCCGGAATTCACCAAGGAAACCGGGATCAAAGTGGAAATCGACAAGCTCGAATACATGAAGATGCGGGACAAGCAGCTCCTGGAAATGTCCAAACCCAAGGGAGACTACGATTTAATCTCCTACGTGATCATGTGGAAAACCGAATATGTGTCGAAGGGACTCCTTACACCCCTCGCCCCGTTCTTTACGAACGCCGCCTTAGCCGACCCCGGATATGATGCCGCCGATCTGGTCCCCGCTTATGTTCAGGCCATCGGAACGGTCGGGGGAAGGAAGGGTTACTTGCCCGGTCCCACCGCTTCGGTTTACGGGGTTCCCTTCGGCACCGAAACCAGCATGTTCGCCTACCGGAAGGACATCTTCGACAAACACGGATGGAAGGTCCCCAAGACTTATGACGAAATGCTGAAGCTCTGCAAGCTCGTAAAGGAAAAAGAGCCGGGGATGGGTGGCATGACCATGAGAGGTGAGGCTGGACACCAGGTCCAGCATGCCTGGTTCAACCATTTGACCCCCTACGGCGGAGAAGTCTTCGATGACAAGTGGGAACCCCTTTTCCATAAGGGAGGCTCCATCCAGGCCATCAAGGCCATGATCGAGATCGTAAAAACCGGCCCTCCCGGAATTCCGACCTTTGCCTACGGGTCTATGACCGACGCTTTCCTCCTGGGAAAAGCCGCCATGTATCTGGACAACACGGCACTTCCCGGGCAGGTGCGCGACCCCAACAAATCCAAGGTCATCGGAAAAGTGGGCTATGCCCTTCATCCGAAAGGGGTGAAGTACTCCACGGAAACGGGCGGTTTCGGGATTGCCATCCCGGCGAACTCCCAGAAAAAGGAGGCGGCCTTCCTTCTTCTGCAGTGGCTGACCTCGAAGGCCACCGACCGGAAGATCACCAAATTCGGGGCCATGCCCAACCGCCTGTCCACTCTCAAAGACCCGGGAATGCAGAAAGACTACCCGGAATTCGCCGCCGTTCTGGAAAATCTGAAATACGCCAACCCCGATTGGCGGCCTTTGATTCCCGAGTGGCCGGAAATCTCCATGTCTCACATCGGAATCGCGCTGCACGAAGCCATCACCGAGAAGAAGACCCCGGAAAAGGCCATGGCCGATGTCATCGAGCCGGTGAAGAAGATCATGGAACGAGGCGGTTACTACACCTGGAAAAAATAGCGCTGGAGGGGCGACCGGCTGGTCGCCTCTTACAAAAGTAACTCATCAGAAAGGATTTGCATTATGCCCGTTGATATTTCGAAAATCGACCGAGATACCTGGCTGCGGAGTGTCTTCCCGGAATGGGGGACCTATTTAAACGAAGAGATTGAAGAGACCCGGGTACCTCCGAAAAAATTCGTCATGTGGTGGCTCACCTGCTGCGGCGTTTGGATCAAAACCCCGGCCAAGGTGGACATCGCCATCGATTTCTGGGTCCAGAGAGGTGAAACCACCAAGAAGCAGCTTCCCTATAAACAGATAAAAGACGCCCAGATCATCCGCATGACCGGCGCCCGAAATTATCCGCCCTTCCTGCGGATCGCCCCGCACGTCATCGACCCCTTCCAGGTGAGAAAACTGGATGCGGTTCTTTCTACGCACATTCATGGTGACCATATCTGCGAATTCGTGGCCGCCGCGGCGGTCAAGAATACCAACGCCCTCTTCATCGGCCCGCCCCTGTGCGGCGAGAAGTGGCTGAGCTGGGGGGTTCCCAAAAAAAGAATCGTGGTTTTAAAACCCGGCCAGTCCTACAAGATCAAGGACACCCAAATCTTCGCCGTGGAATCCTTCGACCGCACAGCCCTGATCACGCCCCCTCCCGAGGGGGACCTCCGGGGAAAGATGCCCGTCAGCATGGATGAGCGCGCGGTGAATTACGTCATCAAGACCCCGGGGGGGTCCATCTACCATAGCGGTGACTCCCATTTTTCCAACGGGTATTACCGGCATGGCAAGCAGCACAAAATCGACGTCGCTCTCGTTTCTTACGGGGACAACGGTCCCGGGATCACCGACAAGCTGACCGCCTCGGACACCCTGCGGATCGGCCGCGACCTCAACGCCAAGGTGCTCATGCCCATCCACTGGGACATGTGGGCCACCCAATGCCCCGACCCCAACGAGCTGGTTCTGCTCCACCAATTCAATAAGCACCAGATGAAGTTCAAGCTGGTCATATGGAAAGTGGGCGGCAAATTCGTGTACCCGGACGACCAGGATATCGGGAAGTATGTGTATCCCAAAGACTACGGGGATTACTTCACCGACGACCCCAACATTCCTTTCCCCTCCTTCCTATAATCCGGCGGGCAAAGGATTTCTCTTCCCGGGGGGGGGGGGGGGCCGG
>JACAEW010000003.1 GCA_013388675.1 Syntrophaceae bacterium | reverse complement strand
CTTTTTATCCACTCGATTGGGAGAAGACCCATAAATTATTCGAAGGCGACAGGCTATGAGGTCGGTTTGCTCATAAATTTCGGAACCGAATCCATAGAGCATCGCCGTTTAGTCTTTTCCAAGTCTTTACCCTCAAAAAATCTGCGAAATCTGCGTAATCTGCCGGATAAAGTGGTAAAAAATCAGCGGATGGTTTCGATCTTGGTCCTCAACCGTTCAATCCCGACTTTCAAATCCTTGAGCCCTTTTTCCATCTCCTCCATTTTTTCCCGCTCGGCCCGCACAAAGCGGGTGTAGGGAGAAATGGCTTCCTGGATACGTTCCAGGCTGTGGCGAATTTCCTTCTCAAATTGCGTCCGCAGCGAATCGCTGAGCTGGGCCCGCAGGGCGGCCATCTTTTCGTTCAACTTGGCCTTGCCCTGCCGGCGCCGGGCGGGAATGACGAAGAGGCCCACGGCAGCCACCAGTCCGGCCAGGAGGACACCGGTCACATCGGCCGCCGCCGTAGTAGCCAGGGTCGTGACCAGCGCACCCAAACCCAGTGCGCCCGCCTCCAGGGCCGCCGAGGCGGCAACCGCCGTCCGGGCGTGGTCGGCCACGATTTTCGCCTCCTGGTCCCGGTCATACCCGTCCACCACCCGCCGGGCTTCCCGGGCCACCGCCTCCACCAGCCGGTCCCGGTCGTATGAAAAACTTCCCGGGCCCATGGTCCCGATGATTCTCCCGCTTTTCTCGCGCGGCCTTCCGGAGAGATGCTGGTGTATGGCTTGCCACTGGCGCAGGTCGGATTCCACCAGCCAATCGATCAACTGGGTCACTTTCTCTTCGACCTGGCGGGGAAGGTCGGCCACGACCTGCCTTTCGAACTCGCGCTGGATGCGGGGCTTACTCAGGAGATCGAAGACCCGCCCGAGGCGGAAAGTCTCGTCGAAAAAAACCTGACCGCGCTTCTCCATTCCCATGAGGAGGTTCTCGATGTCTGCCATGCGGAACCCGAAGTTGCGCTGCATATCCTCCTGATAGAATTTCAGCTGCGATTCTACGTCGGCCAGAAGGTCCAGGTCGGTCTTGAGGGAAGCTTTCCGGGAATCGACCTTGCCCAGGTATTTTTCGGAGAGCCGGGCGCCCACACCCAGGGGGTTCAGCAATTTCAGCTGCAGGCGGCTTCCTTCATCCAGGGTATTGTGGAGAAATTCCTCGAAAGAAGCGAAGCGGCTTTTTTCCCAAAGGCCGGCTTCCCCTTGCTTGCCCCGCAGGGCCCCGCGGGCGCTGAGGGGAAAGGCCTCGGGGGCCACTCCCAGGAGGAGACGGGCGTTTTCCAGGACGAAATCCTTGACCTTCGTTATTTCCTCTTCCTTTTCGAGAATGTCGATTTTATTGATGACCAGGATTACTTTTTTTCCCCAGTCGCGGATTCGTTCCAGGAAAACCCGCTCGCTTTCGGTGAATGGGCGGTCGGCGGAGGTTACGAAAAGGACGAGGTCCGATCGGGGCACAAAATGGCTGGTGATCGCTTCGTGCCGCCGCATGACAGCGTTGGTGCCCGGAGTGTCCACGATGGTCATTGCGGATAGAAATTCGACGGGAAAGGTGACCAGAATCTGATCTTCGCCCAGAACGGTCGTTCCCGGCTCGCCGCGGCGGATGAGGGGGATCCGCGTGGTGGTCGGGGTTACGCCTTCTTCCAGCAGCGGCTGTCCCAGGAGGGCGTTGATGACCGCGGTTTTTCCCGAATTGAACTCGCCGACCACCACCAGGAGAAAGAGTTCATCCAGTTGTTGAATCGATTCGCGGAGAATGCCCTCGTCTTCCGGCTCGGCCTCGAACTTTCCCAGCGCCGTCCGCAGATCGTTCATCAATCCCCGCTCTTCCCTTAAAAGACTCTCCTGCTCTTTGCTCAGAACTCCCATGAAGCGGCCTCTCTTTCCGGTTCCATTATATACGGAGGGAAAAGGTTTTCCCAGCCTGTTTATGCGCAGATTCCGCAGAGAATCAAAGGAAATGGATGAGGAAATGAATAAAAGTTTCATGCTATCTTTACTCGGGTGGGGCCATCCAAGCAAGGGACAATTTTGCCGCCGCCGAAATTGGGAGCAGAAGAGGGATAGAAAAAACATTGAGAAGGAAAAAGAAGCCGAACGAGCTATACCGGGATAACCGGGTCCTGATCTGGTTGTGCGCGGTGATCTTCCTGACCCAATTGGGCTTCGGGAGCATCGTGCCCGTCGTTCCATTGTATGCCCGGGAGTTCGGGGTATCCCAATGGGCCATCGGGTTGACCATCGCGGTCTACGGTCTGGCGCGTTTCCTGGTGAGCGTACCCACCGGCCAACTGGCTGATCGGGTGGGACGACGCTGGTCGCTGGTGCTGGGAGAAATCGTAACCGCGGTGGGGAATCTCCTCTGCGGCCTGTCCACGACCTACGAGCAGTTCTTGGCCTTTCGCTTCATCGCCGGTGCGGGCTCCGCCATGGTGCTCACGTCGGGGCAAATTTCCCTGGCTGACGTGGCCACATCCGCCAACCGGGGCCGGGTTATGGGCATCTACCAGGGGGTGTTTCTTTTTGCGGTCGGATTTGGTCCTTTCCCCGGGGGGGTGCTGGCCGAACGATTCGGGCTCAATGCCCCATTCTTCGTTTTTGCCGTCCTGGGGGCCCTGGCCGGGGTCGTGGCTTTCACCCAGGTGCCGGAGACCCGGGGCCTCAGGGAGAAGAAGGAGGGGACCGCGGCCGGTGCCCTTGAAAGCCAGGAAACTCTCCCTTTGTTCCAGCAGCTTCGGATTTTGTTCTCGCGGGTCGGGTTCGTCCTGATCAGCCTGGTGAGCTTCGCCCAGTTCTTCTCCCGGACGGGGGCGATCTTCGCGGTGGTCCCGGTGCTCGGGACGGTGAAACTGGGCCTAAGGGCGGACCAGATCGGGACCGGCCTAAGCCTGGTGAGCCTGCTCAACCTGGGTATGGTTTACCTTTCCGGGGTGCTGGCGGACCGATTCGGACGCAAGACGGTCATCGTTCCCGCGAACCTGCTCACGGGAATTTCCATGGCGATCCTGGCCTTGGCGCCCGATTACGCCTGGTTCGTGGCGGGACTTGCTCTGTGGGGCATCTCCGGGGGGGTGGCCGGGGCGGTGCCCGCGGCGTATGCCGCCGATATGGCTCCGCCCGGGATGAATGCCGCAACCATGAGTAGCTTCCGCATGGTCTCCGAATTCGGGTACGTCATCGGCCCGCTGTTTCTGGGCTGGATTGCCGACCTCTTCGGCGGCGAGGCGGCCCTCTACACCACTGCCGGTTTCTTCGCCCTCACCAGCGCCCTCTTCGGTCTTTTCGCGCCTGAAACCAGGAAGAGGAGATAAGCGGGAACGGGTGGGCTCGCATCCCTTCGGCAGAGAAGCCAGACCCTGGTTAGGAATGATCCGTAGGGGTCACGGCATCCACAAGTAAAGGAAGCGGACACCCTGAGTGGTAAGGAGATTTTCTCCGTCGATGGAAATCAGGTTGAAAACCGGGCCTCCGCCGTCGTTCAGGCTCGAGTAAATCGTGCTCTTATAGCTCCCCGGCCGGTAGTAAACGACGACCGAAGCCTTGCTCAGTTGCAGGGAGGATTTCAGCCCTTCGATCGCGTCGTCAAGGTAGCCGACCCGGTCAACCAACTTATGCCCCAGGGCCTGCTGGGCCGTGTAGATGCGGCCGTCGGCTAATGGTAGGATCGCCTCCCGACCCAGGCCTTTGCGCCCGGCGGTGACCACCTCGACGAATCTTCCCTGGAGCTGATCGATGATCTCCTGGAGGATCTTTTTCTCCTCCGGGGTGCTCGGACGGAAGGGGGAGAGAAGGTCCTTTTTGTCCCCCGACTTGATGGTCTCTTGCCCCACGCCGATCTTACCGAAAAGCTCCTGCACATTGAACTTAACGGCGATGACCCCGATGGAGCCGGTGATCGTAGTGGGATGGGCGACGACCTCGTCCGCCGCCATGGCCACGTAATAACCCCCCGAAGCGGCCACGTCCATCAAACAGGCAACCACCCGTTTGCCGGTTTTTTTCTTGTAGCGGAGGATTTCATGATGGAGGATGTCGCTGGCCGTGACCGTTCCCCCGGGAGAATTGATCCGGATGACCAGGGCGGCGATTTTCTTGTCCGACTCCGCCTTCTTCAGGGCCTCCCGAAATTCGTCGATCATGGACATTTTTTCGAAAACCCCGGGGACCCGCCGCTTCTCTTCGGAGATGGTTCCGGTCACGTCCAGGAGGAGGATTTTGGCGTCGCCCTCACCGTCGACCCCCTTTTCCTCCAGAGGCTGCAGCCGGGAAACCAGGGGCACATTCACGAAGGCACAACCCGAAAGGATTATGACTTGCATCAAAGCGGCGAGGATTACGAAACTTCGGATAAGAGACCTTTTCATTGATTTTTCCCTCTGCCGAAATGTTCAAATTTTGAAGATTTCGGCTCCTGCGTATTTATGTCTAGAGTATCACAGAAAGAACGGGATTTGAAGACCTTTGGCGAGGGTGACTCCGGGCAACCGACCATCCCGGGCGAGGGATTATAATCGGTTGAAGGATGGGGGGGCGAGGACACTGGCTCTCCCAGTGTTTGGCACTTGACAGCGCAACAACCCATTTATAATATCACCGGGGCAACGCCAAGCGAGCATGAAACCGGTGATGAAACGAAAACCCATAGGAGAGAAAATGCCCTGGTTTGGTTATTCGATTTTGTCCGCGGCGCTTTTTGTGGGATTATATCTTGGGGTGCGATGGCTGACTGAAAGGGGATTTGCCCCTAAACAAATCCTCCTCTTTATGATCGCGTTTGCCTTACTGGGTTTTTTGGCGGCGACGATTCCTTCCCTCGGGAGGGTCTTGGGCTCCGAGAAATTCATGAATTTTCTGGCGGCTGGGATCTTTGCGGGGATCTTCTCTTCCATCGGCCATTGGGCCGACTTTGAAGCCATCAAAAGGGCGCCGAACCCCGGCTTTTCAACTTCGATCCGGAATTCGAGCATTCTCCCAATTACTCTTATTTCGGTGGTTCTCTTTCAGAGCCAGTTTCATCTGCTAAAGCTGGGAGGAGTCTTTTTAATCCTCGCCGGGATCATCGCTCTGGTGATCCAAAGGAAACCTTCTTCCCACGAGGAAGGAATCAGACCCAGAGCGCAAGCGAGAAGCTGGGTTCCCCTATCCTTTATCGCTCTGGCAGGTTATACCCTGACGGTACTGGGAATGAAGAAAGCAACCCAGCTCGGATTTTCGCCGCCGGAAATTTGCCTGATTATTTACCTCGTCAATTTTCTGTTTTTTACCTTCGTCTGTCGCAAGGATATGAGGAGCTATTTTCGAGAGAAGACCAAGCTGAGGTTTTTCCTGCCGGTTGTCCTCTCCTGCGCATTTTTCGCCTTGGCGGTGAATTTGTTGAATGTGAAAGGGATCGAGCTGGCCCCCAATCCCGGGTACCATGAAGCGATCAGAAACACGAATGTCCTGTTCCTTACCTTCCTCGCGGTCCCTTTGTTCCATGCCAGCATGGACAAACAGAAGGTCTTGGGAGTCATCGGTACCGTAGCAGGGATATTGATCCTGGTCCTTTAGGTCTGGCCCAGAAGACACACGACAGGGACCCATTCAACCATCTTTCCTCCATTTCCGGTTTCCCATGGACACTGCTTCCAGAATCGGGGGAACCTCCTTCCGGATCTGGATGGACCCTATATCATCCGTAGACGGGATATCCCCTTCTTTCTTTTTTTCTTGACACCCCTTTTCTTTTATTGATTCAATGGTATTCAAACCAGCCCGAAGCGAGCCATGATCCATTGGCGTGTTAAATCTGCCGTCGGCAAGGGGGTTGATCATTCCCAGGAAAGGGGATTTCCCATGATAAGAATGTTTTGGACTATGGCAGCACTCGTCGGGCTGCTGGTTTCCGTCGCGTCGGCGCCAGCCCAGCAAAGGTTCCCGGCAAAGCCGGTGCGACTTCTTATCCCCTATGCAGCTGGCGGCGCGGTGGACATCCTCGGCCGCACGCTGGGCGACGAGCTGTCGAAGAAGTGGGGACAGCCCGTGGTCATCGAGAACCGCACGGGGGCGGGCGGGACCATCGCCTCCCAGGTGGTGGCCAAATCGGAGCCCGACGGTTACACCCTGGTCATCATCGCCAGCGGCCATGCCATCAATCCCTATCTCTATAAGCAACTGCCCTACGACACCTTCAAGGACTTCACGCCGATTTCCCTGCTCGGGTCTTCTCCGAACATGTTGCTGGTGGCGGCGAATTCGCGCTTCAAGACGCTCGCGGATGTCCTGGCCGAGGCGCGGGCGAAGCCGGGAAGCCTCTCCTATGGCATGTCCGGCATCGGCACTTCCACGCACCTGGCGGGGGAGCTGCTAAAGTACATGGCCAAGGTCCATATCACGGCGGTCTCCTACAAGGGCGGCGCCCCGCAGATCAACGACCTGCTGGGAGGGCATATCCCGCTGTCCTTTAACAACATCCCGGAATCGATCGGCCAGATCAGGGCGGGCAGCCTGCGCGTGCTAGGCGTGACGTCGGCCAAACGCGCGGCGGTATTGCCCGACCGCCCGACCATCGCCGAAGGCGGCGTCCCGGGTTATGACACGGGCGTTTGGTGGGGCCTGCTCGGACCGGGCGGCATGCCGCTGGATCTTGCGGCCAAGATTTCCAAGGACTGCGCCGAGGCGCTCCACACGCCGGCCGTGAAGCAGCGGCTCGACAATCTTGGCGCGGCCGTGCTCGGAACGACAGGCCCGGAATTTGACAAATTCATCCGGGACGAATACCAAAAATGGGGCCCGATCATCAAGGCGGCGGGAATCAAAGGCTCTTGATCGTTCTGTTTTACGTTCTGCCACCTCTTAAAATTTCCTCCCAAGATTCCGTTAACGAGCGGGGATGATTCCCTGTATCCTTCGGCCGCATCACGGGCAGGTGCGGCCTTCTATCCGCCATTCCAATATCAGGGCCCGGTTTTTCAGCAACCCCAGCAAGAGGATACCAGAGG
>JACAEW010000141.1 GCA_013388675.1 Syntrophaceae bacterium | reverse complement strand
CGGAACCCCGGATTTTTCCCGCCGAGGCTGTCCCGCCCCGGGCGGGATGCCCCCCTGGGCCTGGGCGATGGAGTCGTTTTCTCCCTTTTTACCCACTCGATTGGGAGAAGACCCCTTCTTTCCTTCCATCCAGGTTTTCACTCCTTCCAGGTCTCCCATCCCCCCCAGAATAGGACATCTTTAAATCGGCTGGCCCCCTGCCTCTTTTTCCAGGCTTATTTTTCCTCTTGACATATTTTATTCTGTGAGATAAATTTCTTTCGCGGTTTCATTAAATGAAACTCCACGAAAGGCCGATGAATCTCAATCAAACCTATCAATCCCTGAAAAGGGGCCTGCGGATCATCGAAGTCATTGCCACGATCGGAAGTTCGGCCACGCTGGCCGAGATCGCCCGAAAGACCAACTTGCCCCGGAGTACGGCCCATCATCTCCTTCGGGCGCTCGTGGAGTTCGGCTACCTGGTCCAGGATGGCGATGCCCGAACTTACACCCTCGCTCCGAAGCTCTTCCAACTCACCGGGCGCACCTGGAGCCGGGAGCAGCTTGCCGAAATCGCCATGCCCTTTCTGGATGACCTGAGCCATCGTACGGGTGAAGGCACAAGCCTCGCGGTCCTCCGGGACGGAGTCGTGACGGTCATAGCGAAGCGGGAACCCTTGGGGCCGGTCCGCGTCGTCCAAGAGGTCGGGGCCCGAAGGCCGATTTACTGCACCGCCGTGGGCAAGGCCCTGGCCGCTTGGCTTCCCGAGGCAGAACTCGAAAGCATCATCCGCCGCACCTCCTTCGAACGAATGACCGCCAATACCATCACCTCCCGCACCGATTTCCATCGGGAGTTGACGCGAATTCGGGCCAGCGGCTTTGCCGTGGATGACGAGGAGCACATCAAGGGCATCCGCTGCATCGCCACCCCGGTCCGAGACCACTCCGGGGAAGTCCGGGCTTCCCTTTGCGTCGTAGGCCCGAAAAACCATTTGCCCAGGCGTCGCCAGGCGGAAATCCGCGAGGCGCTCGCGGTTGTGGCCTCCAATCTCTCGTCCCGGTTGGGCCACAAATCAGCGGGAGGGGAAGTCCAAATGCCGGAAGGGGTCAGGGCAAGCACTGGATCTTGCGTCCTACTGAAAATAAATAAACAGAAAGGAGGGAATCGGAGAAAAAAGGCGTGAGGGAAGCTTGGAAAGTCCCCCGGGGCAGAGTCCCAGCAAAGAAGGACCCAGAAATACAAGAAAGGAGGATTCGATGAAAAGCTCAAAGAGAACCTTTTGGGCTGCCTATGGTTATGTCTTTTCCCTTGACCGTCCTCCGCTGCTCGGCGTTCGCCCAGCAGAATTTTGTTTTTAAATTCAACCGAGGTAAGACCATGAGCCCCTATAAAACCCTTTTCAGCCCCTTTCGGATCGGAAAACTGGAGTTGAAAAACCGGATCGTCATGCCCCCCATGGCGACGAACTTTGCGGTCACAGACGGCAAGGTCAATGACCGTCACATCGCCTATTATGTGAAACGAGCCCAGGGGGGAGTGGGTTACATCACCTTCGAGCACACCGGTATCGTGAAAGAAGGGAAGGCCTCTCCGGGCATGGCTTTGATCGACGGGGATGAAAAAATTCCCCTCTTTAAAAAGTTGGTTGATGCCGTCCACAAGGAAGGGGGAAAGATTTTCATTCAGATCAATCATGCGGGGAGGCAGACTTCTGCATCGATAACAGGCGCGCCCATTGTCGGTCCCTCGGCCATCCCCTGCCCCGTCCGCAAGGAGATGCCGCATCCCCTCAGTATGGGGGAAATCCAGGGTCTCGTGGAAGCCTTCCGCCAAGCGGCCCGGCGGGTGAAGGAGGCCGGGGCGGACGGGGTCGAGGTGCACATGGCCCACGGCTACCTCCTCTGCCAATTTCTTTCCCCTTTTTCCAACCAGAGGGACGACGATTACGGCGGCACGCCCGAAAAAAGATTAAAGATGCCCCTCGAAGTGCTGAATGCGGTCCGCAAGACCGTGGGTCCCGATTTTCCCATCGTCTGCCGCCTCAGCGCCGACGAGTATGTGGAAGGCGGGTTGAAGCTCGAGGATTCCATCCCCATTGCCCAGGCCCTCGAGAAAAACGGCGCTGATGCCCTCCACATTTCCGCCTGCATCGCCCCTTCCGGATATTTGAACCATCCTCCCTATTACGTCGGGGAAGGGGTTTTCACCCACCTTGCCCGGGGGATCAAGGGAGCGGTCAAAATCCCGGTGATCGCCGTGGGCCGGATTCGCACCCCCGAACTGGCCAATCAAGTCATTGAGGAAAACAAGGCGGACCTCGTCTCCATGGGCCGGGCTTTGATCGCCGACCCGTTCCTTCCCCGCAAGTCGATGGAAGGAAAGGCTGAGGATATCATTCCCTGCATATCTTGCAACCGATGTATCTTGAGCATCCGCAAGGGAGACCTCCAATGTGCGGTCAACCCCGAAACCGGGCGGGAGGCAACCCTGGTGGTGAAGCAATCCGAACACCCCCAAAAGGTGTGGGTCATCGGCGGAGGCCCGGCAGGGATGAAGGCCGCCGAGATTGCCGCCCGTCGCGGTCATCGGGTGACTCTCTTTGAGGCCAAGGACCAGTTGGGCGGCCAGTTTCTACTGGCCGCGATCCCTCCCCACAAGCAGGTTTTGAAGGAGTTCGTAACTTACCTTGGGAGGCAAATTGACAGGGTGGGAGTAAAAACGGTTCTCAATAAATCCTTCGACCTGAGGCTCCTGGAAAAGGAGCAGCCAAATGCGGTCGTTCTCGCCACCGGGGCAAAGCCTCTGATCCCGGAGATCGAAGGCATTCACAAGGCGAAAGTATGCAACGTTTGGGAAGCCCTCTCCAAGCCAGGCACTCTGGGGGAAAGAATCCTGGTCGTGGGAGGGGGCGGGGTGGGTGCGGAAGTGGCCGATTTCCTCTCGGAGAAGGGGAAAAAGGTCACTCTAGTGGAAATGCGCGAGGCCATTGCCCTGGACTTGGTCGCCCACCTCCAGCATTATTTGAACCTGCGCCTCAAGAACAAGGAGGTCCAGGTCCTGACTTCCACCAAAGCCCTTCGGTTTGAAGAAGACGGCCTTTGGGTCGAAGGCCCCCAGGGGACCCGTAAGCTCACCGGGTTCGATTCGGTGGTCATATCCATGGGGTCCGTTTCCGATGCAGGCCTAACGGAAGAGCTGAAGAAGAAGGTCGCCCAGGTCTTGGTTATCGGGGATGCGGCGAAACCCAGGGAAGTCATGGAAGCGGTCCTGGAAGCGGAAGAGGCCGCCATTCGATTATAGCCACCCTTTTTAAAGAACTTTTTCCCCATCACACGATGAAAGGAGGAAGGATTATGAAACGTTTGGGTTTGGTCGCTTGCATGGCTCTGGTCTTGGTGATGACGTCCTTTGCCTGGGGGGCGGAAAAAAAGGTTGTCCGAATCTGGCATACGGAGACGGAACCCCAGTCCGTGGCCGCCTTCCAGCAGATTATCAACGACTTTGAAAAACAGAATCCGGACATCACCGTGAAACAGGAGGCCCTGGCCTGGGGGGATTTGGAGGCCAAGCTGACCGCAGCATTGGCCGCAGGCTCCCCGCCGGATGCCTCCCACGGACAGGCGGTGACTTGTGCCTCTTTTTATGCCAAAGGCCTCCTTCGGGAGCAGGAGGATATCGCCGACTCCATCGGTCGGGACAATATCTGGGAGGCCGTCCGGCGGCAATGCCACCATGACAACAAGTACTACGGGATTCCCCACTCCGCAGCCACATCGCTCCTGATCTACCGCAAAGACATCTTCAAGGCCAAGGGACTGAAGCCGCCCGAAACCTGGGACGAATTCATCAAAATGGCCGAGGCCATGATGGAAAAGGACAAGGACGGCCGGGTGACCCGCTATGGCCTTTCCCTTCCCGGCGTGGGCCTATTTATCAACATCGCGGTGGGAGAACTGACCAAAGCGAACGGGGGACGACTCTTCGACCTAAAGACGGGCCGGCCCACCTTCACGGAAAAACAGGTCATCGAAGTCCTGGATTTCTACAAGAAGCTCACGGCCACCGTCCTGCCGCCCGGCTGGCTGGGACATGGTTACCTGGACACCTTCGCCAACCTGGCCACCGGCAAGGCAGCCATTCTGTACCAGGGATACGGACGGGGCGCCGGCTATATCGAGAGGTACGCTCCCAAGGGGATGGCCGATCCCGAGCATTTCGGCGTCTTGGTAAAGCCCCGCGGGCCCTCCGGAAAAGAGACCGCCGCCCAGATCGACGCCGAACCCTGGATGATCTTCAAAAACGCCAAGTACCCGGAAGAGGCCGCCAAGTTCCTCAAGTTCTTCTTCCAGGAAGAGAATTACATCAAGTACCTCCACACGGTGCCGATCCATCTGCTTCCCACCCTCAAGTCGGTGCGCAATAATCCGACCTACCAGGCCAATGAGATGGTCCGGAAGTGGAAAGAATGGCAAGACATGCAATATCGCTACTTTGACTCGGGCCAGGCCAAGCCTACCCTCATCGTAGAGTGGGACGATTTGAAACTCCCCTTCGGCCTGGAAATTCTCGGGTCGGGGATTGTCCCGGACATGGTGACCGATGCGGTCCGGGGGATGCCTTCGGCCCAGGCCGCGGCGAAAGCCCAGGCTCGGGCGGAGGAGTTGATCACCAAGCTGGGTTACAAGCGCTGGTAATGGATGAGACGGAGGCTCATCAACCAACGACAATTTTTTCGGTTGAAGGCGAATCAATCCCAGAAATATCCCCTGCCCCCCTTTGAAAAGAGGGGGCGGGGGAGATTTTGGAGGACGCTGGCCGGCGTGTCTGCCCTGACCCCAAAACTCGAGCCTGTGAGTTCTTCCGGACCACCCCCTCAATCCAGCCTACCCCCGGGGAAATCCGGTCGCAGCCGGTGGACCTGGATGCACGTAGCTACATCTGAAGGCCACCAGCAACTCTGGGGTCTTCTCACCATCGCCCCGGCCCTTTTTCTAATCCTGGCCCTCACCCTGTACCCAGTCGCTTATTCCCTCTGGCTGAGTCTCCTGGAAAAGCACTCCTTTTTCCCCCAGGAAAAATTCATCGGCCTGGAAAATTATTTCTACCTTTGGAGGGATGAAGAGTTCTGGACCAGCCTCTGGCTGGGCACGGTTTATTCCATCTGGACCATCATCTTCCAGATCCTCCTGGGGGTGGCAGCGGCACTCATCCTGAACGAGACCTTCGTAGGGCGGGGTTTTGTCCGGGCCATCGCTCTTTTCCCTTATATGATCCCCACCATCGTGGCCGTGATTCTTTGGAAATGGCTGCTGAACGACACCTATGGAATCGTAAACTATTGGTTATTCGCTTTCGGGATTATCCGCGACCCGATCAGCTGGCTGGGTGCCGACCATATCATGCTCTCGGTCATCGTGATGAGCGTGTGGCAGTTCTTTCCCTTTGTCCTGCTGAGCATCTTAGCCCGTCTTCAGACCATACCCCCGGAGCTGTACGAGGCCGCCAAGGTGGATGGAGCTTCGGCTGTCAAACGCTTCCTCCACGTCACCCTTCCTCAAATACGGGGAATTCTCTTCGTAGTCATCCTGCTGCGCAGCATCTGGATGTTCACCAAGTTCGACACCGTCTGGCTCATGGGTGAGGGGGCGGGGGCGGGGCGGTTCATCCGCACCCTCCCGGTCTATGCTTACATGCGAACCTTGACCTACTACCAGGCAGGCCTGGGGGCGGCGCTGGCAGTAATCATGTTCGCCATTCTCATCGTTTGCACGGTGATCTACTTTCGCATGTTCCGGGAGGAGGCGGACATCGGATGAAGAGCTTTCGCTCCCGATTCCTTTCAACCCGAACCCTGCTCTATGGGGGGGCTGCGCTCCTCGCGCTCCAGGCAGCTTTCCCTTTTTTCTGGATGGTTTCCAACTCCTTCAAACCCCCCGCGGAGATTTTCGCCCAGCCTCCGGCCTTCATCCCCGAGGACCCAACCTGGGACAACTTCCGTCGCCTCTTCACCACCACCCATTTTCTCGTCTATTTTAAAAACAGCCTCGTCGTTTCCGGCCTGGCGGTCCTGCTGACCATGGTCGTGAGCGCCGCCGGGGCCTACAGCCTCACCCGGTACCGCTACGCGGGCCGGGAAAAGATCGCGGGGCTCATCCTCTGCACCTACATGTTCGCTCCCATCATGGTCGTCATCCCTTTTTTCATCCTGGTAAAAAAGCTGGGGATCGAGAACACTCACTTTGCCCTGGTCCTGGCCTTTACCTCCTTCTGCCTTCCCTTCACCCTCTGGCTGATGCGGGCCTTCTTCGCCACCATCCCCTTGGAACTGGAAGAGGCCGCTCTGGTGGATGGGGCCGGGCGGGTGAGGGCGCTCATCTATGTCGTCCTCCCCCTGGCCCTCCCGGGAATCATCGCCACCTCCATCTTCACCTTCATCCTGGCCTGGAACGATTATATCTTCACCCGAATTCTCATCACCTCGGACGAGTTGAAGACCCTGCCCGTAGGGGTGCAGGACCTCTTCCACTCGGCCCTCATCGACTGGGGGCTGATCATGGCCGCCGGAATGATGATCACCATTCCGGCTCTATTATTTTTCCTCTCCGTGCAGCGTTATCTGATCCGCGGCTGGGGAGC
The DNA here is from genome assembly GCA_013388675.1 of Syntrophaceae bacterium. Taxonomy (GTDB): domain Bacteria; phylum Desulfobacterota; class SM23-61; order SM23-61; family SM23-61; genus SM23-61. The sequence goes on along the minus strand of JACAEW010000141.1, from coordinate 21,998 downwards.
CGGGGGAGTCAAGGGGTGATTGTCCCCTTGCGGATACGACCGAGTTTCATTCCGAGGGTGGGTTTGACCCTTCCTGGGGCTTAAACTAAATCTCCCATGAAAAGTCGAATTTTCCTTGACCTTCAATTCTCCTTTCTGTATATTCATTTCACCCTAGGGGGAGTTCTTATCCATTCCCGGGCTGAAATTACCCCGTTCCATTTTAACTCGCAAAGGAGTGTCCATGAGAGAAAACACCCTAAAAAAGACCTGGGCTCGAGGGGGGGTCGCGGTGAGCGGCTGGTTGTCCATTCCAAGCGCCTTCTCCGCCGAGGTGATGGCGCATCAGGGATTCGACTCCCTGGTCATCGACATGCAGCACGGAGTCATCGACTATCAGACCGCCGTTGGCATGCTGGCGGCCATTTCGACCACGCCGGTCGTGCCGCTCGCGCGCGTGCCATGGAACGATCCCGCCCATGTGATGAAGATCCTGGATGCGGGAGCCTATGGAATCATTTGTCCCATGATCAATAGTCGCTCGGAGGTCGAGGCCTTGGTCCGGGCCTGCAAGTATCCGCCCCGCGGCCACCGCAGCTTCGGTCCGGTGCGCGCGTCCATTTACGCCGGCGCAGATTATGTGGACCACGCCAACGACCAGCTTCTCGTCCTGCCCATGATCGAGACGGCGGAGGCGCTGAAGAACATCGATGAAATCCTCAGCACGCCGGGAGTGGACGGGGCTTACGTGGGGCCCTCCGACCTCAGCATGTCCCTGGGCTGCAAGCCCCGTCTGGACCAGACGGACCCTCCGGTCGTGGAGGCCCAGCAGAAAATCGTGGCCGCATGCAAGCGTCACGGCGTGGTCGCGGGAATCCATAACGCGACGTCGGGGTACGCGCTCAAGATGATCGAGGCCGGTTATCAGTTCGTGGTGCTGGCCAGCGACAGCCGCTTTATCGCCGCGCGGGCCGCCGAGGAGGTTTCCGCCGTGAGGAAGTCGGCCATCGGGGGGAAGGTTCCCGCTTATTGATGGGTAATGGAGTCGTTTTTCCTGCCTGAATGGATTTGCGGCGAGGTTCGTTTGGGGAGGTTTCCATTTCCGGGATGATCAGGCAAGCCCGGTTCCGGCATCTGTGGGGGCGATTCATGAATCGCCCCTACGCGCCTAAAGCCATCTCTCCCGGATCAAATTCCATTCCCTGTCCCGGTGCTCCTGGATCAGTCGAATGTTTTCCTCGGTTAAATGCCGGAACCTCCTTTGCTTCTTTAAATATTCCTCCACCGGCTTTAAATTCTTGGGGACCACGTTCATTTTCACTTTGCCGTTCTCGTACTCCGCCAGGTACCACATTCCGGTCTCCACCGCCAACTTCCCGATCTCCACCGAAAGGTCCGAGGCGAATCCCCACCCGGTCGGGCAGGGGCACATGATATGGATGAACTTAGGCCCTTGGATATTTTTAACCTTCTCCATCTTGTTCATGAAATCGTATGGGTAGGCCGAGCTTGCGGTAGCGGCATAGGGAATTCGGTGGGCGATCATGATCTCGAATAGATTCTTCTTCGGCTTTTTCTCCCCGTAGGATGCGGTCCCGGCCGGGGAATTGGTGGTATGGGCGCCGATGGGGGTCAGGCTGCTTCTCTGCACCCCCGTGTTCATGTAGGCTTCGTTATCGTAGCAAATATATATGAAATCATCCCCCCGTTCCACCGCCCCCGACAAGGCCTGCAGCCCGATATCTGCCGTACCCCCGTCGCCGGCGATTCCCAACACATACGCATCGGTAATGCCCTGGGCCTTGAGTCCCGCGGACATGCCCGTCAGCAAAGCTCCCGTCCCGGCGAATGCCATGGTCAGCGACGGGACGCTGTAATTCATCTGGGGGTAGATCGTGGTTACGGTGGACATGCAGCTTGCCGGAAGGGCCACGATGGTCCTTTCTCCCAGTATTTTCAGGGCCAGCCTGCCGATCGTGCCCAGCCCGCATCCCGGGCAGGCTTTATGGCCGTATAGATATTCTTCGTCCGTCAAATCTCTAACCTTCACCATGCCTCACCACCTCAATCCGATGAATTGCAGGTCTTTTTCCTCTTTCCCCTGGACCAGGTTGAAGAGTTTCTCGTACATGCCCTCGATCAGTTCCTTGGTGATATCCCTTCCCGCGATCCCGGCGATGAAGTTAATGACCTTGGGAACGATCCCCGCGCTGGCCAGGGCCGATTTGATGTCCGAGGCCACGGCCCCTTCGTAGCCGAAGGATATGTCCCGATCCATAATTCCCATAGCCTTCACCCTTCTGCTCAAGCCCATAAAGTACTCCCTGGGAAAGGGCCGGTAAAATCTCAGTTTAACCAGGCCGACTTTGAGTCCCTTTTCCCGCAGTCGGTCCACCACGATCCGGGAAGTGCCCACCACGCTGCCCATGCCGACCAGGACCACCTCGGCGTCTTCACAGCGGATTTCCTCCACCATTCCGCCATAATACCGGCCGAATTGATCCCCGAATCTTTTATCCACTTCGGCGATGACTCCCCGGGCCCGGTCCATGGCCTCCTGCTGCTGGTAGCGGAACTCCATATTCCACTCCGTGGAAGCGGTCATGCAGAAGCTCCGGGGATGTTCGAAATCGACGACATTCCGGGATTTGAAAGGCGGCAGGAAAGCATCCACCTCTTCCTGGTCCGGTATGTGAACCAGCTCAAAGGTATGCGTGTTTACGAAACCGTCCAGGTTCACCATCACCGGGGTATAAACCCTTTCGTCTTCGGCCAGGGCATAAGCCTGGATGATCATGTCCAGGGCCTCCTGCCCGTTTTCCACGTAGACTTGAATCCAGCCGGTATCCCTCTGGGAAAGGGAATCTCTCTGGTCGCCGAAGATGTTCCAAGGCGCGGCCAGGGTCCGGTTGGCATTCATCATGACGATGGGAAACCGGCTTCCGCTCACGTAGTGGAGCATCTCGTGCATGTAGGCCAGGCCCTGGGAGGAGGTGGCGGTGAAAGCCCGGGCTCCCACGAGAGACGCCCCCATGGCCGCGCACATGGCGCTGTGTTCGCTCTCCACGTGGATGTACTCGCAGGTCATCTCGTTATTGGCCACAAACTCCGAAATCTTCTCCACCACGATCGTCTGGGGAGTGATGGGATAGACGGCGATCACATGGGGACGGCACAATCTGGCGCCATAGGCTACGGCCTCATCCCCGTTCAAGAAATCCAGATGGCCGCGGTTCTTTTTATTGTCCATCCTCTCCCTCCCGGACCATCTGGATGGCCCCTTTCGGGCACTCATGGGCGCACAGCCCGCAGCCCTTGCAGTAATTCATGTCGATCTCCAGGTCCCCCTTCGATTTGTCGATCACCCCTTCCGGGCATAAAACCCAGCATAGCAGGCACTTGCTGCATTTCGAATGATCGATAACGGGCCTCTGCACTCGCCAGCCGGAATTGGGCTCGGTCAGAATCCCGGCGACCGCGCTAGGGCCCAAGGGCATTTCTTCCAGGCATTCCGGAAATCGGAATTTGACGATCTTCGGTTTGGCCATTCAATTTCCTCCGCGGACGGCAGCATAGGTGCGCTCGATGGCTTTCTTGTTCCTCTCCCTCAGAGCCCCGGGCATTCCCTTATCGACTGCCTTTAAGATGGGCTCAATCCCGATCAGGCCATTCACCGCGGCAAAGGCTCCGAGCATGGCCGTATTGGCAATCGGCGTCCCCATCTCTTCCAGGGCAATCGTTGAGGCATCTACCGCCAACACCCTGAAGTTTCCCTGGAAGGAAAAATGATCCGGGCTCTGCTTGGTATTGATCAGGATGGTGCCCCCATCGATTAACCCTTTGGTTACGTCCACCGTCTCCAGAAGGGTTTCATCCAGAACAACCACGTAGTCGCACCGGTACACCTGGCTATGGTCGGTAATGGGTTTATCGTCGATCCGGGTGAATCCGAGGACCGGGGCACCCCTTCTTTCGGGACCAAACGAAGGGAAGGCCTGGGCGTAATGGTTGCAAAATACCGAGGCCGCCAGCCCCAGCAATTTTGCCCCGGTGAAACCTCCCTGCCCTCCCCTTGCATGCCATCTGATTTCGATCAATGAAATGACCTCCCTTGGAATTGAACCCTTTCAATCTGAGTCTAACTTTTTTTATGCCCCTTTAGAAGCAAAAAATCTTTTTAAAGCCCGAAGAATCCCGTTTTCTTCCTTTCCATTCCTGCCCAGGCCCATTTCTAAATTTTCCCCGCCACCCCAATTTTTCCTTTCCCCAACCCAAAAGGGGGTAAAATAAAAATGAATTTCAGGTTTCCCATGAAACCTTGGAGGTTGGGGCTTTTTGAAAATGGCCGATGAATTTCTGAGAAAAGATTCGAAGCAGACCTATTCCCTTTTACTCGTCAATCCTTCGCTGAATACAAGGCAATACTCGCGAGAGGATCGTCTTCGGTCCTACCTCAGCTTGGGGGCTCTCGCCAGTGCCCTTCTGGATAACAATTTTATCAAAAAATGGATTCGTCTTTCCGGCCGGAACTTCCGGTCCTTCAACTTCCCGGAGGGAGATTTTTCTTTCGACGTTCGGGTCCTTAATTTATCCTTGAGACCCAAAAATCAAGGAACCGGAGAGTATTTCGAATCTTATGTTCGGGAAACCGGAATTCACCCTATTTTGATCGGATTGACCGCCACCAGCGCCCATCTGGACGAAGCCAGGGAAATCGGGGATGCCGCTGCCCGAATTTTTCCCCAGGCCCTTCGCGTTATAGGCGGGCCCCATGTATCCGTTTCCTCTTCCGATTTTCTGAGACGAAGCCGGTTTCACGCCGCCTGCCGGGGCGAAGGGGTGGAAACCCTCTTGGACCTGCTCCTTGCGTTTCTGGACCGGGGCCTCGTCAGCCTGGCAGACGTTCCAGGAATCGACTTCAAGGATACTTGCGGAGAAATCCGTTCCAATCCTCCCCGAAAGTTTCTATTCGACCTGGATGGATACCCCTTTCCCTCGGATAGTCTGCATTTGTTCCTGGATGATATTCACGATCGCCATCAAAACAGCCGGGACCTGGTCTATATCCTGGCAGGATCGGGATGCCCCCACCACTGTGTGTTTTGTGCCCAACAGGCCATATACCGGGGGAGAATCCGGGAGAGGAGCGCGGAGAATATTTTTGCGGAGATGCAATCGCTTTTTGACAAAGGTTTCCGGAAATTCGCCATCGTCCAGGAAACCTTTCTTCGGGACCCGGAGAGGGCCGCCCGATTCTGCTCCCTGATTGAAAATTCGGGGCTTCCCTTCGAATGGACTATCGAAGCCCGGGCGGATCAACTCTCCCGGGAGAATATGGGCCGAATGAAGAGGGCTGGCCTGCGCTTCCTCCAATTGGGAGTGGAGAGCGGAGATCAGAAACTCCTCGATACCCTTCGGAAGAACATCCAACTTCGTCAGGTAATCCAAGCCCGGGACTGGGCCGAAGAACTTGAGATCGACACGGCCTTTTACCTGCTGGTCGGCCTTCCGGACCAGGGCTGGCAGAGTATTTTACGCTCGGCGATTTTTTTAAAGGACCATCTTCCCTTCAACCGGGTCACCCGGCATATCTCCACCGCCGTGGCCATCCCATATCCCGGATCGGAGATTTATGAGGGAAAAAAGGTAAGGCTCATAGGGTTGCCGGAAGGATCCTGGAACTGGCCGGAGAGGAACTGTGCAGTGGAAGCGGACGAAGCGGGGGCCTTCATCGGCCGAAATTTCACGGAAACCGACGTCATGTCCCCGGAAGAAATCCTGGAAGCCTACATCTGTTTGGACGACCTGGGAGCGTTCCTCCTGGAGGCCAAATACAACCCTCAGTTCTCCCCGGATGAGCGTTCCCGAGCCCGGGAGTTCGCCTGGCACGCTTTTCATATGATCGGCAGGCGAACGATCCGGGACCTGATCATCCGCGCCCAGGCCGATCTTTCTCCCGAAAAGTATCGCCGGGGGCGCGAGCAAATCCTCTCCCGCGACCGGGGACAGGAAAGCCACCTCAAGGACCTGGCTCCCTCGGCAGAACCTTGGCCCGATCTCTTCTCCCGATTTTTGGCCCAGGTTGATTTCGCGAACGGCTTCGAAAGCATGAAGGTCCTTTCGGTTCCCAACCGCATCAAATGGATGAAAGTCTGCGCCGCCGTATGGGGGGCTTGGGGCCAAAATTTTTCCCGGGTTGGTTTTGCCTCCGACGAGGAGGAGCAGGGGAAACAATTGAACGAACTTCTGGATCGCCTGTCAGGAGCAGCGATCGACGATTTGCTGGAAGGGGTCGAACAGGGACAAAAGTTGCATTTAACCAAGCCTGATGGTACCTTGGAAATATTCGGGCTGCGCTTCGATTTCAAGAGAATGGGCCCGGGGTTAGAGGTTCATCGAATTGCAGTTGCCTGAGAATCTGAAATATTTTTCCCCTCATTGCGCCCTACGGATTCAGCTCATTTTTCCCCATCGCGGAAAGGATGAAAGCAAGAATGAAAAAAATGGAACGGATCACAGCGGCCAAATCGAAGGCCCGCAAGTTTTTCCAGGACAAGCGAGCCAACTGCGCGGAAAGCGTCTTCAAGGCCATTCATGAAATGGTTTCGAGCGACTTGCCGATCCAGGTATCCGCCCTTTTTACCCCCCTGGGAGGGGGAGTCGGAATTCGCGGCGAAAACTGCGGGGCCATGCTAGCCGGGGTAATGGCTCTGGGATTGGTGCACGGCCGATTCGACCCCGCCCGGGGTAGCCTGGAGGAACACCGGAAACATCTTTGGGATACCTATAGCCTGTACAACCAGCTCCCCCAGCGATTCATGGAAAAATATGGAAGCGTGCAGTGCTGGGACTTGACCCAACCTCATGTTTATGGGACCCGAAAATGCCGGGACTTTTGCGAAGACCTGGTCGCTGAAACCGCCGGGATGGTCATGGAGCTGCTCATGGAAGCTGCAGAAAAGGGGCTCCCTTTCCCCTTTCACCGGAATTTGCTCTCCCAGGCCGCCGACGTCACCGGCTTGACCACCGAGGAACTGATCCGTCTTAAGCGAAAAGGGGAGCCTTTCCCGGTCGACCGCCGGTGACCGATCCGGGAACCCCGAACTGGAAGCCGGGATTCTTTTCGAATTCACCCATTCAAAGGATCCTTCCGCACCCCCCGCTGAGGTTCCCTTTCTCATTGATTCTTCAAGTCCGCTGTGATAGATAGGAAAAAGGAAAGAGGCGAGGGTTGTGATTTTGGACCGAGGAGGGATGGCTTATCTCTGCGGGGGAAACCAGAACGGTTTTAATCCTGGGAACTCTGGATACGAAGAGCCAGGAAATCAAATATCTGCGGGACCGGGTCCTCGAAAGCGGCTTGAAGGTTATCGTTCTTGACAACGGCGTTTTGGGGGAGCCTCAGGGGATCGTCCCGGATATCCCGGCCCGGGAGACGGCCAAGGCGGCAGGGACGACCCTCGATGAAGTCCGCAAGGCGCCCAGCCGCGGCGCGGCCATCGACGAAATGATCAAAGGATGCAAGGTCCTGGTCAAAAGGCTCTACGATGAAGGACGCATCCACGCAGCGATCTCTTTCGGGGGGGCCGAAGGGGGAGTCATGGCCGCGACCGCCATGCAGGTCTTGCCCCCCGGGTTCCCCAAAATCGTCATCACCCCCCTGGCCAGCGGAATCCGTCCTTTCGGCCCTTTCGTCGGCATCCGCGACATGATGGTCATGCATTCGCTGATCGATATCGTCGGGATCAACGACATCAGCCGGTCGGTTTTCGACAATGCCAGCGCCGCCATCATCGGCATGGCCAAAAACTACCGGCCCATGGAAATCCGCGGCAAGAAGAACGTCGCTCTCACTGCCCTGGGAACGGTTCAGAAGGCCATCAACTTCATCTGCCCGCAACTGATCCGGGCCGGCTACCAGCCGATCATCTTTCACGCCAGCGGGGTGGGCGGGCGGATCATGGAAGACTTCATCGAGCGGGGGACTTTTTGCGGGGTCATCGACCTGAGCCCGAATGAGCTGACGGACCATATCACCGGAGGATTTCACGATGCCGGGCCTCATCGGCTGGAGGCTGCGGGAAAGGTGGGGATCCCTCAAGTCATCATTCCCGGCTGCGTGGATTTTTTCGCCTGGGGTCCTGCGGACACCATTCCCGAAAAATGGCGGGGCCGGCAGATGTACTACCACAACCCGGCCTATACCCTCATCCGCCCCACCCATGCGGAGATGAAACAGATCGGCGAGGCGTTTGTCCGAAAACTGAACGCCGCCAAGGGTCCCGTGCGGGTCATCCTGCCCCTTAGGGGGATGAGCATCGGTGGGCTCAAAGGCGGGACCACTCACGATCCGGAAGGGGACCGAATCCTATTCGAAACGATGAAAAAAGGTTTAAACAAAAACATCCCCGTCTTGGAAATGGACTGCCATGTCAATGAAGAACCCTTGGCCGACAAGGCCGTGGAGGAGTTTTTGGGACTCAGGGGGGACCTGAAAAGGTAAATCGGATTTTCGCGCCAAAATCGCCCATCAAAAACGGAGGACGAACCAATGGACTTGAAATTTTCCACCTGGAACATGGGTTACCTGACTTACCCCGATGTGCAGGAATACCTCAAACACAAAGACATCGTCATGGTGCCGGTGGCCAGCCTGGAGCAGCATTCCTACCACTGCCCCCTGCTCACCGACAGTATCCACTGCGAGGCCATTACCCAAATCGCGGCCGAGTACGCCCAGGTCCTTTATACCCCGCAGCTTTGGGTGGGCTATAGCCCCCACCATATGGGGCCGCCCAATTTGGGTCTGGGAACCATTACCGTCCGGGCCGAAACCTGGCGAAACCTGATGTACGACATCTGTCGCAGCCTGATTCACCATGGCTTCAACAAGCTTATGATCGTCGTGGGCCACGCCTCCAACATGAAGATCCTCGACCCCCTGATGCGCAGCCTGAAGTACGACACGGGAGCTTTGATCGGGATCTGCCGCCCCTGGGCTGAGAATTATCTGGGCATCGTCTCCGACATCATCGAAGGCCCCCCCGAAGAAACCCCGGGATGGCACTCCGGAGAGCTGGAAACCTCCCAGGTCCTGGCGGTCAACGAAAAGTGGGTCCGCATGGAAAGGGCCATCAAGAGCGAAGCCACGAAGACCCCCCCCTTCCTGCCCAAAAGTTTTTTGAAAAAAGACGGGACCCCGAACGTGGAGTTCGAAGGCTACCAATATTTCGTTTTCCCCATGGAGCACCGGGAATTCTCGGACACCGGTTTGATCGGAAACCCCTTGCGGGCCTCCAAGGAGAAGGGCGAGAAAGCCAACCGCCGCTGGGGCGAGCACCTCGGCCGGGCCCTCAAGGAGCTGGAGAAGGTGAAGGTGGAGGTCAAAAACCGCGAATTTATCAACCGGGTTTGAAAAGGGTACGAAAAGCGATTCCCTCCTTCCGCAAAAATATCCCGCGAAGAATCCCCGCGGGATATTTTTTAAAGGATTCCAAGCGTCATGAACAAATTGCTCTATGAGATCATCCGGGAAGAGCTCTGCGACGTTGTGGGCGAAGACGGCGTCGACACCTCGGAAGCCGGCCGGTTCTGTTACGGGGCTGATTACTCCTGGGTCAGCCGCGCCTGGGTCGACCGGGGAATGGCCCCTCCCCTCCCCGATTACGTGGTCCTGCCCCATTCGACCGAAGAGGTCAGCCGGGTTCTGAAAATCGCCAATCACTACAAAGTCCCCGTGGTCCCTTATGCGGGGGGCACGGGGGTGAACGGCGGCATTCTCGCCCTCTATGGGGGGATTATGCTTGACCTGAAAAGAATGAAGAGACTCCTCCGCATCGACGAGAAATCGCTCACGGTGACCGCCGAGGCGGGGATCAACGGGGAATTTCTGGAGCGGGAGTTGAACCTCAAAGGGCTCACCCTGGGGCATTACCCGGCTTCGGGATACTGCGCCACCCTGGGCGGATATCTGGCCGCCCGGGGTTCCGGGACCCTTTCCACGAAATACGGCAAGGCGGAAGAGCGCGTCGTGGCCATGGAGGGAGTTCTCCCCACGGGAGAGATCGTCCGCACGCTGCCCGTTCCGCGCCACGCCACGGGCCCGGATTTCCTCAACTTCTTCATCGGCTCGGAAGGAACCCTCGGGGTTATCACCGAGGTGACAATGATGGTTGACCCTCTCCCCGAAGTCCGCGATTTTCAGGGTTTTCTCTTCAAGAGCCTCGCGGACGGGATCGAAGCCGGCCGAAGAATCATGACCGAGCGCCTTCGTCCCTGCGTCATCCGCCTCTATGACCCGCCCTCCACCATCCGTTTCATCCAGAAAGTCCTGGGAATCCAGGTGGAAGGGTCCTTTATGGTGGTAGGCTGCGACGGCAAAAAGGACATGGTCACCCTGGAGATGAAAGAAATCGGAAAAATCTGCAAAGCCCTGGGGGGGGAAGACCGAGGGCGCAAGCCCGGGGAAACCTGGTGGGAGGAGCGATACAAGTTTTACTTCCCCCCTTTCTGCCCGGACCTTCCTGAACTGTTCGGCACCATGGACAGCGTGACCACTTATGACCGGATCATCCCTCTCTACGAGGCCAAGAAGAAAACCATCGAAGAAGGGTTCAAGGATTTCGGGGCGAGGTACACCGCCCATTTTTCCCACTGGTTCCCCTGGGGAACGATGATCTATGACCGGTTCTTCGTGGAAAAACCGCCCCAGGACCCGCGAGAAGCGATCCAGCTGCACAACCGGATCTGGGCCGCGGCGATCCGCGCGGCCCTGGCCGAGGGAGGCGTGGTCAACGAACACCATGGGATCGGCCAGAAACTCGGCTACTTCATGCCGGAGCAGCTCGGGTCCGCCTGGCCCGTTTTGGTAAGCCTTAAAAAGATGCTCGACCCCAACAACATCATGAATCCCGGGAAAATGGGATTGTAAGAACGGGCAAAGGATGGATGAGGGGAAAGGATAGAGGAGTTCATTCATGTTTCTGACGGAACCCGAAAGATTGCAAACGATCAAGGCCTGCCGCGACTGCCCGATGTGCCATCCTGTGGACGTTTTCGCCCAGGTCACGGGCAAAGAGGCAAACACGCCCCGGGGACGGGCAATGACTCTGTGGGGTCTGGAAAAAGGCCTCCTCTCCTGGGAAAGCGAGGGAGTCTCCGAAATTTTTTATCAAGCCTTTTTGGACGGACTTCCCCAGGAGTGGTGCGAGGGAAATTACGATTTCGACGAGATGATCATCGGCGCCCGCAAAACATTGGTTGAAAAAGGGCTGGCGCCGGCGGTCGTATCGGAAATCGCCGGGCGGATCCGGGAAATCGGAAACCCGCGCGGGATCTCCGAAAAAGGAGTCTCCGCGATTGTAGGGCAATCCCCCTCGACAAAGCCCGAAATCGCAATCTTCCTCGGTTCCGCCGCCCGCACGGAGCGCCCGCAGGCGGCTATGGCGCTGGCCGAAATTCTTCGCCGCCTGAAAATCGGCTTCGAAGTCCTGGAGGAAGAAAGCGATTCCGGATTTCTCTCCTACCAGTTGGGGGATTTTCAAACAGCCGCCGCGCAGGCAAAGAAAATCGTCGACCAGTTGAAGAAGATCCGCGCGAAAAAGCTCGTCGTTTTAAGCGCCTCGGCCTACCGGATGTTCACAACCCGGTTCGCCCGATTCGGCTCGCCCTTCCCGGAAGGGCTCAAGGTTCTTCATGCCGCTGAATTTCTCTGCGAACTTCTCGCCCGGGGAAGACTGGTTTTCAGGAAAAAATTGGACCGTCCGGTCACCTACCACGATCCCTGCTGTCTGGCCCGGTTCACCTACATCCTCGAACAGCCGCGAAAGCTCCTGGCGGCCCTTTGTGAATCACCCCCGGTGGAAATGAACTGGAACAGCAAACATGCCCGGTCCTGCGGAGGGTGCGGGGGCGTTCCATTTACTTGCCCGGATATTTCCCAACAGGCCAGCCGCCTTCGGGTTGAGGAAGCGTTGAAAACGAAAGCCCGGGTTCTGGCCTCGGCCGACCCGGAGTGCGAGGCGATGCTCAGCCGGGTTGCTCAAGGGATCGAAGTGAAGGATATCATCGAATTGGTGGCCGAAGCCATTTAATGGAAAAGGGGGTAAGAAGCCAAAGGATCAAGGGTTCGAGGGGCAAGATCTGTCATCCGACGAAGGAAGGAAGATAGGTCGCCAGAATGGGAAAGCAAAAAAAGAAAAAGAGGCTGACGAACTCCGCGATCAGGAAGGGAAAGGAACCCACGATGAGATCTTTCATATCCAGGTCTTTTTCCGCGACTCCCATGACCGCAAAAAGGTTGATGCCGAAAGGAGGGGTAATGAATCCCATTTCGATGGTGAGGATGACAATGACCGCATACCAGATCGGGTCGATACCCGCCTTGTCGATGATGGGGTTGAACAGGCTGATCGTCATGCACAGCATCGAGATGCTGTCGAGGAAGCATCCCAATACCAGATAAACGAAACAAAACATGATCATGATCCCCAAAGGCGACAGACCCAAACCGATGACGAAATCGGTAAACTTCGTCGTCAATCCGGTCAATACTGCGAAATTCGAAAAAACCGTGGCTCCTCCCAGAACGAAAAAGATCATCGCCGAAGTCAGGGCCGTATCGGTGAGCATCTCGTACAGATCCCCGAACCGCTTCGAGATCCTGAGCTCTTTTCTTCGGGACAGGGAGCGGTAGAAATAGAGGAGAAAAAGGACCAGGGCTGCCACGGCCGACGCCTCGGTCGGGGTGAAAACGCCTCCGTAGATTCCGCCGAAAATGATTCCTCCGGAAAGGATAATAGGCCACCACCATATCAAAGTCGCCAGCCTTTGCCGCCAGGGGACCGAAGGGGCGGTTTCCTCGGAGGCGATCCAGGAAGGCACAAATTTGCCGACGAAGACGATCGTCAGGCAGAATAAGAGGGCCCACATGAGGCCCGGGACGATACCCGCGATCAGGAGTTTGCCGATCGAAAGGCCGCTCAGCATGCCGTAGACGATGGCCAGGATACTCGGCGGGATTAGCATGCCGATCGAGCCCGAGGCCGCGGAGATCCCGTAGGCAAACGCCCGGGAGTACCCCCGCTTTCTCATTTCCGGGGCGCTGATCTTGGCAAAAACGGCGGCGGTCACTAGAGAAGACCCGCAAACCGTTCCAAACGCCGTGCAGCCGATTACCGTGGCGATCCCCAGACCGCTCTTGAATTTCCCGATGAGGAGATCCAGGCTTCTGTAGATATCCCGGCTGATCCCTCCCCCGCTCGCCAAAAAGCCAACGAGGATAAACAGGGGCAGGGTGACGAGAGCGGTAGAGGAGATCTTTCCGTACATGGAGGAAACGGAGGTCACCAGCGCCTTCTCGAAGCCCTGCATGAAGAGCAGGCCCATGAAACCGGAAACGGTGAGCGCAATGCCAACATGGGTTCCCAGAGCCAGGAGGCCGATTAAAAGAAGTACCCCCCCGAGGCCGACCAGATAGGGTTCCACGGCTAAATTTCCTTTCTTTCTCCTGCAACCGCCCGCTGGAACAATTGCAGGAAAAAGGCGATCGTGAACAGCCCCATCCCGATCGGCATGGCAATTCGCCCCCACCACCACAATATTTTGACGGCGGCCATCATCTCTTCTTCAATGGTATAGGAGTACCAAAATCTTCCCCAGGAAACATAGGTCAAAAGGGCGCACATGGCCAGGGAAATCAGGTCGGTAACGATTTTCATCCGGTCCTGCACCCGGGGGGAGAAACGGTTTTTCACCAGATAGACGCGAACGTGATTGTCCCGCGTCAAGGCGTAGGCGAAGGGGAAAAAAACGATATAAGGCATGCAGATTTCGCCGAGCTCCCAGGTTGCCGGCAAGGGCCGGTTTAGAAAAAAACGGCCCAGCACGTCGACCACGATCATCAAGGTCAAGAAAACGGTCACCATCCAGGAGAAAGCCGTAAGAGTGATCTCCAGCCGACGTTCCATGGCCTTGATTTTCTGGAATACTGCTCCATCCATCCGCGGTCGCCCTTCTTGCTATACTTGGGTCAAGGGAAATCTTTCCGATTCGCCTGGGCCCTAAATTCTTCGAAGAGGGGCGCCCATCCTCTTCGTCTGGGCGCCCCTTGGAAAGTTCATCTCGGTTACTTTTTCACGCCCCACTTTCGGGCCCATTGGAATCCCAGTTGGGTGGTAATATCCTGCCAGGCTTTCACAAACTCAAACCCGGGGTACCCTTTCTTCGCCACTTCATCGGCGAACTCGGCCGGAATGTCCTGGAGCGAATCAGCCCATTTCTTCACCTCCGCCTTGGGAAAATCGTTGAAGTTCACACCGAACTTTTTGACCTCCGTCTCAAAAATCCCCTGCCATTGAGGAAGAATTTCCCGGGCCATTTTTTCATCGGTGAAATCCCCCGCCTCTTTCAGGATCTTCTGGTAGGCCGGGGAGAGCTTTTTGTAAACGTCCAAATTAACATAAATCTCCGAGTGGAAGCCGGCCATGATCCCCACCCGTGAATAATGCTTGGCCAATTCATAGACCTTGGTGTGGTAGAAGTGAGTGAACGGGTGCAAGTCGATATTCACCACGCCGGTTTGCAGGAGCTCGTACCGGTCCTGCATCCCCCGAACCACGGCGGTGGCGCCGGGGGGAAGCCACCTTCCGAAATACCGCCCTACCAGGGAAACTTTTTCGCCTTTGAAATCATCGATCGTTCTCAGCGGTTTCTTGCTCATGAAATCATACGGACCGCCGGGGGCGTCGCAGACTCGCAGGACATTCTGCTTTTCCTCGTCCTGGCGCAGTTGGGGAAATTTCTCCTTCAACATGCGGTTGGCTCTGACGATGAGCCAGGGATCTGTGGGGCCGAAGGGGAAAACATAAGTGTAAGCTCCCAGCGGAAACCTTCCCGGCGTGTACCAGGCAAACGTCTGGGCCACCTGGACGCTTCCTTTGCTGAGAAGCTCGATGTGCTCCGGCCCCGGTCCCAGGGATGAATTCCAGACCGTTTCAAAGGTGATGTCTCCGTTTGTCCGGCGCGTCACTTCGTCCTGCCACACTTGCATCGCCTTGCCCATGGTCATCAGCAAATCCGGCGCCGGATATATGCTTGCCGATTTCAGTTTCATCTTTTGGGCAAAAGCCGGCATATTCCCCAGAGCAAGAACCACGGCTGCGATCAACACCCACAAAGAAATTCTTCTTACCATTTTTCCTTTCCTCCTTTTTTCCCGGGCCCGGGGGCTAACGTTCCTCCCGGGGGTCCCGGATTTGAAAAGCGGAAAACCCGGCGTTCAAAGCGAATCCGATTATACGAAATCGCTAAAGGGGAATCAAGCATATGCCTCATCTTTTACGACAAGAAAAGTCCTCCCCCGTCCCGCCCGTTGGGTTCAATAACGACCTTCATCGCCCCGTCCTTCCGATTCACGAACGTATCCAGCGCCTTCCCGAACTCCTCCAACGGAAACACATGGGAAATAAGGTCTTTGACCACCAATTGGCCCGAAGCAATCAGGGCGAGAACTTTGTCGCTCACGTTGGGATTCGCCTTGGAGCCGAAAACGGCGATCTCATTCCGGCAGATGTATTTAAAGGGGATTTTTTCCATCACTTTCTCATGGGGGACGCCGAGAAGGCCGATCCTTCCCCCTTCCCGCACCATCCGGATGGCCTGGTTCAGGGTTCCCTCCGCCCCGGAACACTCGAAAACCTCATCCACCCCCATCCCTCCGTTCGCGGCCCGCACCCCTTCCACGGCATCCTGCTTTTGAATATCCACCAGAATATCGGCCCCCAACTTTCCGGCCAAATCCAACCGGGGAGGGCGTCCGACGACGATGGTCCTCGCCGCCCCCAAAAGTTTGGCGATCCGCATGGCCAAAATCCCGATCGGTCCAGGACCGATGATGACCGCTGTTCCCCCCGCGGTTATGCCGGTCAGCTCCATCCCGTGCATTCCCACCCCGGCCGTGTCGACCAGGGATCCTTCGCGGAAAGAAACCTGGTCTTGCATTCTGTGGACGGCCTTTACCGAGTAGATGTTGTACTGCGCATAGGCGCCCCGGAATTGAAATCCGTAGTGACGGATGCCCGTTTCCAATTTGCCGTAATTCAGGCAACGGTTGTAATGCCCGGCTATGCAGCTGGCGCAATGGCCGCAGCCTTTCCAGGCTTCCCCGGCAACGCGGTCGCCGATCTTCAGGAAATGCTCGCTGCTTTCTCCCAGGGCCACCACTTGCCCGGCCCATTCATGCCCGGGGATAAAAGGATAGGCAGGGGGCCAATAACCGGGAAGTCCACCCCGGACGATTTCGGGGTCGGACCCGCAAATCGCCACCGCTCCGATCCGGCAGAGGACTTCGAAGGGGCCGGGAGCGTGTACCGGAACCGTTTGGACCTCAAATTTCCCGGGAGCGGTCAAAACCAGGGCTTTCATTTCTTTGGGGATCGATTCCATAAATGCCTCCGTTGGAGATGGCTTCGCTTGCAGGCACGAAGCCGGGTATTTTCTTCTTCCTCAATGAGTTTGATCGAGGGGGGGGACCGTGACCGCCAAAAAAATCGCATCTCTTTCTTCTTCGTTCCGGACCGAGTGGACATCCCCCGCTTCGACAAACACGGCGTCCCCTTCCCGGACCTCGGCCACGAGTTTCCCATGAGCATAGACGCTCATGGAACCCTGGATAAGATAGAAGACCTGGTCGGAATTTTCGTGGATTTCATCATAGCTCCCCGAATCTTTCGGCAGGGTGGTGAGGGTAAAATTGGCCCGCCGGCATCCTCCCTCGGGATTAAAAATGACTTGGGTCTGCATGTTAAAATGATTGAAAGGCGTGTACTTTTCCCCCGTTCCCCGGCGATAAATTTTCATTGGTCCTTTTTCTCCTCCCGAGAGGCGGTTAGAATTTCCTGACCAGCCGGAATATTCGACGGAGTTCCAACCGTTTTTGAACGTCCGAATTCCGTCGAGCAAACACCGGCAGCTACGGTTCCAACACCACTTTTATGGCCCCATCTTTACGGCCCTTGAAGGTTTGAAAGGCTTCCTCGTATTTTTCCAGGGGGAATCGATGGGTAACGATTTTTTCCCCGTTCAGAATCCCTTTTTCAAAAAGTCGGATTACGTCTTCGGAAACATTCGGGTTGGCCCGGGACCCCCGGATTAGGATCTCGCCCAGGGCAACTTGGGTCAAGGGGAACCCGGAGATTTTCGCATCCTCGTAGAATCCCAGCAAGGCAATTTTCCCTCCCTTTCGAACGCCGTGAATGCTCTGCGCCGGGGCATCCGTGCCGCCGGAACACTCCAAGATTTCGTCCGCGCCCCGGCCCCCGGTTAGGTCCATGATTTTTTGGGCCGGGTCTTCTATCTCAAAATCGACCAAGAAATCCGCCCCGATTTCTTGGGCCGCCCGGAGGCGGCGCCCGCGGCCCACCATGATCGTCCTTCCGGCCCCCATGCCCCGCGCGATCTGAAGGGCGCACAAGCCAATGGGTCCGGGGCCGAAAATCGCCACCGTGCCGCCGGGCGTAATGCCAATCAACCGAATTCCATGGAAGGCGACTCCGGCTGTATCCACCAAGCTCGCGTGGACATAGCTCAAGCGGTCCGGAATTTTCTTAACCGCTTTGATGGAAAAGGCATTGAACTCGCAGTTGGCCCCCGGAACGGTGAATCCGTAATGGCGGTGCCCCGTCTCAGGTTTCCCATAATTGAGGCAAAGGGTATAATCCCCCTTCACGCAGTTGCGGCAAATCCCGCAGCCTTTATGGGCCTCCCCCGCAACCCGGTCCCCCGCCTGGAATTCCGTGACCCCGGGGCCTACTTGGACAACCTCGCCCGACCACTCATGCCCCAGGATGAAGGGGTACCGGGGCGGCCACCCCTTACCCCGATGCCTCCCGGCCGCGATTTCCGGGTCCGTCCCGCAGATCGCCACCGCCCGGACCCGGCAAAGCACCTCGCCCAATCCGGCTTGGGGAACGGGAACCTCACGGATTTCGAATTGGTTGACGGCTGTCAACAGGCAGGCTTTCATTCTTTCCGGAATCTGCATGGGCGCCCCTTTCTTCCCCCGCGTCCCTCTTCCCAATCCCTGTCCCATATCGCTCAGATTAACAAGAATGTCGAGTTCAGCCGGATTGATTTAGCCTTTCGTTGCCCAGAATTTTCTCTTGATCCCGGCCCGGAAATAGAAAAGAAACTCCTTTCGCTCCCAGACCCCTTGAGGGATATATCCAAATTCTGTAAAAAATAAAATCTGTCTTCGTCCATGTCAAGGAAAAAAATCAGGTTTCTCTCCGAAATGTCCCGAAAGCGGCTACTGCCGGACCGGATGACCTAAATGGAATACCCCGCTCGATTCGAAGAAGGCCATTTTTCATTCTCTCTTTCTTCCCGGGATTTGGTAAAATGGTCCCCAAATCCCCTAAGAAGGCAAAGGGACCATGCAAATTCAGGTTTTTATCGAAAATGAAGCTCATTCCAGTCGGAAAAACATCTTTAATGAAAAAACCCTGGAATATCTGGAATCGATTACGGTAACCGGAGAATACCCATTTCCTTACGGATTTATTTTGCATACGACGGGCGGAGATGGCGACAATGTCGACTGTTTTGTTCTCACCGACAAGCCCCTGAAGAGCGGTCAGTTGGTGGAGTGCGAGCCCATCGGTCTCCTGGAGCAAACCGAAACCTCCTGGGAACGACCCGGAGAAGAGGAAGAGGACCACACTGTCTTGGCCACTCTTGTCGGGGAAACGGCGTGCATCGATGAGGCCCTCAAATCCGCCCTGCGGGATTTTATCCTCCACATTTTTGATCACCTCCCCGGCAAAAAAATCACCCTCGGCCAATTTTTGGGTAAGGAGGCTGCGATTCGGTATATTCAAGATTGCGGCGATGAGCCCTAGCCGCAGTTTTTGCGCGACATGCCCCGGAAGCATTTCGCGACCCCGTCTTGCCGCAAACTCATTGCGCGATCGTCAAAAAAAGAAGGGCCGGAAAGGGAAAAGGGAATGCAATATAAAAATAAATACC
Source organism: Syntrophaceae bacterium (assembly GCA_013388675.1). Taxonomy (GTDB): domain Bacteria; phylum Desulfobacterota; class SM23-61; order SM23-61; family SM23-61; genus SM23-61. The sequence goes on along the minus strand of JACAEW010000141.1, from coordinate 2,996 downwards.
GTTTGAGATTGGCAGATGGGCGCAGCGAGCCGATTCCCGGCCTTGAAGGCGCCTCCAGAATCATTTTGATCGACGAAGAACAAGTGGGCGCCCAAGACATCACCTTTGGCTACAGTAAGTATAAACCCAAATCCTCTCTGCATAAAAAACACACCCACCCGCAGGCCGAAGAAATCATGTATATCCTTGCAGGAAGAGGAATCGGAGGGGTGATCGACGAGGAGTTGGAATTGCGCCCCGGGGATACGCTGTGGGTCCCACGGGGGGCGGTTCATTGGTTTTACAATCCTTTTGACGAAGTTTGCGAGTTCCTCTTCCTCTACACCCGATCCAATCTCCAGAAGGCCGGCCTGCAACAGGTCTCCCGCAAGGAGTAAGCATCGGAAGGAACCATCGATGAAATTGAAAGGCAAGGTCGCCATCGTTACCGGCGGCGGTTCGGGGATCGGGCGGGCCATCGCCCTTGCTTTTGCCTCCGAAGGGGCTACGGCGGTGGTCGTCGCCCGGAATATGGCCAGGTTGAAGGACGTCGCAGGGGAGATCGCCTCTCGGGGGGGCAAAGCCGCGGCGATTGCCGCCGACATCGCCGACGAAGTCAAGGTCAAGGAGATGGTTTCTCGAACCCTCGGCGAATTTGGCCGGATTGACATTCTGGTCAACAACGCGGGCATTCCGGGCCCCACCGCCAATCTATCCGACATGGAACTGGATAAATGGAACGAAGTTTTATCCATCAATCTCACCGGGGCCATGCTTTGTTCCCGGGAAGTATTGGCCGGCATGATACCCCGAAAAAGCAGCAGTATCATTAATATCGGCTCAGTCGGGGGGATGTCGGGCTTTCCGATGAGAGGCCCTTACTGCGTTTCCAAGATGGGAATCATCGCCCTCACGGAAACGATGGCGATTGAGGTGGGGGACTTCAATATCCGGGTGAACTGCATCAGCCCCGCGGCCGTTCGGGGCGACCGGGTGCTTGCCGCTGCCCGGGCCAAAGGCAAGGCCCTTGGAATCGATTATGAGCGGGTATTGGAGAGACTGACCAAGGATTATTCTCTGAAGCGATTGATCGAGCCATCCGAGATCGCCTCGGCCGCTGTTTTTCTGGCCTCCGATGATGCCAGCGCCATAACCGGTCACAACCTGGTGGTCAGCTGCGGCCTCCATATTTCCCACTATTGATTCCCGGTGGCCGGGCCGATTGCCTCCATCCCATCGGATCTTCCCGAATTCCGTTTCGGCAGCGGCGCGCTGCAAAAAAACTGCTCCGGCGGACCGCTCTTTATTTTTGGTTTCCGCGGGGTGCCTGTCCATCCTGGATCCCCCGGGTCGTTTGGGGATAGGTACAGATTGAAACCCGGGGCTCAGGATATTCAGCCATTGGGTTCAACCCAGGTGACCCTGGCCAGTCCCCGCCGAATTCCTCTTTTGAAGGGATTTTTTGGATACCCTACAATCATGGAAGCCAGGACTTCATTGTCGTCGGGGATTTGAAATAACCTTCGAAGATTCTTATTCCTTTCAACGGCCGGCGGTATCAGGCCGATCGCGCTGGCCCCCAAGCCGAGGGCGTGCGCGGCCAATAGCCCATAGGAGACCGCGATGTGGCTGTCTTCAGTATGGTTTTCGGAGCCGCGGGGCGCATGGAAAAGGATTAGGGCCGGCGCCCCCCGGGTAAAAATATCCCTCCCCCTCTCCTTCATCTCCGGCAGCCCTTTTTCCATCGCCGGGATGACGTGGTTTTGAATGGTGTTGAAGGTTTCCGGGTTCATCTTCCGTTTCATCAGAAACCGCACCAGCGGGTTTTTCATCCATCGGTTCAGGTCGCCATAGAGTTTCATCATCTGCGGAAGGGCTTTATGGATGATCGTGCGGTTCTGAACCACGGTGACCTCGATTTTATGAGGGGGAAATCCCATGGGGGCAAAAGCGATGGCGTCCAGGATTCTCTGGAGCATCTCCCTGGGTACGGGTTTGTCCTGGAAATTCCTCACCGACCGCCGGCTGGAGAGGAAGTTGAAAAAATCACTTTCCCCGAGGCCCCCGACCGGGAGATCGAAAAAATCTTTCGCGTAGGACATTCCCCCGGCGGTGATGGATTGGGTCGGGCAAACCGCCATGCAGTGGCCGCACCCAATGCAGAGGGAGAGTCGATCGGGGCGAAACCCGGGTTCCTTTTCCGGAGCCCACTCCATGATCTGGTTCGGGCACACCTCGGCGCATAACCCGCATTTTTTGCAGGTCTCCAGGTTTATCGCGTGTGGCATACAGGCCTCCCTTCTCAAAAAGTATTCTACTCTCGAACCCCTTGGCCTGCAAGTAATCAAAAATATGGAACTCCGTCAAGGAAAGTGGCGCGGAAAAGGGGGAACGGAGAAATGGCCAAAAGGAGGATCTGTTGCTAGAATATACTATCCTTCATGGGAGAAGCAGAATATGAAAGAGGACCAAAAACGTTGGGACCATAGATACCGGGGGCGAAAGCTCGATTTGAATCAGGGTGCAAACACCATTCTGAAAAAATACTTACGCTCTCTGCCCAAGGGCAAGGCCCTCGACCTGGCCGCCGGTGAAGGAAGGAACGCAATTTTCCTGGCCCAACACGGCTTCGATGCGGAAGCCGTGGACATCTCCCCGCTGGCCATAAGCCAGGCCCGGAAACTGGCCAGGGTCCGGGGAGTCAGGATCAAGACGAAGGCCGTGGACCTGGATGGCTATCGCCTCCCGGCGGGGCAATACGAGGTCATTTTGAATTTTTATTTTCTCGACCGTCGCCTGATTCCCAGGATAAAAAGGGGCCTGAAAAAGGGAGGAATGGTAGTTTTCGAGACTTACACGACAGAACAAAAGAAACTTGGCACCGGAGGCCCCGGGCAAACCCAATACCTTCTCAAACCCAACGAGCTGCTCCGTCTCTTCCGGGGCTTTCATGTTCTTTTTTACCGGGAGGGAGTTTTCCGCGAAGGGGGCAAACGGAGGGCCATCGCCAGCCTGAT
>JACAEW010000091.1 GCA_013388675.1 Syntrophaceae bacterium | reverse complement strand
GAAGATTTTCCAGATAAATCACGGAGGAAGGCTGACGAAGTCGGACCGGCAGGTTGCATGACAGGGAATAAAGAAAATAAAAATAATGAGGCCCGAGCGCTTGGGCTCGAGCCTCAGCAAGGTTATGGCCCCCTCTTTTCCTTGGGGGCAGAGGGAAAGTCCACTTGATCTCCCAAGGTCACTGACCTTTAAAGGCCTCCAGCCCCAACCGGCTGATAGTTTCAGGCTTGGGGCGGCCCTCCTCGGTCCAGCCCCGCAGTTCGTAATAATCGGAAAGCATGGGCAGCAGCGCGGGAACATCGAGGTCAATGGTCCCTCCCCTTTTCTTGAGGGTTCGGAAACGGGGTGGCAGAATGTCGTCCTTCCGGGTGACCCCTCGCCGGTTGTTGATCATCCGCTTCAGGGTAAATGCCCGCTCCCCCAGGGCCATGAATTCCTCCAGGCTTCGCTCCCGCCCGGTGATCTGTCCCAGCCATTCGCGGAAATGGCTGACCGACAGGGCATTACTCAGCATGGTAAATTTGCAGATGGAAAGGCTGTCCAGAATCGTCATCACGTGCTGCAGGTGGATGGTCCACTGTGCCTTTCCTTCCCGCTGACGCCCCGGATAGGGCTTATCATACCCCATCTCCGGAAGGGGAACCCCCAGCTCAAAGGGATGGGCAAGGCTGCTCAAATGGCAGGCCCCCCGGTTGCCGGTCGAATAGGAAATGGCATGCCCCCAGGAAAAGCGCGGGTCGTGCATGGGAAACTCCAGCCCCTTCACATGGATGGCATACTCCTCCGCCCCCCGGCCGATGACCCGGGCGGCCTCCCGGCTGCCTTCCCCCAGGAGCGTGGCCAACTTTCCCTGCCTCAGGGCGATCCTCTTGACCATCTCCACCATTCCCTCGGGCTTCCCGAAGCCCAGGTCCACCCCCTCCAGGTCCTCATCTGAAATAAGCCCCTTTTCCCTGCATTCCATGGCGAAGGCAATGATGGAACCCGTCGAGATCGTGTCCAGGCCGAAGCGGTTGCAGTACTCGTTCGCCTTGGCGATGGCCGGGAGGCTATCGTTCATGCACAGGCTCCCGAAGGCGGCCAAGGTCTCGTATTCCGGCCCTTCCTGTACCCCATCCAGGGCAAAGGGACCCTCGGGATTCTGAACCAGGCGCCCACAATGGATCGCACAAAGCTTGCATCCCGCGCGGCTGACCCAGATGGTTTCCTTCATCGTCGTTCCCGTGGTCTTCTCCGCGATGGGCGTGCACTGCGCAACCCGCCAGTTGTCGAAGGGCAGGTTCCCCATCTTGTCGTAATTGATCACCCCCCCCGGGGTCCCCATCTGGCTGAAAGGCCCCAGCCGCTCCCGGATCAATTTCAGCGCCTCGGTTATTGAGTTTTTGAGAGCTTCCGGATTGGCAATCTCCGTCTTCGCCTTTCCTCTCGATAGGGCGATCAGCCCCTTGAGCCGCTTCGAACCCATGACCGCCCCCATGCCGCACCGCCCCGCCGACCGGGTGTGCCGTCCGTCGTGGGAGATGGAGGCGACTTTCACCAGCTTCTCCCCCGCCGGGCCGATCAAGGCGGTCACCCCATCGGGGTCGATTTCCGCCTTGAGCCGCTCATCCGCCGCCCACACATCCATCCCCCAAAGATCTTCGCTATCCCGGAAGGTAATCCGGTCCGGGTCGATGACCAGTACCACCGGCTTCTCTGACCGCCCGGTGATCACCAGGCCGTCGTATCCGCAGCTTTTCAGTTGCCATCCAAAAGACCCGCCGGAGTTGCTCTCCCCGAAAATCCCGGTCAAGGGGGAAAGGCTGATTACGTCGTGCCGCGACGTGGCCGGAACCCCGGAAGCGGTGAACGGCCCGGTCATGAACATGAGGGGATTCTCCGGGCCCAAAGGATCGGTCTTCCCGTCCGTAAGCCGGGCGAGATACGCCGCGCCCAGGGACGCCCCACCCAAGAAATCCGCTGCGTCCCTCTCATCCAAAGGTTTGAACTTCACTTCCCGTTTGTTCAAATCGATCCAGGCAATACGATTGTGGTATCCTTTCACTTTTAACCTCCTGCCACCATGGGTATCATTTCCAACTCATCCATCGGATTCACAACATCTGAAAGCGTAAGCAACTTCCCCCCCCGCCAAACCAGAAGTCCGTAGGGCTGGACATCCCCGGGGCGAAACCCGGCATAGGGCTTCAGTTCCGGCGTTTCTTCCATCAGAAATCGAAGGAGGTCCGACAGTGGGATCGGAGTTTGGAAAGTCAACTCTTTGGCCGGGCCCATGATTTTATCCAGGGGCGCGTGCGTCCTGATTTTCAAAGACCCGCCCTCCTATAAAAAATATTCTTTAAGCCATGAATGATTAAAAAATAACGATCGCCTCGGTTGGTAATCCGGAGCCAAACAATAAAATTTTTTTCGGTGCAGGTGAGGGTGATCCGAATATGATCACCCTCTCTTATCCGAAAAAATTCACCGGTGCTATATCCCTTATTTTTTGCACCTCGGGTTATTTACCAACTCTGCAGGAACCGCCGCTTTCTCTGCGGGGATGATTGCTAAAGGCTTGCCAACGTAAGGGAATTTATAAAAGGCCCCCGGTCCGGGCAGAATCTCGGCAACCGGGATCGGGGCTAAGACCTGGTGGTCGCAGGCCCGCATGGTCATGGGCCCCATGGGGGAGGTATAGGTTAACCCTTCCCAGGCTTTTATCACATCCTCGGGCTTGGTTGAATTGGCTTTCTTGATGGCTTCGGCCATGAACATGAAGGCCTGATAGGCCTTGCCCACAAATAAATCCGGGTAGGGATGCTCGGGAGTCAGATTCCTTTTTTTCCAGCGCTCGATGAAGGCCTTGTTTTGCGGGGTATCGTTGGTGAGCATGTAAATCTCCGCCGTAATCGCCCCCAAGGCGGAATCTCCCGCAGCCTCGCAGACGATCGGATCGCTGATGAACCAGCTTGCAATCCTCCCTTTGAAACCGAGGGCCTTGGCCTGCTTTAACAGCACAATCAGGTCTCCTCCCCAGTTAATGGTGTAAAGGATTTCTGCTTTCGAGTCGATGATTTTATTGATGTAGGGGGCCAAGTCCTTTGCTCCCACCGGGTGATAATCCTCTCCCCCCAATTTACAGCCGGGTTTGAATCGGTCCATTGCTTTCTTGAACGCGTCCGCCCCCTGGCGGGGAGCGGAATAATCCTGGCAGAGGATGTAATAGGTGTTGTATTTCGTCCCCGAAAGATAGGCGGCCAGGGCCGTCGAGTGCTGCGCGCTGCTCATGCAAGCCCGGAAATGATAAGGGTTGAAGGCCTCGGCAGTCATGTGGTCACCCGTCGTACCGTAATTGAGCATAATCACTTTTTCTTT
>JACAEW010000090.1 GCA_013388675.1 Syntrophaceae bacterium | reverse complement strand
GAAGATTTTCCAGATAAATCACGGAGGAAGGCTGACGAAGTCGGACCGGCAGGTTGCATGACAGGGAATAAAGAAAATAAAAATAATGAGGCCCGAGCGCTTGGGCTCGAGCCTCAGCAGGGTTATGGCCCCCTCTTTTCCTTGGGGGCAGAGGGAAAGTCCACTTGATCTCCCAAGGTCACTGACCTTTAAAGGCCTCCAGCCCCAACCGGCTGATGGTTTCAGGCTTGGGGCGGCCCTCTTCGGTCCAGCCCCGCAGTTCGTAATAATCGGAAAGCATGGGCAGCAGGGCGGGGACGTCCAGGTCGATGGTTCCTCCCCTCTTCTTGAGGGTTCGGAAACGTGGTGGCAGAATGTCATCCTTCCGGGTGATCCCCCGCCGGTTGTTGATCATCCGCTTCAGGGTGAACGCCCGCTCCCCCAGGGCCATGAACTCCTCCAGGCCCCGCTCCCGCCCGGTGATCTGCCCCAGCCATTCCCGAAAATGGCTGACCGAGAGGGCGTTGCTCAGCATGGTGAACTTGCAGATGCTGAAGCTGTCCAGGAGGGTCATCACATGCTGCAGGTGGATGGTCCATTGCGCTTTTCCGTCCCGTTGTCGCCCGGGGTAAGGTTTCTCGTAGCCAAGTTCCGGAAGGGGAACTCCCAGCTCAAAGGGATGGGCCAGGCTGCTCAGGTGGCAGGCCCCGCGATTGCCCGTGGAATAGGAAATAGCATGCCCCCAGGAAAAGCGCGGGTCGTGCATGGGAAACTCCAGCCCCTTTACATGGATGGCATATTCCTCCGCACTCCCGCCGATCCCCCGGGCCGCTTCCCGGCTCCCTTCCCCCAGGAGCGTGGCCAGCTTTCCCTGGCGCAGGGCGATCCGCCTGACCATCTCCACCATCCCCTCTGGCTTCCCAAAGCCCAGGTCCACACCCTCCAGGTCCTGATCGCTGATCAGTCCCTTCTCCCGGCATTCCATGGCGAAAGCGATGATGGAGCCCGTCGAGATGGTGTCCAAGCCGAGGCGGTTGCAGTACTCGTTTGCCTTGGCGATGGCCGGGAGGCTGTCATTCATGCACAGGCTCCCGAAGGCGGCCAGCGTCTCGTACTCCGGCCCCTCCTGCACACCGTCCAGGGCGAAGGGACCCTGGGTGTTCTGCACCAGCCGGCCGCAATGGATCGCGCAGAGCTTGCATCCCGCGCGGCTGACCCAGATGGTTTCCTTCATCGTCGTGCCGGTAGTCTTCTCCGCGATGGGCGTGCACTGCGCTATCCGCCAGTTGTCGAAGGGAAGGTTCCCCATTTTGTCGTAATTGATCACCCCTCCGGGGGTCCCCATCTGGCTGAATGGCCCGAGTCCTTCCTTGATCAGCTTGAGCGCCTCGGTGATCGAGTTCTTGAGACCCTCCGGGTTGGCCATCTCCGCCTTCGCCTTTCCGCGGGAGAGGGCGATCAGTCCCTTTAGCCTCTTAGAACCCATCACCGCCCCCATGCCGCAGCGCCCCGCGGACCGGGTGTGGCGACCGTCATGGGAGATGGAAGCGACCTTCACCAGCCGCTCCCCCGCAGGGCCGATCAATGCCGTCACTCCCTCGGGGTCGATTTCCGCCTTGAGCCGCTCGTCCGCCGCCCACACATCCAGGCCCCACAGGTCTTCGCTGTCTCGGAAGGTGATTCGGTCCGGATCGATGATCAGCACAACCGGTTTTTCCGATCGCCCGGTGATCACCAGGCCGTCGTAGCCGCAGCTCTTCAGCTGCCAGCCGAAGGATCCCCCGGAGTTGCTCTCCCCGAAAATCCCGGTCAAGGGGGAAAGACTGATCACGTCGTGCCGCGACGACGCCGGAACCCCGGAAGCGGTGAACGGCCCGGTCATGAACATGAGGGGATTCTCCGGCCCCAGGGGGTCGGTCTTTCCGTCCGTGAGCCGGGCCAGGTAAGCCGCGCCCAGGGACGCCCCCCCCACGAAATCCGCTGCGTCCTTCTCATCCAAAGCTTTGAACTTCACTTCCCGCCTGTTCAAATCGATCCAGGCTACGCGATTGTGGTATCCTTTCATTGTTAACCTCCTGCCACCATGGGTATCATTTCCAACTCATCCGTCGGATGCACCATGTCCGTAAGCGTAAGCAACTTGGCGCCCCGCCATACCAAAAGCCCGTAGGGCTGCACATCCCCGGGACGGAAACCCGCATAGGGCTTCAGTTCCGGCGCCTCCTCCATCAGCATTCGGAGCAGATCCGCTAGCATGGCGGGATGATGGAGAGGCACCTCTTTGAGCGAGCCCATGATCTTATCCAAGGGCGTTCGCACCTTGACTTTCACTGACTTTCCTTTCGATGTTTTTTATTCTTTAACAATTTGTCAAAAAAGATTCTTGTGCTGGAAAAGTCGAGATTGGGCCGCTTGCCTGTATCAAAAAATTTCCCATCCAATTAGCTCTGAGGCGGCGGTATCTGCTAGCAAACCGATTATATTCCCAGATAAACTTTCTTAATATGCTCGTGCCGTACCAGGTCGCTCGTTTCTCCCGAGAGAACCGTAGTCCCGTTTTCCAGGACAAAAGCATAGCTGGCGACCTGCATGGCCCGGTGGATCTGCTGTTC
>JACAEW010000213.1 GCA_013388675.1 Syntrophaceae bacterium | reverse complement strand
CGTTTTCTCCCTTTTTACCCACTCGATTGGGAGAAGACCCCAGATTGTTTTGTAAGCGGAATCTTATTGGGCATTCCGCTATCCGAATTCCGCATTCACTTTACCAGCCACACTCCCAGCACGATCAGCCCCGTCCCGGCCACTCGCGCCGCGGTGATTCCTTCCTGGAGGATGAGCCAGCTCAGCAGAACCGTGATCAATGGATAGGTCGCCGTGATGGGCACCACCAGGGAAGGCCCTCCCAATTTCAGGGCGTGATAATAGGTCCAAAGGCCCAACACTCCTCCGCAGATGCCGCTGAGCCCGAAAAGCACGATGGTCCGCAGGTCCATGGTCCCCAGGCTTCCCAGCCGCCCGCTGCCGATTCCCACCGCCAGGAGAATCCCGGTCAGGATGAACTGGCGGACCATCATGCCGGTGAGCGGAGCCGCCTTCCCCAAAGCCAGCTTGTCAAAAATCGCCGCCATTCCCCAGAATAGAGTGGTCAGGAACAAGAAGAGCATGAGTTTCATGGAAGGACCCCTGTTTTTTCTTCCATTAAGGAATAATTCTTCTGCCGATGCAAGCCCCAAATGAGGACAAAAAAAGAGGTGGCCCATCGGAACCACCTCTTTCAATCGCATCGACGGAACAATTCCTGAATTGCCCCTACCCGAACGTTTTAATGCCCTCCATCGGGGCAGGTTTGAAACCTGCCCCTACGCCGTTAAAAGGATCAAAACGCCGCTTCCTGGATGGTCAGGGCGCTCCGGTTTCCTCCCATGACCGTCGCCGCTTTGGCCTGTACTTGCGGCAGAATGTTGGTCACGAAGAACTCGGTGGCGCAGACTTTGCCGCTGTAGTAGGCGGCATCAGCCTGATCGTCAATGACTTTGGCCTGGGCCTCGGGGGTGGTGGCCCCGGCCTTGTCGAAAAGAGCCTGCAGTTTTTCCTTGGCCACCAGCGACTGGTCCAGGAGCAAGTAAGCGATTTGCACCTCCCCGAACATTTCCAGGAACGGGACGCACTGGAGCATGGGATAGAGCGGGTCCCCCGAGGCCGCCGACTTGGCGAAATGCATGGCCGTGCTGACCAGCGAATTCTTGGCCTGCTCCAACTGGGTCACGTAAGGCCCGAGGGTCGGATGTCCTTTGTGTTTTTCCACAAATTCGTTGATCTCCTTCATCCAACCCATGACCAGGGCCCCCTTCTTCAAGGACAGTTTCCTCCCCACCAAGTCCATGGCCTGGATGCCGTTGGTGCCCTCGTAGATGGAGGTAATCTTCACGTCCCGGCAGAGCTGTTCCACCGGATATTCGCCGCAATAGCCGTATCCGCCGTGGACCTGGATGGCCCATTCCGTCATCCGGAAAGCGATGTCGGTGGAATAGGCCTTCACCACCGGGATGAGGAGATCGATGGTGTTTTCGCAGGTTTCCTTCTCCTTCGGGTCCGTGGCCACCTTGGCCAGGTCGGAGTAGTAGGCGGTTTTGTAAATGAGCGCCCGCAGCCCTTCGGCATAGGCTTTCATGGTGATGAGCATTCGCCTGACATCGGGGTGATTGATGATCGTGACCCGGGGGGCAAGGGGGTCCTTCATCTTGCGAATGTCAACCCCCTGGACCCGTTCCTTGGCGTATTTGAGGGCATACAGGTAAGCCAGGTTTCCCAGGGCAAAGCCCTGGAGCCCCACGCCCAGGCGAGCCTCGTTCATCATCTGGAACATGAGCTGAATCCCCTGCCCTTCCTGCCCGAGAATGTAGCCGTGACATTTACCCTCATCCCCAAAATTCAGGGTGCAGGTGGCCGATCCTTTCAGGCCCATCTTGTGCTCGATGCCCCCGCAATTCACGTCGTTGGGATCCCCCAGGGAGCCGTCGGCGTGGACCCGCACCTTGGGGACGATGAAAAGACTCAAACCCTTGATTCCGGGCGGAGCGTTCTCCGTCCGGGCCAGGACGGCATGAATGATGTTGGGCGTCAAGTTGTGATCGCCGGCGGTGATGAAGATCTTGGTTCCCTGGATCAGATAATGATCTCCCTCCTTCTTGGCCGCGCATTTCACGTCCCCCACGGCGCTCCCGGCCTGCGGTTCGGTCAGGCACATGGTGCCGGTCCACTCCCCGGCATACATCTTTTCCAGGTAAATCTTTTTCTGCTCCGGAGTGCCGAAGCTTTCGATCAGGTTCGCGCAGCCGCGGGTAAGCCCGGGATAGGTGGTGAAAGAACAGCAAGCGCCCACGAACATTTCCGCCGCCGCGAGGGCCACCGAATCGGGAAGCCCCTGTCCCCCTGCTTCCGCATCCACCGAGGCAGCGATCCAGCCGCCTTCGCAGTATTTTTTGAAGGCGTCATGGAACCCCTCCGGAACTTTTACCTTCCCTTTTTCGTAGGTGCATCCTTCTTTGTCCGAAGCGGAATTCAGGGGGGCGATGACCTCGGCGGATAGCTGAGCGGCCTGGTCCAGGACCATGTCGAAAGTCTCCCGGGAGTAATCTTTGAACTTTTCGAACTGGCACAGCCTTTCAATCCCGAGCCATTCGTAAAGGATAAATTTCATGTCTCTCATGTTGATCGGGAAAGTTCCGTTGCTCATGGCTGCCTCCTTGTGCGGGTTGATCTGCCTCCTATCGGGTGCCTTCCCCCGCATTTTAGGAAAATTTTTAATCCCTTGTCAAGAAAATTCGTATTCAAACTATTCGCTTTCGTAGTAAATTCCCAAACGAAATGGATAAGAAATAATTTCAGGTAGTTAGAGGATAAGGTCATTTTCTCCTTGTCAGCGGATCGGTCGGAGGATTATAAATAATTTCGACAAAATAAACGGCTTAAGGGAATAGGATGGATTTGGAAGGTCAATTCGATCAACACTTGTCAAAATCCGAGCATCGAATTCTTGGGCACCTGAATCACCCGATCAAAATTCAGGCTTTTCTGGATGAACTGGAATATTCCCGGGAAGAAAAATACCGCTGCCCCCTGAGGGTTCTTCGGGAGCGGGTGGCGCATTGCTACGACGGCGCCCTTTTTGCTGCGGCCATGCTCCGCCGGATTGGCCACCCCCCCTTGATCCTGGAAATGCTGCCCAATCGCCGGGACGACGATCATCTCCTGGCCCTGTTCAAGAGGAACTCGCATTGGGGAGCCATCGGAAAATCTAATTTTGTGGGCCTTCGGTTCCGGGAGCCGGTCTACCGGACGGTACGGGAGTTGATCATGTCCTACTTCGAGCAATTTTACAACTTGGAGAGAGAAAAGACCCTACGTGGATATACAAGGCCCCTGAATTTGCGGCCCTTCGACCGGTATGGCTGGATGGTCAAGGATGAGCCCCTCTACCGGATTGCCGAGAAATTGGACCGGACCCGGATCGTTCGGGTGCTGACCCCAGGTATGGCAAGAGCCCTTTCCCCCCTGGATTCCCGGGCCTTTCGGGCCGGCCTTTTGGGAGCCGACCCCCAAGGCCTCTTCCGGCCCCGGCGAAAAGCTTGAATTCCTGGGTCCTTTGCTTCTGAGCTCTACTTCGGATGGGAAAACCGGCGGTCTTGCCTTTTCCGATTGGCCAACCGGAAATCGATTTCTTTGGCAAAGCTGGAGTGCTCCCGGCGGGAGATGAAATTCCTCCGGCCGATCGGCAAGGCCGAGCCTTTTCCCTCCCCGCCAAATCCACATCCCTCGACGGGGAATCAATCCACAGGGATGTACTGGAGCGACCCATTCGGGAAAACCGTTACGCTCTGCCCCGTTGATCCGTTTTTCAATTCCTCCAAGACATCCTTCCAGGTATTTCGGATGATCACCTCTTCCGGGTAGCGTTCCAGCAGGTCGGCCCGGGAGCAGTTGGGAGAGAATACAATAATCTTTCGACCGTTGAAAATATCGGCCATGGCCTTTCGGTGCCCCACCCGGTTGTAGAGCCTCATCCCCCGGTCCGCCAGGGAATGGAAACCCAGGCCGTCGGAGCTGGCCGTGGCAATGACCACCTTGCCCCCTTCTCTCACCAACCGGCAGGTTTCGTTCCCGGTCCACACATTCATGGCCTTTTGCGCTTGAACCAGTTCCGTGTCTTCCGGGAAGGCGTTGAAAATCCCGATATCCATGTCGCACGGGGCTTCGGTCTTGTACACCGTCCGCGCCAACTCCACCGCAGCCCGGTGGGCCTTGACCAGGTCTCCCACAAAAACCCCGGCGGTCTTGCCATCCGAAGTTCCCACCGAGTTCACGATGGCATTCAGGCCGGCCATGCGGGCCCCTTCCTCGATGTCCGCCCGGAGCTCATTGGCATTGATGTCGTATCCTTTCGAGAAACCCGTGTTGCCGATTTTGCCCTGGAAAGCAGGAGTGTGATTTCTCTCGATCGTGTCGATGGAGCCCAGCCCGGGGATGACGATCTTTCCCCCGCCCCCGAAAGCGGCGATGGGGTGGGGAGTGATGAAGCCGATCCCGATTTTCACGTCGGATTCGACGAAATAGCGGTTGAGGATGACCGGAGTCCCCCGGGAAGTGTTACCCACGTTCACCACATTCTCGAAGGGATGATGATTGTACACGGCGAACCGGTTGGCCATCTTTTTCCCGAGTTTCTTCTCCTGGTCGGCTTTCATGAGCGGACGGTGGCACCCGATGGCCAGGATGATCTTGATGTTCTCATCCGAAATTCCGGCCTGATTCAGCTCTTCGACGATAAAGGGCAGGAAGCGGTGGGCCTGCGTGGGCCGGGTGAGGTCGTCCACGGCGATGGCCGCAGTCTTCTTGCCCTCGGCCAGCTTGCGGATCGGCTCCTGGCCGATGGGGTTTTGGAAAGCCTTCCGGATCTCCTCCTGGCTCACATCCGGCTTATCGGCCATGGGCGACAGGACAATCTTCCAGTTGTTCGGAAAAGTCAAAGGCAGCCTCTTGCTCCCCCGCCAGCATCCCCATGGAATCGT
>JACAEW010000201.1 GCA_013388675.1 Syntrophaceae bacterium | reverse complement strand
GTTCCCCATGTATTCGGGGAGAAAGCGAATTCGGAAAGCGATTCGGCGGTTTGCGAATATGTTTACCGGGAACTGAAACCGCGATTCGGAGACAGGATATTTTTGACCCGGGGCCGGTACAACCAGAACGAAATCAAATATATCATCGGCCTCTGCGGTTTTTTTATCGGTTCCCGCATGCACGCCTGCATTGCCGCCCTTTCCCAATACATACCCACGGTATCCATCGCCTACAGCAAGAAATTCAAAGGAGTCATGGAAACGATAGGAGTCGATGAGTACGTAGCCGACCCCCGCACCATGGATCAGGGCGAAATTATGGCAGTGATTGAAAAGGCATACGGGGAGAGAGAGCAGATTAAAAACCACCTGGAGAGGAAGATGCCCGAGGTCAGGACAAAGGTCCTGAACCTCTTCAAAGAAATTGCGGAAGAGCTGAAAGTCGGTTAGTCCCACCCGTTTGGACCTCAAAGTCCTGCCCCATCCCCCCGCCATCATATGGGCCGGAAATTGCTGGAATAGAATAGGATTACCGGCCTCTCTTGATCAATTCGGAAAAATTAGAGACAGACCCCTCCTCGACAAGGGATGGTCAGGAAGGGTGACAAATAGAATGATTTAGAAAGGTTATCAACCCCCTCCCCTTCATCCCTTCCCGCCAGGGGAGGGGAAATTTAATTTTTTTCGATATCACCCCACTTTTAAAAAAAGGGGGCGTTTTCATGCCGCAAAGGGAAAAGATGCTGTGGCGAAGAAATAAAAAATGAGATTCAGGAACGTGGAAGAAATCGCCTCCTGGCGTCTGTGTGTCGGGTGCGGCGCCTGCGTATATGTCTGCCCGGAGAGGAAGATCGTCATGGTCGATAGGGAGAAGGAAGGGCTGCGGCCCCTCATTCGTTCTAAGATCTGTAGAGGTTGCGACGATTGCGTCAGGGTCTGTCCCGGCCGGGAAGCGGGAAATCAGTTTAAAGGAAGGAGAATGGGGCAAATTGCTGCAATCCGGGAGGGTTTCGGACCCGTCCTTGAGGTGTGGGAGGGGTTTGCCCCGGATCCGGAAATTCGGTTCCAGGGATCCTCGGGCGGAGCTTCGACCGCACTTGCCCTATACTGCCTGGAGAAAGAAGGAATGGATGCGGTTATCCATTCAGGGTTTGATGAGCAAATTCCATGGAGAAACAGGCCGGTGGTCAGTCTGGGGAGAGAGGACCTTTTGTCCCGGACCGGGTCGAGGTATGGTCCTGCTTCCGTTTGCGATGGCCTTGCCTCGGTGGAGTCAATCCCTTCTTCTTGCGTCTTTATCGGCAAGCCCTGTGATGTGGAGGGGCTGAGAAAGATTCAGGCCCTTAAACCCGGATTGAATGCCGAAGTCGGACTGGCCATCGGGATCTTCTGCGCCGGAACTCCTTCGACGCGGGGTACGCTGGATTTATTGAAGGAAATGAAAATCGACTCCGACGCTGTGGAAGAGATTCGTTACCGGGGCAAGGGGTGGCCGGGAAATTTTTCCATCAGGTTGAAGGGAGAGCGCAACGAAATAAGGGAGATGAGTTACCGGCGATCCTGGAGTTTCCTGCAGAAATACCGACCTTTCCGGTGCTACCTTTGCCCGGACATTACGGCGGAGTTTGCGGACATATCATGCGGCGATCCGTGGTATCGAGAAATCAAAGAGGGTGACCTTGGCCACTCTTTGGTTCTAGTCAGGACCGAAAAGGGGCAAAAAGCGATTCGAGGGGCCATGGAGGCGGGGTATCTGACTCTGGAGTCCGTGCCACCGGATATTGTAGGGAAATCCCAGGCAAGCCTATTGGCCAAGAGAAGGGAAATCTGGGGGAGATTGCTGGCCCTAAGAATAGCCGGGATCCCGGCGCCGCGTTACGATGGGTTTCCGCTGTATGAAAATTGGAGGAAACTTCCGACCAAAGATAAAGCCCGGTCGATCATCGGGACATTTCGGCGTATCCTCCAGCGGAAGTACTACAAACCGTTGGATTATAGAAGAGAGGAGGGTATGGGTACTCTTTTTTAGTTTCCCTTACCTCATGAATAGGTTCACATGCGATGCTTTGGGCTACAGGACACCTTCTATAGCTCATTAATCATAAAGTAATAGCTCCGTCGCTGCTTTGCAAAGGAATCGACTGAGGACTGTTGATCGGCGAAGGCTGCAAATTGGGTGCAAAGTGCGGGAGGCGAGCGGCAACGGGGAGCATGGAAAAAATATTTTGGGTTATACCTTACTCAGCAATAGATTAACCTTTTTCAGCAGTTTCGTCTGCCGCAGCAGCAAAAGGATTAATCCCGATAACTTCCGAAACGGCGTCATAGACCTTCTTCATCAGATCGAATTCCAAATCAGCGATGGGGCCGGATGTGATTCGTCGGTTGTCGATGGCGCGGATCTGGTCTATGAGAAGATCTGAATCTCGGGTCAGCTTTTCACGGGCTTTTACCCTGATGCGGAGGGGTTCTGCATCCTCGATGAGATTCGTCGTGAGGGGGATGATAATCGTCGACGGATGTCCGGCGTCCAGGAGGGCCTGATCCTGAAGAATGAGAACGGGTCGGGTTTTTCCAGGCTCGGTTCCTTTTTGTGGGTTGAGATTGGCCACCCAGATCGTGCCGTGCTTAAGAGACGGGGTCATATTCCACCTCGCTGAATTCCGCATTGACCCGCATGCTTTCCTTTCGTACTCGTTTGCTGAGCTTCATGATCCGGGCCCTTCGCCTGTCTTCTTTGACTTTGTTGTTCATGTTGAGGATGGCCCGGCGCAGGTAGGCGGTGCGAGGCAGCTTCAAATCCTTCGCGATCTTATCCACCTCTTCCAGGACGCTATCGGGAAGACGAATCGAAATTGTGGTCATTTTCGTAATCCTTTATGTATGAATATTAGTATTTTATTTTTGAATACGCTAATTGTCAACCTTATATTGTTGCCCGGTTAATTTTCGTACAATATGGAATCGACCTCTGGGGAATTGTCCGTGCCGGGCACCGGGGCTGGCCCGCTCACGGCGGCCACGGGAGCGGCCGCAAATGGCCGATCATTTTTGCCGGAATTCTTTTGGGGGATGAGGATGTGCAGTCCCCGAAAAAGAAACATCCCAAGGTTGTATTCGGGGAAGACATGCAGACCCTGTATGGCAAGGGTTGGACCGGGGCCAGAGCTCTGTAGGCCTGCCATGTGGGAAAAGACGGTCGGCTGGGAGAAAAAGGCTGGGGGGCTTATGAACACCTGCACCCCTCGGAATGGGAAAATAATCTGGGTGAAAATTACCGGCGCTGCTGCACCAGCGCCTCCTGGGTGGGCCAGGCCCTGGCTGCAAGGTTAATGAAGGCGGAAAAAGTCTGGGCGCACGACGCCTTTTTTGAATATGTGGACCGCTGGATGTTCGAAGACGACACCCGGGCCATCGAGGAAATCAAGAAGGCCCGGGGGTGGGATTATTCCTCCAAATGGGCAAGACAGGGCCAAGCCTGGGATCCGTTTGTGGAGAATATGTAGAAGAAATATCGGGGGAAAATACCGCAGTAAAGCCCGCGTGGCCCGATGAATAGATTGGGTCAGAGGCAGGGAAGACGGGAAGACATTCACGCTGCCCCTTCCCGAAATCTTTAGGGCCCTTAATTCCCAATGAAAAAAGGCAGGGTTAAAACTGACACCCTGCCTTTTTTTTATCCGGATCCCGGCTGATGCTTAATTTAAATATCTCCTCCTCAATGCGAAAACCCCGATCAAGGCGGACCCGAGGAGGATCAGAACCGCTGGCTCGGGAACACTCAACGAGGCATCGAAACTGGTAGCTTGATTTCCTGTATGGGTAATAGTAGCTACAATTCCGATGCCAAAGGGACTTACGGCAGGAAACCCGCCTTGCGTCGTTCCGGAAAAGGCGCCAGCCCCGAAGGGGCCCAAGCTAGCTATAGTAATTCCCGAAAAATTATCACCGGGAGAAATATTCCCAAATGCTAAAAAGGATACCGTTCCCTGAGTAGTGCCCCCCACGTTAAAAGTAAACGGTCCGGCATTGCCTCCCGAGATGGGTCCCGTGAAGCCCGAATCGACCATGCCGAATATCAAATTCCCTCCTCCCGATGAAGTTACATTAACGGAGTTAAAATCAATTTGGGGGGAACTTGCACTGCCAATTATGGGTTTGGATATACCTGTTGTTACATTGACGGCCCAGTTCCCGATCGAGCCAATAAAGGTGACGACCCCAACCAGCGGATTTGAATCCTGGAGGGAGTTATCGGCCACGTAAAAACCGGGGTTAACACCATCATTGAAACCTATTGTGAGCGCATGGGAGGCAGATTGAACCCCCCATAAAATGCCCAAGGAAATCAGAAAAATCAAAAATATCCTTTTCATTTTCCCTTCTCCTCAAATTGGCGAGGTTAAAAAATTATTCTTTTTATTTTTTATTCAATAAACATGCCATATTTATAGAAAAAAAGACAATTTATGATAACGAATTTAATTCCTTGTTTTAATTGAATAATTAATGATATATAAAAATCCAAATCCGCATGGTCCTTTGATTTCCAAAGGGGTAAATTCCAAAAATTTGTTGGAATAAATTACAGAAATAGAGAATAAACCACTGCCCCGCGAGTGGGTTTTAATAAAAAAAATTATTAATACAATTGGTTACATGAAAAAAGCATAATCGGAAAAAATCGTAAATTTTTTTGACAGGCAGCTTTATGGTCGATAACCCGGTAAAGGGCCGAATTCCAATAAGTTTGATAAATTCGCAAAAAGTAAAAATTCCCCTCGCCTGATGCGAGAGGATGAAGTGGAGAGGAATAGAAACTTTTTGAAACTATTCAACTTTCACACTCATCCCCACCTTTTCCCGTCGAGGAAAAGGGGGCTTTTTTGAATTTTTCCCCCTCTGATGGGGGGGATGAAAGGAGGGGAATTGATAATATATTGAAATTCTTATATTCAACACCCCAACTCCAACCCTTTTCCACCAGGAGAAAGGTAGGATTTTTTCCTTTTTAAGGATTCATCAACGGTTAGAGCCACTCTGATTGAATTCCCCCTTGCCGTATGCTAGATTAAAATCCCTTTTTGAAAATCCAGAATGGAGGGTCCTATGAGCAAAGCGGCCGTCATTCTTATCCCCCTGGTCATTATCGGCGTGCTGGTGGTGGGTGCCTTCGGGATTTACAACGGACTGGTCAGCGCCCACGAGGAAGCGAAAACCGCCTGGGCCCAGGTGGAGAACCAGTACCAGCGGAGGGCGGACCTGATTCCAAACTTAGTTGAAACGGTCAAAGGGTTTGCCCAGCAGGAAAAGGGCGTTCTGGAAGAAGTAACCCGCCTTCGGAGCCAGTGGGGGGAGGCGCGCCAGGCCGGGGATATGAACAAGAGCCTGCAAGCCGCCCAGGGGCTGGACGGGGCGTTAAGCCGGTTGATGGTGGTGGTGGAAAGGTATCCCGACCTCAAGTCCAACCAAAACTTCATGAAGCTACAGGATCAGCTGGAAGGGACCGAAAACCGGATCAGCGTGGAGCGCAAGCGGTTCAATGACAGCGTTTTCAATTACAATAGGAAAATCCGCACCTTCCCGGGTGTTCTCTTTGCCGGCCTATTCGGGTTCGAAAGAATGCCTCTTTTCGAAGCGGAACCGGAGGCCAAGAAGGCCCCGAAGGTAAAGTTTTGATCGATCGACCGCTCAGAAGCTGGGGATTCCTGAAATCCTTTCTTGCTGGATTTTTGTGCCTCCTTTTAAGTCCTTCCGTATTTGCCCTGGCAGTTCCGGAACGGCCGGAAGGAAGGGTGACGGACCGCACGGGAACCCTCACCCGGGACCAAATCCAGGCTTTGGAGAAAAAGCTTAGCGCCTTTGAAAAGGAGACAACCAACCAGATTGCCGTCCTTATGATCCCCTCTCTTGAAGGGGATAGCCTGGAAGAATTCTCGATCCGGTTGGCGGAAAAATGGAAAATCGGGCAGAAAGGGAGGAACAACGGGGTCATCCTGCTCATCGTGAAGAATGACCGCAAGTTGCGCATCGAAGTCGGGTACGGTCTGGAAGGGGCCTTGCCCGACGCGCTGGCCGGGACCATTATTCGAAACGAGATCGCTCCGCGTTTCAAAGAAGGGCAGTTTTTTCAGGGCATCGAAACCGGGGTGAATGCCATCATTTCCGCCACCAAGGGGGAATACAGGGCCGGTCCGCGAAAGAAGGAAAGTCCGATGGGCCTTTGGTTTCCTCTGCTGATTCTTGGGGCGTTCATCTTTTTCTTTGAACTGGCACGGTCCCGGGCCCGCAGGAGGTATTACCATTCGGGAAGCTCCCGGGGATGGCACTCCGGGGGTGGGTTCTTCGGTGGCGGACCCTTCTTGGGAGGTTCGGGGGGATGGTCCTCGGGAGGGGATAGCTTTTCGGGAGGAGGCGGTGATTTTGGCGGCGGCGGGGCCAGCGGCAACTGGTAAAAAGCGAATTGGGCGGGTTGCGCTTAAATTTCGGCCCGAAGCCCGCAGTCAAACGAAAGGCTTTTGAAAATAGAAGAAAAGAAACCTTTGAATATCTGCGTATATCCATGTTCATCTGCGTCCTATGTTTTTTAAAAGGCATCCGAAAAAATTCTTCAGCACGGAAGAACAGGATCGGATCGTAGAAGAGATCCGGAAGGCCGAAACCCGCACTTCGGGAGAGGTCCGGGTTCATCTGGACTGCTGTTCCCCAAAGCCCCCCCTGGAGAAAGCCAGGGAGGTTTTTTCCCGCCTGGGGATGACGAGGACGAAGGCCCGCAACGGGGTCCTGATTTACCTAGCCACCGACGACCGAAAGTTTGCCATCGTCGGGGACGAGGGAATCCACCGGGTCGTACCGAAAAACTACTGGGAAGAGGTGAAGGAAAAAATGCAGGAGCAGTTTCGGGCGGGGAAGATTTGCGAGGGCATCTGCCTGGGGATTCGGGAGATCGGAGAAAAACTGAAGGACCATTTTCCGGTCGAACCGGATGATCGAAACGAACTTCCCGATACCATCAGCGAGGAATAGCGAAATTGAGCTACAACCCGGTCGAGCGACATCGGAAGATCGAAAGTATCGTGGTCCAAAAGAGGGTCGGAGGAGACCGTAAAAAGTATTACCGGTTTCGCCGGGACCATTGGTACGGGGGGATCATCACCGCGGATTGCGCCGGTTGCGGACTGACCTGCAAGTTCTGCTGGGTGCGGAAAGAATCCATATTGGAAGGCCGGGAAAGTGGAGAGTGGCTAAGCGCCGAAGAGGTGGGCCAGCGGTTCCTGAAGCTCATGAAGGAAAAAAAAGTCTATCAGGGACGCATCAGCGGGGGAGAGCCAACCATCGGGCGGAATCATCTCTTTCAGGTTCTCAATTTTTTCCAGCACAAGAGATTACGGTTTATCCTGGAGACGAACGGAATCCTGATCGGGGAGGATGAATCCTATGCCCAGGAGCTTGCCCAGTATCCGTTCCTCCATGTACGAGTATCCTTGAAAGGCTGCACGGCAAGCGAGTTTGCCCGGTTGACCGGCGCAGACCCCTGTGGGTTTCATTTGCAACTGGATGCCCTGCGGAACCTGAAAAAGGCCGGGGTGAGCGCTCATCCTGCGGTGATGTTTTCCTTCTCCGGACGGGAAGAGATGGACCAGCTCTACAACACCATCTGGAAAATCGATCCGATCCTGCATAGCGAGATCGAAAAAGAGGAGGTGATCCTCTACCCCCATGTGGTGGAAAAAATGAAACGGGCGGGCCTGAAGTATTACTCCGGACATCTGCCCGATAAAGGAGGAGAGGGTTCCGGGTCGCGGGGGCGGGGAAAAGACGTCTGGCCTGAAGGAAGAGCGGAAGACTCGGAAGAGGGGAAAAGAGGGAAGGGTGAAAAGGGGAAAAGGGAAATAGCGAGGATCCTGGAACGGGGTGCGAGGAACGCAGAGCCCGTTCCGATTCCCGGGGAAAAAGCGGCGGAAACGGATCATCGGCCGAGCATTCCGGGAAAAGACCCCAAGATCAGGATCAAACGCGGCCCGGTAAGCTCCGGCCTGGAAACGACGGAAGCCGTGAGGACCGAGGATTGAGTTTATTCTTTTGTCTCTTCTCTCGAATCCCTAACCTTGAACCTCGAATCTCCATAGGGCAATACCATCAGCCCTTCCTCCGGATCGCCGATGGCCCTGGTTTTTCCCCTCAGATATTCTGCGGCCACCAAAGCGCAAGTCAAAGCATCCAGTTCATCCTTCGTGACCTGCGGGGTGTGCCAGTTTCCGCCCACCTTGAACCGGCGGAGGGCCTGCTTTAATCCCTCCGGGTTCTTCTGCCGCGGGATTCTCCAGATATCCTGTGCCGCCCCCGGATAGGTTTCGAAGACCTCAATCCCTCTGCCTGCAAGCCTATCCTTCAACCGGATCCCCCGGTCGGTCAACTGGCGCATGGGCCCGAGCGTGATGGGAAAAAATTTAATCCCCATCCTTCTCAGTTCCAGGTCGCAGGCGCGGAAGTGAGCCTTTCCCGCGCAGGAGCAATCGTCCCTCAGGCAGCATCTCCCCCGGGGGAGAGAAAGCGGGGCATCGATGGCCGCTACTCGGACCCCTTCGTGGACAGCTCGAAGGATTTCCTCGTCGGTGTGAAGGACCAAGACCCGGGCCTGGTTTCTTTCCAGGAGGCAGAACCCGGTGGCTCTTTTTTCGCTGCCCGCCAGGTCAATGCCGACGACTTTCGATGAAGGGGAATACATGGCTTGCTTCCTTTCTTCATCGATCATAAAACCCATTACGAAAATCATCAATGCGAAAAATCAAAAGATTTTGCAAAAAACTTATGTTTGCATACACCCAAAGAATCGGCTTGCCGCTTCCTGGGTTAAATCAGCTTTCCCCGGCATTCATGCAGGCCTCGAAAGCCGCTCCGCCCGGTCTAATTAAATTTTTAAATTCTTCATCTGCTGGTATAATATTTCTAAATTGGTTCGACCAGGAACCCATTTGAAAGAAACAGGGGGAGTTGGAACATGCCGCAGGGGAAGAGAAAAAAGGGCACCATAGGGATATTGACCGGTGGAGGGGACGTGCCGGGACTGAACCCGGCGATCCGGGCGGTCACCATCCGGGCGATCCGCGAAGGATGGCAGGTAATCGGAATGCGCAACGGCTGGAAAGGGCTGATTTCCATGGTCCGGGACAAGAAGGCCCACCAGGAGGATCATTTCCAGATTCTCACCGAAGAGGTGGTTAACAAGGTGGGACGGACCGGGGGCACCTTTTTACATACCTCGAGGACCCGTCCCAGCCACGTTTCCAGGGACGATGTGCCGGAACATCTGCAGGATACTTACAGGGACAGGGTGAACGATCTGACCTCTGAAGTCCTGCAGAACCTCGACTTTCTGGGGATTGATTACTTGATTCCCATCGGGGGCGACGATACCCTGAGCTACGGAGTGCATCTGGCCAAGAAGGGAGTAAAAGTCATCGCCATCCCCAAAACCATGGACAATGACGTTCCCGGGACGGATTACTGCATCGGGTTCAGTACCTGCATCACAAGGACCATCGAGATGGTCAACAATCTCCGGACCACGGCGGGGTCCCACGAGAGAATCCTGGTGATCGAAGTCTTCGGACGGTACGCCGGGTTTACCGCGTTGATTCCCGCCATGGCCGGGGCGGCGAACCGGTGCGTCATTCCCGAATACAAATTCAAGATCGAGCGCCTCACGGAGCTTCTGGTCCAGGATCGATTCACCAACCCGAGCAAGTATTCGGTGGTCATCGTGTCCGAGGGGGCCATGTTCGAAGGCGGGGAAATGGTCTTCATGAAGGACGAGCAAGACGCCTACGGCCATAGGAAGTTGGGCGGAATCGGAGATCAAGTGTCCGAGCAGGTCAAAGAGCTGTCCGGGCGATTCAATAAGGGGAAAAAGATCAACACCATCAATCAGCGTCTGGGGTACCTGGTCCGGTGCGGAAACCCCGATGCCATCGATTCGATCGTTCCCATGGCTTTCGGTAATTTGGCCTTGAACCTGATCCTGAATAACTCCAGCGGCCGTTTGGTGAGCCTGCGAAATGGCCGTTACGATGACGTGCCCATCGACGTGGTGACGAGCGTGAAAAAGGTGGTGGATGTGGAGAAATACTATAACGCCGAACGCTTGAGGCCCTATTATGAAAGCTTTGAATCCAAACCCCTTTTCATCATGACCAGCGATTATTAACGCCCCTGAAATCTCTGCGTAATCGGCGGAATCTGCGGATCAAAAGTTTTACGAACTGACACGGAGCAAAACATGAAAGAGCGGACCGGTTTTATCGGCCTGGGGAATATGGGCCTGGGGATGGCGCGCAATATTCTGAAGGCCGGCTTTCCCTTGACCGCTTATGACATCCGGGAGGAGCCGCTTCGGGCGATCGAGGGAATGGGCGGGGAACGCGCGAAAAGTCCCCGGGAAATCTCCGAAAGGGCGCGGATCACCTTCGTCGTGGTTTTAAATTACCCCCAGATCGAACAAGTGCTCCTGGGAGAGCAGGGACTCCAAGGGGGGGTTAGGGCGGGGGACGTAATTGTGCTGATGAGCACCATTTCCCCGGTCCAGGTCAAAGAGCTGGCTCAAAAGCTTGAGAACAGAGGGGTCCAAATCCTGGATGCTCCCATCAGCGGGGGCAAGGAGGGGGCAGAGGCAGGAACGCTTTCCATCATGGTCGGGGGAGATAAACCGGCCGTCGAGAGATGCCTCCCCATGCTCCAGGCCATGGGGAAAAATATCCGGCATCTGGGGGGGGTGGGTAGCGGGATGTCCATGAAGCTGGTGAACAACCTTCTGGTGGCGGTGAACGGCCTGGCGGTTGCGGAGGCCATGACCCTGGGGAAGAGGGCCGGTCTAAATCCCCAAGCCATTCTGGAGATCATCCCCAAAAGCGCCGGAGACAGTTGGATGTTCCGAAACCGGGCCCCTCAGATGGTCAGCCGGGACTTTACCTGCCGGGGGGAACTCGATATTCTGGTGAAAGACCTGACCTATATTCTCGAAATGGGTCAAGCTTTAAAGGTCCCTCTTTTCCTGGGCGCGGTGGCCAGGGAAGTCTTTCAAGTCGCCAGCCGGATGGGCTGGGGAAAAGAGGACGATTCGGCGGTGGTGAAGGCGGTGGAGATGATGGGGGGACAAAACCAAAGATAGACGAATGCCGATGAACGAAAACCGAAAGGTGGGCAGGGAAAAAATATCCAAGGTGCAGGGCCGACCCAGGGGCGATTCATGAATCGCCCCTGCGAATGATCTCCGAAAGGGCCTTGGTGTAGGCGCGACGGGCCGGTCTCCCCTACTGCTAAATTGAAGGGCACATTCCTCTAACCTGGGCAAAGCGAGCAGGGGCACGATGCATCGTGCCGCTACAGCCATACAAAAAAAGAGGGCTTTTTCAATTAAGGAGAAGGATCCATGAACAGCCGAGAGAGAGTGCTGACAGCCTTAAATCACAAGCTCCCCGACCGGGTTCCCATCGATTTCGGGAGCTTCCCCGGGGCCACCTCCATGAACGTGTGGGCTTACAAGAATCTGCTGGAATACCTGGGAATCAAGCGGGAGGTACGCATTGGCGCCCTGATCATGTTCACGGCGGAGATCGACCAGGACATCCTGGACCGGTTCCATGTTGATACGAAGACCATTACCCCCTCCATCTCCCTCAGCGAATTCGGAATCCCGGAGGAGTTCGTGGACAAACCCTGGGGAGTGAGGTGGCAGAGGTCGACGGACTACACCTATGCTCCGGTGGAGGGGCCTTTCCAGAAGATTGCCGACCCTACGGTGGAAGACCTGAAAAGGTACAAATGGCCAAAGGCATCGGAGGTAGAAAATTTCCAAAACTGGCGGGAGAAGGCCCGCAGGATTCGCCAGGAGAGCGACAAAGCCCTGGTAGCCCGGGTTATGCCCGGAATCGTGACCTACGCTCAGTTTTTGCGGGGGTTTGAAAACTGGGCTGTCGATCTGGCGCTGAACCCGGATTTCAGCCGGGCGCTCCACGAAAAGCTGGCGGATACCTGGATCGAGGCAGTCAGCCTCGTGGCGGAAGCCGTTGAGGACAACGTTGACATTATTATGTTCGGGGAAGACCTGGGAATCCAGAACCAACCCATGTTGAGCCCGGCCATGTTCCGGGAGAGGATCAAACCGCTTCTCACCAGGATGGTAAAAACCATCAAATCCCGGACCCGGGCCAAAATCGCCATGCACACCTGCGGTTCCGTGTATGCGTTCATCGACGACTTCATCGATATCGGAATCGACGTCCTAAATCCCATGCAGTCCAACGCAAAGGACATGGAGGCCCCAAAAATCAAGGCCAAGGCCGACAAGAAAATCGCCCTTTGGGGTGGAATCGACACCCACGTGGTCATGCCCAAGGGGAGCCCCGAAGATGTGCGGGAAGAAGTAAAGAGGAAAATTTTCATCTACGGAAGGGGCGGGGGATACATGCTTTCCCCCGATCACAACGTTCTTGTGGACGTCCCCCCCAAGAACCTGATGGCCATGTTCGAAGCAGCTTTGGAATTCGGGAAATATTAGGCGCTTAGGGCCTCGGCAAAAATTTTTTTTAACTTGACAAAAATATTCACTTTGTGCAACCATTTCCTCGATTTATTTTTCACCGGTTTTCCATGGTAGAAGAAACCTGGTAAAGGGAAATTCCCCTGGAAAAACCTTCAGGCCTTTGGGATTTCAGGGGTCTTGATTATGATAAAAATCCCCACAGGAGGACCGATCGGAAAAAGGCGGGCAATTCATCGAACAGGAGGTGATGACCGGGAAATTGGAAAAAACGGGCAAGGTTTTTTCTTTTTAGTACCCAGATTTATAATTCTTTAAAAAGGAGGTAAGACCTATGAAAAAGTTGGCTCTCATATTGGCGGCGGTGGGGATTTTGTCTTTCTTCTTTTTCACCCCGGCGGATGCCCAGACAAAGCTGAAATTCCAGACCCCCTTTTCCCCGGGCTGGGACTATATCTGGGGGGAAAATTTTGTAAAGAGAGTTAATTCCCTGGCCGCGGGTCGGCTGGAAATAAAATTGGAATCCCCCGGAGCCATCGTGCCGGCTTTTGAGATCCTGGACGCGGTCCACAAAGGGGTTTTGGATGGGGGAGTGGCCTGGTCCGGCTATTGGGTGGGGAAAAACACGGCTTTTTCCTTATTTGCCAGCGCCACCGGGGGGCCTTTCGGCATGAACCAATATGATTTTAACGCCTGGCTCTTTGCCGGCGGGGGCGCGGACCTATATCGCGGGCTCATTGAAAAAATGAAGTATAAGGTTGTCTGGTTCCCGATCTGGGGGGAGATGTGTGAACCCCTGGGGTGGTTTAAGAAGCCCATTAATAAAGTCTCGGACCTCAAAGGGCTGAAAATGCGGGCCGCCGGCCTGGCTGCCGATGTTTTCAGGGAGTTCGGCGTGGCGGTAACAACTCTCCCCATGGGTGAAATCATGCCGGCGCTGGAGAGGGGGGTCATCGACGCCACGGAATTCAGCGACCCCCACAGCGACATGACTATGGGCTTCCAGGATATCTGCAAGTATTACTACCTGCCGGGAATCCACCAACCCACGGGAGTCGGGGAAGTTTATTTCAACAAAGCGGTCTGGGACAAGCTGCCGGCTGACCTTCGGGTGATGATCGAGCTGATTGCCCACGAAACCATGCTGCTGAACATGGCGAAGGTATGGGATATGAACATTCAGGCCCTGCAAGACCTTCAAACGAAGCATGGGGTCAAGGTGATGGAAACGCCCAAGGAGATATTGGTGGAATTCCTCAAAGCCTGGGACAAGGTGGCCGCACGGGAAGCAAAGAAGAACCCCGACTTTGCCATGGTTTATGAATCCCAGAAAAAGTTCGCCTCCAGGCATGTTCCTTTCCAGCGGATCGTAAATCCGGAATATAGTATCGCCGCGGATTATTACTGGAAAAAGAAATAAGAATTTGAGCTTAAGCTCTTTCCTCAGCGGGGAGCGAAGTTTCGAAAAGGAATGGATTGGGAAGGCGAACCCAGGGATTGGCCTTCCCAATCCCGAGCTTGGTGACGGGAGTACCCTTCATTGCTTCCGGAGCTGCACCCTGCGCAGTGAGGAATGGGCCTGCTTCATTTCGTATAAGAGGGGGTAAAATTTTGCATACTCTTGTCAGGACGATTGACCGGCTCGCCGTGTGGAGCGGAAAAATTTTGGGCTGGCTGATTTACCCTCTGGTGGGGGGCCTGGTCTATGAGGTCTTTGCCCGCTACATGTTTGGTTCGCCGACGGTGTGGGCTTATGAAGTGACCTATATGCTTTACGGCGCTATTTTTATGCTCGGGGCGGCTTACACCCTTTATAAGGGGTCGCACATCCGGACCGACATTCTTTACGCCAAGTGGTCGGCGAGGCGAAAGGGGATCATCGATTGCTTTATGTTCCTTTTCTTCTTTTTCCCGGGTATCTTTTTATTTTTCATCCTGGGATGGGATTATGCATCTCATTCCTGGAGTATCGGGGAAACTTCGGATTCGAGCCCGTGGCGGCAGCCCATTTATCCGTTTAAAACGGTGATTCCTCTTTCCGCTTTTCTTCTTTTAATACAGGGCGTCTCCGAATTCATTAAAGCACTCTACAGCGCCCGCCATGGGAGGCCGTATGAGTCCTGAACTCCTTGGGATTTTATTATTGGCCGTCCTCCTAACATCGATCTTCCTGGGTTTCCCCATCTCCTTCACCCTTATCATCTGCGCCCTTGTTTTTGGTTACATCGGCTTCGGGGATGTGGTCTTTTCCCTGATGGTCATGCAGGCGTCCGGGTTCATGAAAGAGGAGGTCCTAGCGGCGGTTCCCCTGTTTATATTCATGGGTTTTATCTTGGAACGTGCCGGGCTCATGGATCGGCTCTTTAAGGGTTTTCAGTTGATCATGGGGCCGGTGAGGGGATCTCTGTATGTGGCGGTTCTGGTGGTGGCTACCATTTTTGCCATGGCAACCGGGATCATCGGCGCTCCGGTCGCCGTCATCGGGTTAATGGCGACGCCGCTCATGATTAAGAGCGGATACGATGTCCGCCTTTCCGCCGGGGTGATTACCGCCGGGGGCTGCCTGGGAATCCTGATCCCTCCCAGCGTCATGCTGGTGGTCATGGGGCCGATCGCAAATGTCTCCGTGGTCAGGCTCATGGCGGCGGCGGTGTTTCCGGGATTCCTTTTAGCCGGAATCTATATCATTTATACAATGATAAGGTGTTACCTTAACCCGAAGCTGGGGCCTCCCTTGCCCATAGAGGAGCGGGCCAAGTCTTTTGCTCAGGCGTTCGGTGTATTGGCTAAAGGCGTAGTTCCTCCTTTAATTTTGATCTTGGCTTGCCTGGGCAGTATTTTATTCGGACTGGCGACGCCGACAGAGGGCGCGGCGATGGGGGGATTCGGGGCTCTGGTGCTCGGTTTAGTCAACCGGAAACTGGATTGGGGGAAGATAAAAGAATCAACCTGGTCTACGGTGGAAATCTCGAGCATGGTCCTTTTTCTGGGGATGGCGGCCAATGTCTATGGAGCGGTCTTTACCCGCCTGGGGACCTCCGACATGATCATTAAAGCGCTCATGAGTCTGCCCCTTCCGCCCATTGGGGTGATCATCGTCCTGATGGCGATTATTTTCCTCCTGGGCTGGCCTCTGGAATGGCCGGCGATCGTGTTCATCTTTTTGCCCATGTTTCTTCCCGTGGTCACCAAACTCGGTTACGATCCGATGTGGTTTTGCATCCTTGTGGCGGTGAACCTGCAGACGGCCTTTCTCTCCCCGCCGGTAGCCGTGGCGGCGTATTATCTGAAAGGTGTGGCGCCCAGTTATGAATTGTGGGACATTTATGCGGGGATGGTTCAATTTATGGTTCTCCAGTTGATTGGTTTGGCCGCTGTTTTCTTTTTCCCTTCCCTCGTGGTCTGGCTTCCGAAGGCATTGTTCGGCTGATCCTCTTTGCCCTTCGCCCCCCCGGAAGTGGGGGCGAAGGGCAAGAATAGACATTTCCCTTTCCCGGCTTGTTTTAAAAGACTTCGCAACCATGGGCGGCGGATAATCTATAAAAGGGGAAAATCCTATCTTCTTCGCTTGCATACAAAAACGGATAGATTATATTGACTGACATTGGATAAGCCGACATGCGGGCGCAGTAGGGGCAATTCATGAATTGCCCCTACTCTAAATGCGGAATAGAAACGGGTTGGGAAGAAAACGAAACCCTTGATGGGAGGCTGTAGGGGCGACCGGCCGGGCGCGTCTACACGAGCGATGCCCGGGAAGAGGTTTTAGAAGAAAGGAACAATCTGATATGGCCATCACAGACCTGAAACGGGAGGGAGACGTTTTCCTTTTGACCATGAGAGGCGGGGAGAACCGGTTTAACCCTTCCTTCATCGGCGAAGTGAACCGGGCGCTCGATGAGGTGGAGCGGTCCACCGGGCCGGCGGCCCTGGTCAGCGTAGGCGGGGAGGAGAAATTTTATTCAAACGGGCTGGACCTGGGTTGGCTGATGGGGGAGGGAATCAAGGAATGGAAGAATTTCATCCCCGAGGTTTTGAAATTCCTCGGGCGGGTCATGGCCTTCCCTGTTCCAACCGTGGCGGCGATCAATGGCCACGCTTTTGCTGCCGGGGCCATGCTGGCATTGGCTCACGACTACCGTGTCATGAGGGCCGACCGGGGATTTTTCTGCCTCCCCGAAGTGGACATTAAAATCCCCCTGGCCCCGGGCATGAGGGCCCTGATTCAAAGCCGTCTTTCCCCCACGGTCTTTCGGGATGTCATTCTGACGGGAAAAAGGATCGGCGGGGTGGAGGACAAGGAACTCGCGATTGTGGATGAGGCCGTTCCGGCGGACCAGGTCCTGCCGCAGGCCGTCGCCCGCGCCGCAGGCCTGGCCAACAAAGACCGTCGGATTTACGGGAATCTCAAAAGGGGGATGTACCGCGAGGCCCTGGCCCTCCTGGAAAGCGGGGAGGCGGATTTCAGTTTCATGGAGCAATAACAAAAGTCGCATAGTCGAATAGTCGCGCAGGGGGATAGTCAAATGGGTGAATAGTCGATTAGTCGAATAAAACGCCTTTCATGGGTCATTGAACATTGGTCATCGACCATTGCCCTTTGTCGTTGATTCTTTTTTACCCCTGACCTCAAACCTCTATCCTCTTACCTTTCTTTATTCCATCCTTTTCCTGAACCTCAAGGAACTGAAGGTAAACACGATTCCCCCTAAAATACCCAGGGCGAGCATCTGGGGCCAGAGGATATCCAGCCCGCTGCCCTTGAGGAAAATCCCCCGGATGATGACCAGGAAATACCGAAGGGGGTCGGCGTAGGTGAGATATTGGACGATGGGGGGCATGTTGGCGATGGGAAAAACGAAGCCGGAGAGGAGAAGGGCGGGAATGAAGAAAAAAAACATGGTCATCATGGCCTGCTGCTGGGTGTGGGAGATGGTGGAGATGAAGAGGCCGATTCCCAGGGAGCTGAGAAGAAAGAGCGTGGTCGCCGCCAATAACAAAAGGATGGAACCCCGAATGGGCACTTCAAACCAGAAGACTCCCACCAGGGTGACGATGAGTACGTCGATGTAGCCGATGATGGCGAAGGGAATGGTTTTGCCCAGGATCAGTTCAAAGGGTCGGATGGGGGAAACAATCAACTGCTCCATGGTTCCGATCTCCCGTTCCCTGACAATGGCCATGCAGGTAAGAAGAAGAGTCACGAGCATGATCAGAAAGGCCATGATTCCGGGAACATAAAAATTCCGGCTCTCCAGGTTGGGGTTGAAGAAAGCCCTCGATTCCACCTCGATGCCCCCCTTGACAAAGAAAGGCCGCTTCATTTCGTCGGGAATGTTGGGAAGGGAGAATATGCGCTGGACCAGGATCTGCCGGGAATATTCGGCCACGATCCTCTGAGCGTAGGCCGTCACCACCGAGGCGGTATTCGAATCGGTGCCGTCGACGATGATTTGAACCGTCGTCCCCTGCCTTGTCCGCAGCTCCCGGGCAAAGCCGGGGTTGATCTGGAGGGCGGCGCTGATCTTTCCCCGGTCGATGAGGCGGCGGATTTCCGCCGGATCGCCAGGGCTTTCCGCGACCCGGAAATATCCGGAAGAAGCGAAATGCTCGATCATCTCCCGGCTCTCCGGCGAATTGTCCAGGTTATAAACGCCCAGTGAAATGTTCCGGATGTCCGTGTTGGCCGCATAACCGAAGATCAGCAGTTGAACGAGGGGAGGTAGGAATAAGACGATCCGCATCCGCGGGTTGCGGAAGGCCTGGATGAATTCCTTGATGAGCATGGATTTCAGCCGCAGCAACATGGTCAGCCGATCCTCTTCTGGAACCGCTTGTGCGCCCAGAGAGTCATCCCCCCGGCATAAACAGCCAGCAGAAGGGCCTCGAGCCACAGAATCTCCAGGCCGATCCCCTTTGAAAAAATCCCCTTCAGGATGGTCACTACGTACCGGCCGGGAACCACGTAGGTAATGAACTGGATAAACTGGGGCATATTGTGAATCGGATAGATGAATCCCGAAAGGATGAAAGTCGGCAGGTAGGAAAGAATGATGGAAATCTGGCTGGAAAGGAGCTGGTTTCGAGTGACGATAGAAACCAAAACTCCCTGGCAGATGGCCCCCAGCAAAAACAGGCTGGCCAGAGAAAAAAGAAGAAATCCGCTTCCGCGCAAAGGAACGCCAAAAAGGAACCTTCCCATGAGGACCGAGAGGGCGAGGTCGATCATTCCGATGACAAAGTAGGGAATCAGCTTTCCCAGGATCAACTCCGCCTTGCGGATGGGGGTGGAGATGAGCTGTTCCATGGACCCCCGCTCCCATTCCCGGGCGATGGTCCCGGAGGTGAGGATGGCGGCGAGGATGGACATGATGATGGCGATGAGGCCCGGGACGATAAAATTTTTCGATTCCAGGTCGGGGTTGAACCAGATGCGGATACGGGGTTCGATGGGGGGAGAGATCTTGCCCACTCCCAGGCGGGTCATCTTTTCTCTCATCAGGTCTTGCGAGTAGAGCAGGGTGATGGCGTTGGCATAGCCCAGGGCGATGGTGGCCGTGTTGGCATCGGTTCCATCCATGAGCACCTGGATGGTTACCTGTCGGCTCATTTCGAGGTCCCGGGCAAAGTGAGCCGGGATCACGATGCCCATGAGGGCCCGGCCGGTGTCGAGCATCTCCTGGAGATGGGCGTAACTCTCGACAGCAGCCTGCATCTGGAAGTATTGGGAGCTCAAGAATCGATCCGCCAGGTCGCGGGACCTGGGTGTGCGGTCCAGGTCATAGAGCACGGTGGGGATCCGGTCCACGTCCAGGGTGAGGGCATAGCCGAAAAGAACCAGGAGAAGCACGGGGATGGACACCGCCAGGCCCAGCGACCGGGGGTCGCGGAGGATCTGGAGGAATTCTTTTCTGGCGACGGCTTTTAGGCGGATGAGTTTCATTAGCGTTCTCTGTAGGGGCGATTCATGAATCGCCCCTACAATATAATGTTCGCAGGATGGTTTTCATCTTCAAGCCATTTTAAAGGATTATTTTTTATGTATTCCCTGGTTTCTTCCAGGTCGATTTCGTTGCGGATGACATGTTCGTAATAATTCCTTTGCCAGACGGGTTGGCCGGGGTGCAGCGGAGTTGGTTGATTTCTTTGGCGGAATTCATTTTGAAATAACCGACCATTTTGGATAGGAGCATTTTCCGCCGGGATTGAATTACCATTGTCAATCGTAGGGGCGATTCATGAATCGCCCCCACATCGATCATGATGATCCCATGGAAATGATTGGGCATGATTCTAAACACGTCGATATCTGTATGGAAAAAGCGCTGCGGTAATTTTTCCCAAATGGATTGAACCATCATTCCCGCTTCGCTTAAATGCATTTCTCCATGGACGACATTCCCCAACAAACACTCCCGCCGGTGGGCACAAATGGTCACAAAATACGCCCCGGCCTGGGAATAATTGTATCCCTTCAGCCGAATCGAACGACGATTCAGGATATGATTTTTATCGCGCATGGATTGAATCCTTCACCTGTGGGGAGGGGCGATTCATGAATCGCTCCTACCATGATTTTTCCATTTTCCGGATAATTTCCCGGTCCTTTTCCTCCACCAGCGAAACAAAAACATCCTCCAGGGACGGGTCGATTTTTTCCAGGCGCCGGGTTCCTATCCCTTGGGCGGAAAGAAGAGAAGGGAGAGACGATGCCAGATCGGCCCCTTTTGGCGTTACCAGGTGAAGGGTATTGCCGAAGACCGCAACCTCCCTTAAGGGCGGTTCATGAATCGTCCCTGCAGCCATCTTAAGAACTTCCAGGGATTTGACCAAGTCGTCCGTTTCCAGCTCCCAAACCGCTTCGGGCATGAATTCCTTTTTCAGTTCCCCGGGGGTTCCCAGGGCGATGATCTTTCCGCGGTAGATGAGGGCCAGCCGGTCGCAGTACTCGGCTTCGTCCATGTAATGGGTGGTGACGAAAATCGTGATTCCCCTTCCGGCCATGCCGTAAATCAGATTCCAGAAGCGACGGCGGGAGAGGGGGTCAACCCCGGAGGTCGGTTCGTCGAGAAACAGGATGGAAGGGTCATGAAGAATGGCGCATCCCAGGGCAAGGCGCTGTTTCCAACCCCCTGCCAGAGTATGGGTCAAGCTGGCCCTCCTTTCCTCTAGATCGGCCATCCGCAAGGCCCATTCTTTCCGCTCGTTTTTGACCTTGCGCGGAAGACAATAGATCCCCGAGTAGAAATCGATGTTCTCCTCGACCGTCAGGTCTTCATAGAGGGAAAATTTCTGGGACATATATCCGATGTTCTTCTTGATCTTCTCGGACTCGCGGAAAATATCAAACCCTCCCACCCGTCCTTTTCCGGATGTGGGGGAGAGAATTCCGCAGAGCATTCGGATCGTCGTCGATTTTCCGGCGCCGTTGGGCCCCAAGAAGCCGAAAATTTCCCCCTTTTGGACTTTGAGAGACACGCGGTCGACGGCGGTGAAGGCCCCGAAGGTTTTTACCAAGCTGTCGATTTCCACCGCCCAATCCGGATACTGGCTCAAGATTTTCTTTCCCTTGATTCCTGCGCTGACAAAGGCAGGCCTAAAGAAGCTATTCTCGGGGCGACCGATTGTGGCCTCCCGCAAGCTGGGCAACGCCACAGGGTTGCCCCTACGAAAAGAATCGCCATCTATCCCTTAATCCCTTGCGGAAATGATTAGGCCTTGCTTTCTGTGCCTTCGGGAATTGTGGCGATAAAAACGTCTTCCAGGCTGGGGGGAATCTTTCTCAGGGATAGGATCTCAAACCCCGCCCCTAATAGCGCTCGTTTCATTCTTTCCTCTGCGTCAGGGCCGTGGTCGAAAAGCACATGGACTCGGTCGCCGAATATTCCCGCGCCCTTGACTCCGGAAAGGGCTTTTACGGTTTCCACGGCTTTCATCCTGGGCTCGCAACAGAGCTCCCACAGTTCCCCCTTCATTAAACCCTTAATTTCCTTGGGAGCGCCGATCGAAAGAAGGCGCCCCTGATGCATCAAAGCGATCCGGTGGCACCTCTCCGCCTCGTCGAGGTAGGCGGTAGAGACAAATATGGTGACTTCCTCCCGGAGGAGATCGTAAAGGATCCGCCAGAAATCTCTCCTGGAAACCGGGTCCACCCCATTGGTGGGCTCGTCGAGAAAAAGAATCTCCGGGGTGTGTACCAGGACGCAAGCCAGTCCTAGCTTTTGTTTCATCCCTCCGGAGAGGTTTTGGGCCAATCGATCTTTGAAGGGGGTTAGATTGCTGAAGGAAAGCAGCCGTTCGATCCGCTGGAAGCGTGCTTTTTTAGGGACGTCATAAAGATCGGCATAGAAGCGGATGTTTTCCAGGACGGTTAAATCTCCGTAAAGTGCAAAGCGTTGGGCCATATAGCCGATTCTCTCTTTCAAGGGCTCGGCCTCGCGGGATAGGGAATGCCCCAAAACCCAAGCCTCGCCCGAGGTAGGCTGCAGAATCCCGCTGAAAAGACGCATAACCGTCGTCTTGCCGGCCCCATCGGGCCCCACCAGGCCGAAGATTTCTCCCCTGTTCACGGATAAGTTGAAACGGTCAACGGCGGTGACCTGGCCGAAGGTACGGGTTAGGTTTTCGGAATGAATGGCCAACATAAACTCATGGGCGAAAAGTAGAAAAATCGCCCTATTTTAGGTGGATTCTCCCATCCGCCGGCATCCCGGGCTTCAGCTCGCGGTGGGGGTTTTCCAGGGCGACCTTGATGCGGTAGACCAGCTTGACTCGCTCCTTGGCGGTTTGGACGTTTTTGGGGGTGAACTCGGCTTCCGAGGAAATAAAGGTGACCTTTCCCGGGTAAACTTTCCCGGGGTAGCTGTCCGTGGTCACGGAGACTTTCTGTCCCAGCTTGACTTTCCCGAGGTCCCCCTCGGTGATAAAAGCTTTCAGCCAAGGTTTTTCCATATCACCCAGAATTACGACCGCGCCGCCGGGAACGACGTATTCTCCGGGTTCGGCGTTCTTCACCAAAACAACCCCGGAAAGGGGAGCTTGCAACTGACTGTATCCGATCTGGGTGTCGACCAATTCGATGGCCGAAGACGCCTCCTTCACTTGGGCCTGAGCGGTAACCAGCTCTTTTCGCAAGGCATCGAGCTGAATTCGGCGGGCTTGGGCCAATTTCAAAGCGGCCTGGGCCTGCTCCCATTGGGCGCGGGCCGCGGCAATTTCCTCCTTCCTTGGTCCCTCCACGACCAGGGCGTAATTTTCCTCGGCTTTTTTCTGGTTGGCGGCGGCCACTTCGTAAGCATTTTTGGCTGAGTCCCATTCCTGGGCAGAGATAAATTGGTTCTTGTGGAGCATTTCCGCCCGCTCCATGTCCGCTTTGCGTTTCACCGCATCAGCCTGGGCCTGCTCCAGGACGGCCTTGGCCGCTTGAATCTCCTGGGGCCGGGAGCCAGTGAGAAGTTGCTGGAGGCGGGCATGGGCGGCCTCCACGGCGGCCTCCGCCTGGGAGATTTCCTGGAGCGTGGCCCGGTCCTGGAACTCGATATTTTTCTGCAGGGTGGGAATCCGGGATTTAGCCGTCTCCAGGGCGGCGACGGCCTTGGATTTCTGGGCAATCAGGTCTTTGTGCTCCAGAGTGGCTATCGCCTGACCTTCTGTGACCTGATCTCCTTCCTCCAGGCCCAGCTTTTCGATCTTTCCGGGGATTTTAAAGGACACATCCACTGTGGTGACCTCGATATTGCCGGAGACTTCAATGGTGTTGAAATCCTTTTCTTGAAGGGTGAAGGCGAGGTATCGATAGAGGATGAACCCTGCGGAAAAAACAACGATTGCGAGGAGTACCGCCCTTTTGATTCCGGTCAAGTGGGCCTCCTTTTATGATAAAGGAATAAGGATATTTAGCGCTTGCGTAATAAGAGCAATTTCCTTATACTGGTGTCAATACCTTTTTAACCGCAAAAATACTTTCTTTTACCCATTTTGCCCATCCTTTTTGTTTGGTATTTTTAGTCCATCAACACATTATCTTTTTTTCCGCGCTTGTTGGCCGGAGTGATTTCTATTCGACTCACTTTACCACCCAGAAAAGGGCGTTGCAATAAGTCGGCAGGAACATTAGAACCAGCATAACCAAAACCGGGGCAGGGATTAAATAAAAAAGGAGGTGATTACAGCACAGGAAGGGGAGAGTTATTCAACTCTCAAAGGAGGTGGTCATCGGAAAAATGCCCGAGCCCTATTTTTTGAAGTTAAGGAGCGACTCCTCCAAGGAAGATTTCGCCCGAATCTCATCCTTTTTGCTGATGGAAAAGGGAAAGATTCTATTGGCTTCTCCCGAAAAGCACTGGGTCCTGGCAGTCCTGGAGAAGAAAACCGCAGAGAGCCTGAAAGGGATGAGAAAGGTGGAGCTGGTGGGAGGAGTCACCCTGCGACGGAGGGAAATAAAAGTCATCCGTCGGACCAAAACCCCAGATTGAAAAGGAGGATGACCATGGCGCTTCCCATGAGTATCGGACAGGAACTTTTGAACGTCCCCTTCCCGGAGATGGTGGAAAAGCTGGCGTTGGCCATTGCCGAGGGGCAGCTGGCCCTGGACATGAATTCCATCAAAGTGGCCCAGATGTTGGCGGACATCAAACTCCCCAAGGACACAGTAATCGTCGCCATCAAAGAGACTGTCGATGCCGACGGAAATGTAACCAACACCGAGCTGGTTTACAACAGCGCCGATATGCCCCTTATCGCCTATGGGCTAAACCCTACCTTTTACCAATTCGTTGACACCATCATCGAAGTTAAGATCACCATCAACATTCGCCTCGAACGGTCCCTGGATATCGGGATCACCAAGAAGTTCGATTTCAAATCCACCACGGATACCAGTTTCAATTACAAAACCGGAGGACTGGCCAGTCTCTTCGCCGGGACCGCCAAGTTCGGGGTCAAAAACACCACCACGGTTGCCTATTCATCCACCTTCGACGCCAAATACTCGCAGAAGTACTCCTTTGCCGCAGAGGGGACCAGCCTTCTCCGGACGATTCTGAAGCCGGTGCCCCCGCCCAACCGCGCGATTCCCACAGTCGTGGCCAAAGAAGAACCCTAGACGACTGAGCCCCGGCGCCTCATCGGGCTTTGCGGCCGGCCCATGAGGCCGCGCTTCAGGAGGAATCGAGATGGCAGATGTGGAAAAGGTAATCGAGGACGTGTTGGTGGAGCCGCTGGAGAATGTCCTGCTCCATGTGGGCAGGGGAATCGCCCAGGCTCAAATGGAGCTGGACAGGAATTCCCTGGCCACTAAGGTGTTGATCGACAACAACAAGGATTTGAGCGAAGCGGGGTTGAAGGCCACCTGGTACCATTTTCCCGAGGTCAACCTGGAACTGAAGATGGCCCTCTCCCTGCACGGGACGGTCAGCCAAAAACAGGGGAAGGTCCAGTCGGTTCAGTACAAGGTCTATTCTGCCCCCCAGAATGCTCTTTACCAGAACACCTTCAATTTTCAAGCCAACGGACAGAGCATTTTGAAAGCCAAAATTGCTTCCATTCCACCACCCATCGAGGTGAAAGGAACGTAGGAGGGGGTTATGCCTGAGGGTAACGAGAATGAGACCCTGATCAAAGAGTTGCAGAAGCAGATCGGGGTTCTTCGGGCGGAGAAGTTTCAACTGGAGAAGGAACTGGACGCCTCCTCGCAAAAGAACCTAATCCTAACCTCGGAAAATCAAAAACTGGGATCCCGTATATCCCAGTTGAAGGAGGAAAAAGGGGTCCTGGAAGAGCGGGTGATGACCCTGGAGAAGGCCCAGGGGGGACTCGCGGCGGGTCAAGAAAGACTCAAGGCGGTCATATCCGGCCTGGAAAAGGAAAAAGTCGTAGCTCAGGAACGGATCCGCACGCTGGAGGGGGAAGTCAGCCGCCCGAAGATGCGCCCGGAGGACCTGACCGGTTCGATCAAGGATGCCATGGCCAAGATGGAAGAAGGGCTCAAGGTTCCGGGGGGAAGGGTGGATTACACGCTGGGGAGCCTGGAGGCCGACATCAAGGCCACCCTGGCGGTGGATGAAAACAACACCCTTTTCGTCAAACTTCCCTACCTGGGGGAGAGCGTGGCCCCGGACAATTTGACCGTTCTCCGCCTTTCGCTGAAAGCGGTCCCCAAGCCTCGGCTCCCCTTGGTTCAAGTGCCCATGCTGGTCGGCCTTTCCAAAGAGGGGGCGATGAAGATGTTGACCGACCTGGGCCTAAAGGCGGAGGTAAAAACCCAGCCGAGTCCCACCCCTCCGGGAACGGTCGTTCATCAAAGCCCGGAGGCTTACTCCGAGGTCCCCCCGGGAAGCGCAGTGACCGTTACCGTCTCTGCCCCGGAAAAAGTAAAAGTCCCCGATCTTTTGAGCCTGGACAAACCCATGGCCCTTCGAATCCTGGCGGGAGCCGGATTGGAACCGGGAAAGATGGAGGTGAAGCTGTCCAGTGCGCCGCCCGATTCCGTGATCGGCCAGAACCCCAAGGCCGGCGTGGAGGTGGAGCGGGGGAACGTCGTGGACCTGGTCATTTCCACTCCGGGGATTCGGGTTCCCAACCTGAAGGGAAGGAGCGAAAAGGAGGCTCGGGAGACCCTGGAGAAGAATGAATTGGCCGTGGGCAAGGTCGAGCACCGCGATTCCATCTTCGAGGATAACAGGGTTTATTCCCAATCGCCGGAGCCTGAAAAGGTGGTTTTGCCCGGGACGGGGGTGAATCTTGTCCTTTTCCGGAAGATGGCTTTCAGCGAATTCGAGCAGTTCGTGAAAAAGCATCGCTATGCGGCTCGATCGACCCTTTTGCTGAACAAGGTTTTTGCCGCGATGAAAGAGAGGAATATCCAGGACGCGGAGACCGTAAGAGACCTTCTGGAAAAAACGGATGAGGAATGGCAGGACCTGTTCCGCTTGAAGAACAAGGCAGAGGCGGCCTTGGTCAAGAGGATATTCCAACGCATCTTTGAGGAAGCTTGATAAAGACTCGAAAAAGCCGATGACGGGAAGCAAGGCGAAACGGGAAAGGGCGGAGTCGGTTCCGCCCTTTTTTTGTTCAAGGATTTCGGGGGGGCCCAGGAAAAAATAATTTCCCCTTCAAAAAGCTCTTGACAGCCCAAAAGGAACGTCCCATATTTCTTTCAACCCGGATGCTCCCTTGACCCTAGGTTCAGACGAATCGACCCTTGAGATTGAAAAAAACATACCTCATTCTCTTGGTTATTACCCTTGCGGCCCTATTCCAGAGTTGCGCAGCGCCCCTCCCGCGCAAGCCCTCCATGGCCCATGAGCCATTTTTTTTTCAGGAGGTAAAGATCCCTCCGCCCGAGATGGAAGATTTTGAAGGGTTATCCCTTCTGCCCGCCCTGGAGGGGAGTGTGGCCTACCTGGAAAAAATAAAGTTGCCTCCCCAGTTTCCCCCGCGGGTCGGAGACGAAACGATTTTTTCTCCCGAACAGGTTTATGGGACTTTAATCCGTTTCCGCGAGATTCTTGCGACAACCCCCGATCGAGCGGAAATTGAGCGGAAAATCAGCGAAGGCTTTTCTTTTTGGGAAGGGAGCAGGGACAATTCGGCCAGCTCAATCCTGCTGACCGGCTATTACGAACCGGTCCTGGAGGGAAATCTCGAGAAGGGAGGAGAGTACCGGTATCCTCTCTATCGACGGCCCGATGACCTGGTGGAGAAGAGTCCCGGAGAAAATACGGAGGAGAAAATCGGAGAGAAACAGATCGGCCGAATAGAGAATGGACAGTTCGTTCCCTACTATTCCCGGCGAAACATTGACATGGAAGGGGTATTGCAGCAAAAGGGACTGGAGATCGTCTGGCTCAAAGACCCCTGGGAACGGTTCGTGCTCCACATTCAGGGGTCCGGGCAGGTCCGGCTGCCCGATGGAAAGACCGTGCGGATCGGATATGCGGGGTCCAACGGGCGTCCCTACCGGTCCATCGGCCGCTACCTGATCGATCTAGGATATTTGGATGAAAAGGACGTTTCCATGGAGCGGGTCCGGGAGGTCATCCAGAACAACCCGGGCCGGGTGGAAGAAATCTTCCAATACAATGAAAGATACATCTTCTTCCGCTTCCTGGGCGATTCCGAAGGCCCGCTGGGAGCACTGGGGGTTCCCCTGACTCCAGGAAGGTCCATCGCCACAGACCTAACCCTGTATC
>JACAEW010000059.1 GCA_013388675.1 Syntrophaceae bacterium | reverse complement strand
GAATCATCCTCATCGGCGAGCCCTACTGGCGGCAGCTGCCGCCGACGGAAGATGTCGTCAAGGGGTGTCTGGCCGGCTCAATCTCCGACTTTCTCATGCTTCCGGAACTTCTCGCGTCTTTCGGCCACCTCGGCTACGATGTCGTGGAAATGGTTTTGGCAGACCAAGACAGCTGGGACCGATACGAGGCGGCCAAATGGCTCACCATGCGCCGATGGCTTGAAACCAATCCCGACGACGAGTTGGCCAAAGAGGTTCGAGCCCAACTGACCTCGGAACCCGTGCGCTACGCCAATTACGCGCGTGAATACCTAGGCTGGGGTGTGTTCGCACTGATGAGGCGGTGATGATGGACTACCGGGTGACTCAGAAAGTAGGGAAAATCCAATCATGCCTAACAAGACATTCAAGCCGACGCTGCTTCGCGGCGCGGCTTAATTCAGGCGTTATCAACTTCAACTCGTAATTCTCACCTTGTCATTATGGCCCTCCCGATTTACTTGGAGGTGTACTTTTCGCAGTTTGACCCGAGGGCGAGTCTCTCCCTAAAAACAAAGGGGTTTTTCCTGAAGTCGATCCTTGATAGAGATAGCAAAATTATTTCTGGGGTCGGTCTATGCTAACTGAGGGAAAGGGAGGAATAGCATGCCAGAGGTGCAATCTCCCGGGCAATTGTCCATCGACGAAATTCTGGAATCGTTAGCGGTTTTCGACGGAAAGTATAAACGGGCGGAAGTTGACGCCGCCATCGCGAACCGGGAAGAGATAACCCCCAAGCTGATCGAGGTCCTCGAAGGTGTGCTGGCAAACCCGGAGAAAATTGCGGAGGATGAGACCTACATCGGCCATGTGTACGCGCTCATGCTGCTGGGCCACTTTCGTGAGCCGCGAGCTCACCGGACGCTTATTGCGCTTTCCCGCCTGGGTGGGGACCTCCCCTATCGTTTGTTTGGCGACTCCATAACGGAAGACTTGGCGATTATTCTTCTTCGGACGTGCAATGGGTCCATCGAGGCAATCAAAGGGCTTGTTCAAGACAAGGGCGCCGACGACTACTGCCGGGGGGCGGGGGCCAGAGCGATCACGTATGGCGTCATTGAAGGAATCGTGCCGCGGGAGGAAGCCCTGTCTTTTTTGGGTGGGCTCCTTGAGGCGAGTGATGCCGAGGTCCCTGGAGTATTTTACGACATGATTGCTTCCTGTCTTCAGAGACTTTGCCCGGAAGAGCTGATGGATAAGATCGAGGCAGCCTACGCTGAAGGTCTCATTGACCCCGGCTACATCGATCTTGAGGA
Source organism: Syntrophaceae bacterium (assembly GCA_013388675.1). Classification (GTDB taxonomy): domain Bacteria; phylum Desulfobacterota; class SM23-61; order SM23-61; family SM23-61; genus SM23-61. The sequence continues at coordinate 9,358 of JACAEW010000059.1, read as the reverse complement.
TTTCAGACAAGCCCTGTCGAGAGGCAAGGAGAAATGCCTCCTCGATCTCAGGGCCGAGATGGAAGAAAGGTCTTTGGATGATATCCACGGAAGCATGTCATGGTGGGCGTGCTTCGACGAGAGAGATGAGCCGGTGGAAGTGAGGCCCGTTGAAGGAAAGGTTCCAAAGGGCAAGAGCAAGAGAGTGAAGAGCAAGATCGCCGCGGCATCACGCAAGAAAAATCGTAAGAAGAAAAGATGAGCAAATGAAGAGTCAGGCCTCAAAGTCTAAAGGGGGTATGATCTGATCGGGCAAAGGCCGAAAACGTTATTCGCTCGGTTGAATCCATAAAATCTGCGTTCATCTAGGTCCCAAACATCTTTTTATTTTCCGGTTTTTTTCTTCCTCAATTTTTGCTAGGGCCCGCAATCCGACGGCCAGCGTTGGACCTCCCCCGGGGACCATGGCTGATTCAATGGCTTCCAGGATTTCCTGTTGGGTCGCTCCGAGCCGCAAGGCCCTCTTGCAGTGGAGGTAAACTGCGTCTTCAAGACCCCGGTAAGCGAGGATGCCGATGGCGATAAACTCTCTCACTTTGGCGGGCAGAGCCTTCCCATCGGTCAACGCCCGTTCATACAGGTTATTGTAGGCCTCCATGAATTCCGGGTCCTTCTCGCTCAGGTAAACCCAGGATGGGAGCAGGTATCCTCTTGTTTTTTGCATTTTGTGAAGAAGGGCTTTTCTTTTTTTTCCATTCGATTTTTTGGCCATTCAAATCTCCCTTTTCTGCTAAATAGGTTGTTATGGGTTATCGTTTCCCGAATATCGACCTTTTATAAAAGTTCCTGTTCTACCTCTTCTTCCCAAGCGTCCACCTCCCGGGCCAATCTCTCGAGAAGCCTTTGGTCTTCGGGCCTCACGGGACTTCCAGGCCTCCGGGGAGCCCCCACGGGGATTCCCCGGGCGCAAACTCCTGCTTTGATGGTTCCTGTGGGATTGAAATTCCGGCTCATCACATCCACGAAGGGGAGAATCTGCCGGTAGTAAATACGGCGAGCCAACCCCAAATCCTTGACCACGGCCCGCATCAATTGGCGTGCCGAACGGGGCACGATGTTCATGGTTCCGGTAATCCACGCCCGGCATCCCAGGGCCAGGGATTCCAGGGCCACATTGGGGGAGCCGCAGATGACCGAGATCCGATCTCCGATCAGCCGTTGAATGGCATGAACACGCCTGCTGTCCCCCGTGCTTTCTTTGATGTAACGGACATTCTCGATGGAGGCCAGGCGCTCGATCAGGGGGGGAACGAAGTCGATGCCGGTCAGGGAAGGGTAATTGAATAAAATGAGCGGCAGGGAGGTGGAAGAGGCGATATCGGCGTAGAAGGCATATACGTCGTCATAAGAACGCCCGGCGTATAATTCCGGAAGGATGGGCACGGCCATCACCGCAGGTGCTCCCTTTTGCTGGGCGAAGCGGACCAGCCTCACCGCTCTTTGGGTCGTGGTGGAAATAATCGCCGGGACCACCGGAATCCGATTTTCCGCTTTGGCGAAGACAAAATCCCACACCGCCAGGGTTTCTTCCAGGGTTAGAAGGGGTCCCTCTCCAGTCAAGGCTGTGACCATCAAAGCGTCAGCCCCCTCGCGAAGGACATAATCGATTAACTGAGCCATCGCTTCAGGGTCAAAATCTTCCTTCGCAGTGAATGGCGTCAATAAGGGGACAATAGTCCCGGAAAGAAGTGATGGATGCAAGGCGGCCCTCCCATTTTGCGCAAGGATGGAAATCGGCAAGAAACCGTTGCCTCTATATTCCTTGATGATTATTAAGGAGGCTGGAATCGAGTGTCAAGGAAAAACCCAGAATCGGACCAGGATATTTCTGTTGCCCGCCCGGAGGGATTCATTTAATATCTTAAGAAAGGGAGGAAAATAAGGGAATCGGATTGCCTGCCATGGAATGCCCCTATTGCCGCAGCCGGAATTTCTACTTAAAAGACCCTCAGGATGAGTACGAAACCTACGAATTTGACCTCCGGGAGGGGGAAATTGAGTTCCTGGACAATGACGGTCCTGCGCCCCCCATCCCCGTGGAGGAAGACACCCCTGTTTTTTGCAACCGCTGCGCCTGGCATGGGAAGATGGGAGACCTGAAAAAATGAATGGAGGGAGTTTGGAATCGACCGGGAAATCATAAGCTCAAAGGAGGGGAGACATGAAAAAAGTTTTGGTTGCCTACGTCAGTCGCACGGGAAAGACGGAAAAAATGGCCGAGTACATCGCCGAGGGGGTTCGTTTCTGCGGGCATTCGGCGGAAGTAAAAAAAGTTTCGGACCTGAAAAATGAGAAACAACTGGAAGGCTATGACGGGTATGTCTTCGGATGCCCCACCTACCACCGGGACATGACCGAAAACATGAAAACCTTCCTCTTCATGGCCCAGAAGGCCGGCCTGGGCGGAAAGATCGGGGGGGCCTTCGGATCGCATACCCACAGCGGAGATGCCCCGAAATATATCTTCGACACCATGGAGCATGTCTATAAAATGAGGGTCACCGATTTGGGGTCTTTCCTTCTTCGCGAAGAGGTGGTCGATACCCTGGAGGGAATTCGCGCCTGCCAGTCTTACGGGAAAGCGCTGGGAGAAAAGATCGGGGCTTGATTGCGCCGTCCGAAACCTTCCATGGATGAAAGACGGGGGGCAACCAAGGGGGCGGATAAGATGCCCCCGGGGTGCCCGTCGAGCGGAAGAGACGGATTCTCCAGCAAAATCCAGTCGTAGGCTGGGCGAAAGCATACCCCCGCCCTATGGGCGTGAATTGGGATAGGACCGCTTCCATATGGAAGAATTTAAAAGAATCCTGGTTTTGGAGAACGAAATCGAAGCGAGGCTGCTCGATTCGGTGCTCAACGAGCGGAATATCCCCCACCGGATCCGCAGCTATTATGACTCGGCCTATAACGGCATCTTCCAGACCCAGAAAGGATGGGGGATCGTCCTGGCCCCGCCCGAATTCGAGGCAGAGGTCCTGTCCATTTACGAGGACCTGCCGCTGGAGGAAGAAGGGGCCGCGGTTGAAAATCGGGACGAGGGGTGAACTTTTTGGGTGGGGAAGGAAAGCATGAAACGGATTGAAACCATTCGAGGGGCAAGAACCATCGTAGAAACCTGCGCCGGGGTGAAGGCCGGGGAGAGCGTCCTCATCATAACGGACACGAATATGGTGAATATCGCCGAGGTCTTGGCCATGGCCGTCAAGGAAAGGGACGCGGAGCCGATCTTGGCCGTCATGATTCCCCGCAAGGGCCACAGCGAGGAACCTCCGGCTTGCCTCGCAGAGGCCATGAAAGAGGCCGATGTGGTCCTGACCCCGGTGAGCACTTCCATCACCCACACACGGGCCATGAAGGAAGCCGCGGCAGCCGGGTCACGGGCCATCGTAATGACCGCCTTTACCGAAGACCTTTTGATCCGGGGAGGAATCCAGGCGGATTTCAGGAAGCAGAAGCCCATCTGCCTGGAAGTGGCGAGGCGTTTTCAGGAGGCCAAAACGGCCCGGTTGACCTCCCCCGCCGGAACCTCCCTTTCGATGCGCAAAGAGGGCAGAAAGGGCAATGCCCTTTTCTGCCTGGTGGAGCGGGGAGAGTTTTCCACGGTGCCGACCATCGAGGCCAATTTTTCGCCCCTGGAAGGGACCGCCGAGGGCCTGATCGTGGCCGATGCGAGCATTCCTTACCTGGGCATTGGGGTCCTGAAGGAGCCGGTGAAATGCCGGGTGAAGAAGGGTTTTATCGTCGAAATTGAAGGCGGCTACCAGGCCGAGATACTGAAGAGGGACCTGGAGTCCAGGAAGGACCCCAACAGTTACAACATTGCCGAACTGGGATTAGGGCTGAACCCCGAATCCCGGATGACCGGGGTCATGCTGGATGACGAAGGGGTCCTTGGGTCGGTCCACATCGGCATCGGCTCGAACATCACCCTGGGCGGAAACATCAAGGCGGCCATCCATTACGACCTTCTCATGTGGGGGGCGACCCTCGAGCTGGATGGCCGGGTCATTTTGGACAAAGGAGAATTGAAAATTTAGGCCCCCATCCCGCCGGAGGCGGGATCGGGATGGGCTGATTTGTTCGGAAGGAGAATGATATGCCAAGGATAGACGATTTCCGTATGGGCGCTCTGGGGGCCATATGCTTGGCTATCTCCGTTCTTCCGGCTCAGGAATTGCCGGCCAAACCACCGGCTCCGGCGGCGAATGCATCCCAGGACGCAATTCAAGTCAAAATCCAGCGCTTGATCCTCGACCCTTCGAGCAACCAGCCCGTGGTTTTCCTCACGGACCTTCAAGAGGAACGAGCCCTCCTGATCTGGATCGGCCCCTGCGAAGCCAACGCCATGAATGCCGAAATGGAGGGGACCAAGCATCCCCGTCCCCAGACCCATGACCTTTTGCAGGAAGTCATCCGGAAGATGAAGGCAAAGGTTCAAAGGATTGTCATTACCCATTCCAAAGACGGGATTTATTACGCCAATCTCGTCCTGGAACGGGAAGGCACAGTCGTCGAAATCGACGCGCGCCCCAGCGACTCCATGGTCCTCGCCCAGAAAACCAAAGCTCCCATCTTTGTGGCGCGGAAGATGTTCCAGGAGGCATCGGTTCCCCTGAGGGAAGAAAAAGGGGTGGAGGATCAGTATGGGCTTACCGTCCAGGAGCTGACTTCGTCTCTGGCCCAGTCCTTTTCCTTTAAATCGACCCGAGGGGTTCTGGTCTCCGACGTTCGCGCCGGGAGCCCGGCGGAAAAGGACGGCCTGCAGCGGGGGGACATCATCTCCGAGATCGGGGGGGAAACCATTGCCGATGTGAAGAGTCTGAAAGCCGCTTTGGGGAAAGTAAAGGGACCGGTCAAGAGCAAGGTTTTTCGTAAGGGGGAATTTATTTCCCTGACCCTCCAAGTTAAATGACCTGAAGGGAATCTGCCCGATTTGGGCGAACTGCCAAATCCCCCTCCATCCCCCTTTTTCAAAGGGGGAAAAGGCATTAAAATTCAAGGGATTCCGTCAAACAACCTCTCCTCCCCTTGGAAAACGGAGGCCGGGAGGGATTTCGGGGATGGCCGTTTTAAACCCCTATACTGTCAACCTTAAAGTTATTTTCCGGAAAGGTGAAATCGAATGAAAATTCAGGCCATTCGCCTGCCTGAGGCGAAAAGGGTCGAGTTGATTGAAGCAGACTTGCCGGGCCCCACGGAAGGACAGGTCCTGGTGAAGACCTATCAGTCCTCCATCTGCGGCACCGACCGGAATATTTACAACGGAATTCTTCCTCCGGGATTAAAATTTCCCATCCCTATTTTGGGGCATGAGGGGGGAGGAACGGTGGTCGAGGTGGGGAAAGGGGTCCGGAAATACAAGGTCGGGGACCGGGTGATGTCCTGCAAGAAAAACGGCACCTTTGCGGATTATTTTCTTTCCCTGGAAGAAAACCTGCACCCCGTCCCGCAAGAGATGGACCTGGAACTGGGTTCGCTGGGGGAACCCCTGGCCTGCGTAATGTATTCCATCTTCAACTCCGGGGTGCAACTGGGGGACACCGTGGCGGTGGTGGGCCTGGGTTTCGCCGGACAGTTGATGATCCAGGGGGCCAAGAAAAAGGGGGCGGAGAGAGTTTTCGGGGTCGATCCTCTGGCCGGGAAGCGGGACCTGGCGAAAAAACTGGGGGCGGACCGAGTATTTGACCCCGGGGTGGCGGACTCGGAGAAAGCCATCCTGGATGAGACCCGGGGCATCGGGGTGGATGTGGTCTTCGAGGCCGCGGGCACGGAAGACTCCATGAACCTGGCCACGCGGATTCTGAGGAAGAACGGGACTCTCGCCCTTTACAGTTGGGTGATGGAACCGGTGCGCCTGAATATCAGCCGCTGGCACGATGACGGGTTGAACATCCGCACCACCTGCGTCATGCACGTGAACACCCCTTATGAAAGGTTCGCCTGGTTCGACCGTCTTCTGGCCCCATACTGGAAGGGGATGATCCAGGTGAAACCGCTGCTGACCGGCCCCTATTCCCTGAAGGAAATCGCCCGGGCCTTTGAGACCGCCAACCGGCCGGACGCGATCAAGGTGCTGATCCGAGACTAAAAAGGTTTTCCTTATCCCTCCGCTGCCAGGGGGACCTTTTCCACTTTGTCCAGATCGCGTTTGTAAAATTTGGACCCCAGGTAAAATAAGACGGAGGAAATCACCGCGGACATGGTGGCTAGCTTCAAAGCCGCGGCGATCCCGTACGCGTCCGAAAGGGCTCCGGTGACGATCGGCCCGAGAGAGCTTCCCAGGAGATTTTGGGATATCACGCACAGAGCATAGGAGATGGCCCGCAGGCCGGGATGGACGACATCCTGGGTGACCGCGATAGCCGAGGAGGCAAAGACCATGGTTGAAATCCCACCCAGGATGAGAATGGCGTATTGAAGGCCCCCTCCGCTGAACAGATGCATGCCACAGAAATAGATAACCGCGGTCAGGAGGGCGGAGATGGCAGGGACCAGCAAGCGGGCCTGGATTCTCCTTCTCATCCACCGGTCGGCGATCCAGCCGCCCAGGGGGGAGCCGATGATGGCCATGAGCATGATCCCGCTGGTGGATAGGTTGGCCTGTTGCAGGGACATTCCGTGGACCCTCTCGAAGTACGAGGGGAGAAAGCTGGAAAGGGATATGGAGAGGAACATCATCCCGGCGAATCCGAGGTAAGTCAGGAGGAGGGAAGGGGTGGAGGAAAAAGCCCGGACGATGTCCATCTTGGACATCTTTTTTTGGCCGCTATGGCGCTTGCCTGGGCCTCTTCCGGCTGGACCGTTTGTTCCAAACCGACGGTTTTGTAATCCTTCACATAAAAGAAGAGGATCGCGATGAACAACCCCGGAAGGCCCACAATTCCGAAGGCGTGCCTCCAACCCCAGTGGGTGGCGATCAGGCCGCCCAGAACAATTCCCGCGGCCATACCCATTGGGATCGACATATTCCAGAGTCCTACCATGAAAGCTCGCCTTTTCTCCGGATAGAGGGCCGAAATCATGGCCGTACCGCCGGGAGCGTACCCCGCCTCGCCGAGACCAATAGCCGTTCGGGCGGCAAACAGTTGCCCGAAATTTTTCGTAAAGGCACAGGCTATTGTGGCCAGACTCCAAAGGACGGCCATGATGCCGATGCTCTTTTTCCGGCTCCACCGGTCGATGAAGATGGAAACGGGGAAAGAGAAAAGAACGATAGCCCAATAAACGGCCGAGACCAACGCGCCGCACTGTGTATCGGTCAGTCCCCAGTCCCTTTTCAGGAAAGGGAACAGGGAGACGACCACCATCCGGTCTACGTAATCGAAGAAATAGAGAAGCCAGAGGAGAATGAATACGTAGTGGGTGTAACCCTTGGAGAAGAGGTAGCCTTCGGGGGGGGCGTTTCTGGCCATCTTTCACCTCCGGATCAGTTTGGGAGCGAAGAGCGGAGAGCTTGGAGCAAAAGACTGTGAATTTTCCCGGGTTGGCTAAACATCTCCTTGACTCTGCGCTCTACGCTCCTTTTATGAATTTTGATACGTCCACGCCCCCGATCATGGCCAGGGCGATGCTTCCCGGACTGATGGGTTTCGGGTCGGTCAGGACGTTGATGCAAACCGGCATCTCAGCGGCAAAAGCCTGCTCCAGGGCCGGGCCGATGTCCTCCGGGTTTTCCACCAGAAATCCCTTGCCGCCGAGGGCTTCCACGGCTTTGTGGTAATGGACCATGCCGATCTCCGTGCCCTCCTTGATGAAGCGGCCGAATTTGACTTCCTGGGAATGGCGGATCATCCCCCATTGCTGATCGTTGCAGATCACCGTCGCCACGGGAAGCTTTTTGCGGATCGCGGTCTCGAATTCCATGAAGTTGAACCCGATGGAACCGTCCCCCGTAACCAGGCAGACCCGCTTTTCCGGGTAGAGGAGCTTGGCCGCGAGGGCATAGGGGAGGCCGCATCCGAGGCACCCGAATAAACCCGAATCCAGGTAGTGCCCCGAACGCCGGGCCGTGCGGGTCATGGCCATCCAGACCTGGGTATCCCCTCCATCGCTGACTACGATGTCGTCCTCCCGGTCCATGAACCGGTTGACCTCCGCGCAGATGCGCATGTGGTGCGCGGGAACGGCCTTGCTCTCCCAGGCCAGGGCGCCGAAGGATTTCTTCTCTCTTTCCTGGTTCTTCAGAAAATCGACCCAGGGGCTAAACCGCCTGAGCAGCTCCCCTGCGTTTCCTCGTTCGGAGATCATTCGATTCAGGACCGAGAGGAGGGCTTTAACGTCGCCGTGAATCCCGAGGTGAATGGACCGGTTGCGCCCGATCTCTTCGGGATGGATGTCCACCTGTACCAGCTTGGCCTGGGGGTTCAGCAGATCCCCGTAGGCATAATACAGGCTGATGCGGTTTCCCAGAAGGACGATCAGGTCGGCATTCTTCAGGGCATCCGATGCGGCGCCGGGGCGGATGGCCGATGCCGCTTCAAAACATAGGGGGTGCGTATCGGGGATGACCCCGCGCCCGGAGGAAGAAGTGAAGGCGGGGGCTCCCGTTTTTTCGATAAACTCCGTTATTTCTTTTTCCGCGCCCGAATAGTAGGCGCCGCTTCCGGCGATGAAAATCGGCTTCTCCGCGGATTCCAGCAGTTTGAGCAGTTCGTGGGCTTTGTCCAGGTCCACGGCCCGGGATTCGGTGACGGTGTTGATCCTTTTTACCGTACCCTCCTCGACCTGGGCGCTCCATATGTCAATGGGGATCTCCAGGTAAACCGGTCCCGGGCGGCCGCTGGCCGCCGTCCGGTAGGCCAGGTCGATGAATTCGGCGATCCGCTCCGTCTTCTGGCAGCAAAAAGTTTTTTTCACCAGGGGCTCGATGACCGGAAGCTGGCGCATGTCCTGGAGGTCGAGCTTTTCGTTGGCCCGGAGCCCCACAACCCCGGCGATGAGCAATAGGGGGGAATTGGCCATCTGGGCATTGGCGATCGCGCTGATGGAGTTGCTGAACCCCGGCCCGGCCGTTACCAGGGCTACCCCCGGCTTGCGAGTCATCCGGCCCCAGGCCTCGGCCATGAACACGGCCGCCTGTTCGTGGCGGGTGGCAAAAATCTCCAAGCAGGAACCCTCCGAGCATTCATAAAAGGGAAATATATGTCCGCCGGAGAGGCTAAAAACCTTGTTTACGCCTTTCTCGATCAAAGCATCCACTGCCAGTTGTCCGCCGGATATCATGGCCACGGTTCTCTCCTTATCCGCATCAAGCCGGGCGCATGGAATGAAAGCTCAAAGCCCAAGGAGGCTGAAGGAAGTAACCTTTGGACTCCATGCG
>JACAEW010000033.1 GCA_013388675.1 Syntrophaceae bacterium | reverse complement strand
GGGAAGCCGGGCCAGGGCTCCGGACCCCCGGATTTTTCCCGCCGAGGCTGTCCCGCCCCGGGCGGGATGCCCCCCTGGGCCTGGGCGATGGAGTCGTTTTCTCCCTTCTTACCCACTGGATTGGGAGAAGACCCTTTTATTAAAGCATTGTCCGGAAGTGGAAAACCGGGGGGCTCCGTTCTTGTCCGGTTTTTCATCCCGATGGGCATGTGCCGCGTCCCCCCACTTGATATGACCTCCATCGTCCTCGTTAATCCTCCCTACTCTTTCTGGTCCCCGGATAAAAACCACCTGCGTCCTTTTATCGGAAATCTTCCGTCCCTGGGCCTTTTGAGCCTGGGAGCGGTTCTCCGAAATTCCGGGTATGGGGTTAAAATCGTGGAAAGCGCTTCTCTGGGATGGTCTCTCTCTCGAACGGTTCGGGAAATTCTTCAAGAGAGGCCTGCATATCTGGGCTTGAGCTGTGCAACAGCCTCGGTGGAGAATGCCGCTAAGATCGCTCTGGCGGTCAAGGAAAGGAATCCCGAAACCCGGGTCCTCGTCGGCGGCCCTCATATTACCGCTCTTCCGGAGGAAACCCTCCGCCGCTTCCCCGTCTTTGATTTCGCTGTCCTGGGGGAGGGGGAGGCCGCTCTCCCGGACTTACTGGAAGTCCTTGAGGGCAAGATGAACCCGGATCGGGTGGAGAGCGCCGTCTTCCGCCAGGGAGAAAAGGTCCGGGTCAACCCTCGCCGCAGATTCATTGAAGACCTGGACCGCCTTCCCTTTCCTGCCTTTGACCTTCTGCCCGAATTCCCGCAGGCCTACCACGCCCCCTTTTTAAATTATCAAAAGGGGCCGACGGCCTCTTTGACTTCTTCCCGGGGCTGCCCTCAGGCCTGCAACTTTTGCGACCGGTCTGTATTCGGGAACCGGTATCGGTACTTTTCCGAGGACTACCTGTGGGACCTGATTTCCCTCCTCCACCGGCAATACGGAATCCGCCACCTGGTATTCACCGACGACCAGTTCGCCGCCTTCCGGCCCCGCCTGGTTCGACTGTGCGAGAAACTGGCGGGGGGAGGTCTTGATCTCCGGTGGAACTGCGACGCCCGGGTGGATTCGGTCGATCCGGACCTGCTGAGAATCATGAAAAGGGCGGGCTGCTGGATGATCAGCTACGGGATTGAAAGCGGGTCGCAGAAGATTTTGGACCACCTTCGGAAAGGAATCATGCTGGACCAGGTCGAGCAGGCAGTGCGCTGGACCCAAGAAGCCGGGATTCGGGCCAAGGGTCTTTTTATGATCGGATACCCGGAGGAGACGGAAGAGACCCTGGGGGAAACCCTTGCCTTCATCGGCCGGGTCCGGTTGGACGAAATGAACCTCTCCTTTTTGACCCCCTACCCGGGCACCGAAATTTACCGGCAAGCCAAAGGCAATCCCAACTTCATGGAAGATTGGGCAAGGATGAATGCCCTAAACTGCCTTCTCCCCCCCGCGGCCGTTACCTGCCGGGAATTGGATAAGGCCTACCGAAAAATCATCCGCCGTTTCTATATGCGGCCGGGCGTGACTTTTTCCTACCTGAGTCTCCTGTTGCAAAGCCCCGAAAACCGCAGCCGTCTTTGGGCGGGATTAAGCGGCTGGCTGAGGCGAGGATAGGTCGTCCTTCGGACCCCCGGGCAGGGCCGGTGCAGCCGACTTGGGTTTCCCCATGAGGGCTCTCATTTCGTCGCCCTGGACGATCTCTTTTTCCAGGAGAAGCTTGGCCAGCTGATTCAGCACTTCCCGCTTTTGGCCCAGGATCCCCCGCACCCTCTGGTGGGTGTCCTCGACCACTCGGGAGATTTCCTCGTCGATTTCCGCCGCCTTCTCTTCGCTGTACGTCTTACCGCCGGGAGTGAAGCTCTCGGGAAGAAACATGGGGCGACGCTCGCGCTCATAGGCCACCAGGCCCAGACGGCTGCTCATTCCATACTCGGTCACCATGGAGCGGGCGATTTCCGTGGCCCGCTGCAGGTCGTTCTGAGCCCCCGTGGAGATCTCTCCGAAGACCAGTTCTTCAGCCACCCGCCCTCCCAGCAGAACCGCCATCCGGTCGAGGAGCTCCGACTTGGTCATCAGGTAGCGGTCTTCGGTAGGCTGCTGTTGGGTGTAACCCAGGGCGGCGACCCCCCGCGGGATAATGGTGATCTTATGAACGGGGTCGGCGTTCTCCACCGACTCGGCAACGATGGCGTGGCCCGATTCATGGTAAGCGACGATTTCCTTCTCCTTCGGACTCATGACCCGCTTCTTTTTCTCCAGCCCGGCGATCACCCGGTCGATGGCCTCATCGAACTCCGCCGGTCCCACGCTCTCCTTGTTCTTGCGGGCGGCCAGGAGGGCCGCCTCGTTCACCAGGTTGGCCAGGTCCGCCCCTACGAAACCGGGGGTCCGGGCGGCGATCTTTTTCAGGTCCACCTCCGGCGAGAGGGCTACCTTGCGGGAATGAATCTTCAGGATCGCCTCCCGTCCGTTGATGTCCGGCCGGTCCACCAGGACCTGGCGGTCGAAACGACCCGGGCGAAGAAGGGCGGGGTCGAGGATCTCCGGGCGATTCGTGGCCGCCATGATGATGACCCCCTTGTTGGACTCGAACCCGTCCATCTCCACCAATAGCTGGTTGAGGGTTTGCTCCCGTTCATCGTGCCCCCCCATGACGTTGATCCCCCGGGCCTTTCCCAGGGCGTCGAGCTCATCCACAAAGATGATGCAGGGGGCGTTCCGGGTGGCCTGGGAAAAAAGGTCGCGGACCCGCGCCGCCCCCCCGCCCACGAACATCTCCACGAACTCCGACCCGCTGATGCTGAAGAAGGGAACCCCGGCCTCTCCGGCCACGGCTTTGGCCAGGAGCGTCTTCCCGGTTCCCGGCGGTCCCAGAAGTAGCACCCCTTTGGGAATTCTCCCTCCCAGTTTTTGAAACTTCCCCGGGTTTTTCAAAAACTCCACCACTTCCTGGAGCTCTTCCTTGGCCTCATCGATCCCGGCCACGTCTTCAAAGGTCACCTTGGTTTCGTTTTCCGCAAAGACCTTGGCTTTGCTCTTGCTGAAGGACATGACCCCCAACCCCGGCCCCATCCGTTTCATGGCATAGCGCCAAATGAGAAAAAAGATGGCCAGGGGAATCACCCAGGATAGGATGTTGGCCAGAAACTTGCTCTCATAAAGCCCGCTGTAGCTCACCTTGCGCTCATCCAGCTCCTTGATCAGGTTGGGGTCCTCGACCCGGATGGTGACGAAGTCCTGATCCCGCTTATCTTCTTTCGCCTTCAGCCTGCCGTTGATCTTGTCCGGACCGATGACTAGGTTGTTCACCTGCCCTTCGGCCAGCAATTGCTTAAACTTGCTGTAGGGAATCGTTTCCACCTGGGAGGCCAAAAAGTAGTTCTGAATCAGGCTGATCAGAAGAAAGATGACCAGGAAATACCAGATGCTGAAGTGGGCCTTGGGGGGCAACTTTTCTTCCCTTTTCTTCGGGTCTGGGGGAGCGAAAAAAGATTTCAGTTTTTTCTTCAAGATTTCATCTGGATTTTTGTCGTCCGCATCAGCCATGGGGAGTCTCCTTTTATGAGAAAAGCCTGGGCAATCCCGGTTTGTCCTGCTTTATTCTACGCCCGAAAAAACCAGGATTCAATTCCGGTTTTTTTTAGGGGCGCGCGGCACTCCCATTCCAAATTCTGCCTTGCCCGGCACGAAGCGCGGAATAGACCTGAATCCCGGGTGGTTTAAGGCGCAACCCCAAATCCGGGATTGTTCAGAGGGTCTTCAGAATCTCTTCCGCCACCTCCCTCTCCAGGGCGGAACCGCGTTTTTTCAGCAGGCCCGCGATCTTCTCCCGGTCCTCCTTGGATTTATTCTGCCCGAATTTGAATTTCCCGGACATCTCTTCCACGTTCAGGGCAAAAACCCCGGTGGCGTTTAGGATTTTGGAATAGAGAGGGTCTTGGGGGGTTATTTTTTTAAACCTCCCCTCGGGCTGGTATTTTTGCATGAGTTGGTTCAGGATGGAGCATTTTTCTCCCGATTCATCGATGGACACGACCCGACCGCGCACCGCCACGGATTTGAAGGCCGCCGTGGCCGAGGTGGCGTTTTCCTCGGAAAGGAGGTGGGAGGGGAGATAGAGCTGGAGGGAGACGGCGGAGAAAGTCGCCCGCGGGTCCCGTTTCAGGCATTCGAAGCGCTCCCCGGCCAAGGCCCCGTGCCACAGAATCCTTCCATCGTACCAAAAATTCAGGGCCGTAATCCTCGGCCAGCCGTCCGGCCCATGGAAAGCCAAATATCCCACATCCGCCCTTTTCAGGACTTCCTCCATCCTCTGCCGGTCTTTAACCTCGAATTCTTTCCTTCTCACGCCACCTCCCCGAAGGGCCCTGGTTACCCGTTGCCTGCCGAATCGTTCAAAAGAAAGAACCCTTCCCTCCCCCAGGGTCCAAACCGGCAACCGGGAAACTGAAACTTGAAACTGATTCCTGCGAAAGTGGGTTATAATACCATACATGAAAGAGCCGGAAAACAAGGAATTGGTGAAGATTCTCCGCGAACGCATCCGGGCGGGGGGTCCGATCCCCTTTGTCGAGTTCATGGACCTCGTTCTTTACCATCCGGGCGAAGGGTATTATCATTCCAAGCGGGAAAAGACCGGGCCCGGGGGGGATTACTATACCAGCCCCCATGTGCATCCGATCTTTGGGCAGCTCCTTGCCCGTCAACTCCGCCAAATGTGGGAAATCCTCGGTCGTCCGGCCCCCTTCACCCTGGTGGAGTTTGGTCCAGGAAAGGGGCTTCTCTGTTCGGACATTCTAACTTACTGCCGCACCCAGTTGGGGGATTTTTACCGCAGCCTGGATTATGTTCTGGCCGATATCAGCCCCGCGGGAAGAGAAAAGCAAAGGTCCCTTCTCTCTCCCTTTCTTCAAGAAAAAAAGGTGGAATGGCTGGACCCGCAAGGCCTTTTCGACCGAAGCCCGGCCAGGATCGGTTGCCTCTTATCCAATGAATTGATCGACGCCTTTCCCGTCCACCGGGTGCAGAAAAAAGATGGGAAATTGTGGGAAATTTATGTTGCTTGCGGTCTGGATTCCTTCCAAGAGGTCTTCGGTCCTCGTTCCAATCCAGCCCTGGAAAAATATTTTGTTCTCTACGGGGTCCCCCTGGTAGAGGGCCAGCGTGCGGAGGTGAACTTGAAGGCTCTGGAATGGATCGAGAGGGCCTTTCGAGTCCTCCGGAAAGGATTCATCCTGACCATCGATTATGGATTTGACGCCGCCGAGCTGTATGAACCTTCCCGGAGGGACGGAACCTTGCTTTGTTATTTCCGTCACACCACCTCTTCCAATCCCTATGAGCGCATCGGGAATCAGGATATAACCGCCCACGTGAATTTTACCGCCTTGATGAAAAAAGGCGAAGCCCTCGGTCTTCAGACAGTCGGCTATGCCGAACAATTTAAGTTCCTGGTTTCCCTGGGATTGCTCCAGGACCTGGAAAACCTGGAAAGGGATTCGCCGGGAAACTCCGACCCGGGTTTTCTGAAGAACAAATTGGCCATGAGGAATTTATTAATTCCGGGGGGAATGGGGACCCTCTTTAAGGTTTTATGTCAGAGCAAAGAGGTCGGAAACGTGGACCTGTTGGGCTTCCAAGACCCTTTCCGCAAACCTTGAGTTTCCGTTTGCGGGTTTCGGGTTTCCAGAGCCATGACGAAACCATCCAACATCAAAGGCGAAGTTTTTACCCGAGCGCTCAGGGAATTGTCAGCGGCGAAGGTGCCCTATCGGGTGATGAGCTTCCAGGCGGAGGAAAAATCGGCGGAGGAAGTCACCCGGGAGACCGGTTTCCCCCTCGCTCAAGTCGTAAAGACTCTTTTGGTTCAGGGAGCGTCCCATAAATACTACCTTGCCCTTTGCCCGGGGGATCGCCAGGTCAACCTGAAAGCTCTGGCCAGGGCGATAAACGAAAAGAAGGTGGATATGGCCCGGCGGGAAGAAGTGCCGAAGATTACCGGTTATTTTATCGGAGGAGTCAGCCCCATCGGAACCCACCGTCCCCTCCCGGTGGTTATGGACCAATCCATTTTGGGCATGCCCGAAATCGCGGTGAGCGCCGGGCAATGGGGTTGCCAGGTTGTCCTTCGGCCTTCTGATTTGCGGCAGTTTCTGGGTAGCCGAACGACCGTTGCCCCTTTTGCCCAATTCTCTCATGAAGGATAGGTCAGGTCGGAAAGGCGGGTGGAAAAATGCGGGGGTTGAAAATCCTAGGCCTATCTTGGGCCGCATTTTTGTTCTTGGTTCATGCGGGCTGTGCTCCAATCGACCCGACACCGCCCGTAAAAATCCTCAAATCCGGAATTCCAACCTGCCAACCGATCGAAATATCCTCACCTGTCGCTTGTTTGTTTCCCAGGCTAAGAAATGCGGTGCTTAAAAAAACTGGGTCTTCTCCCAATCGAGTGGGTGCTTGAGGAAGATTTTGAGCTTCCCGGGTCTGCCCCTGCCGGAAGAGAGTTGGCCGGGCCCAGGGCGGCATCCCG
>JACAEW010000223.1 GCA_013388675.1 Syntrophaceae bacterium | reverse complement strand
TGGCCTTTATGGGCCACTCCCACCGGCCTTTGATTTTGGCCAAGGAAAAGGATTCGGAAGTGCGGGTCATCGAGGAGCAGGAGGCGGTCCTGGTTCCCGGGGTTCGCTATCTCATCAACGTGGGAAGCGTGGGACAGCCCCGGGACGGCGATCCCCAGGCTGCCTACGGGGTTTATGATGAAGCGGAAAAGAAATACCGGCTATGGAGGGTGGGCTACGATGTGCCATCCGCCCAGAAGAAGATCCTCAAAGCCGGCCTTCCCCGGTTCCTCGCCCAACGTCTATCCCGAGGAATCTGATAAAAAAGTTTCGAGTTTCAAGTTTCAGGTTTGAGCTTCGCTTTGGGGATTGTCTTTTCTTTAACCTGAAACTCGAAACTTGAAACCCGAGACTATTTCTTGGACTGGGTAGCCCATCGCATCCAGCGGGTTAATTCCATGGCCTGGCTCGGGCAGAGTTCGTAACAGCAATAGCAGGAGATGCACTTCCTCTCATCCAGGAAAGGAAAGTCGCGGAGGGAGAGGGCCTGGGCCGGACAGTGCTGGATGCAGACCTCGCACCGGGTGCAAAGATCCCGGCGCACTTTCAGCTTGGGTTTGATGAGGGGGCGGTACAGGAGCCTGTTCAGCGCAGCTCCCAACCATCCCTGGCTGGGGAAGGAGACCGGGGTTTTGAAATTTTTCAGCGGTTCCCACGAGCCTTGAATTTCCATCCGGGACGGGTCAATCTCTCCCAATCCTTTCTGTCGCGCGATATCCAAATGATCCACGCTTTGGGGAGCCATCCCCATCATCGAGGCCATCAGCCCGTCGAGAAAAACGCCGTTCCGGGAAGCCAGCACCTTTCCCACGGGGCGAAGGTCTTTGCCCGAAGGCCCGTTTCCTTCCATCCCCACCACCCCATCCGTGAGGGTAAGGTCCGGCACCCGGACCCGGTAGATATCCACTAGGGATTCGGAGAACTGCCTGGGACGGGGAACCCCATGGTGGACACGGGCTTTTTCCGCTCCCGCCAGAATCCCGAACATGTTTTTAACCGCCCCCGTGATCCGGGTCTGGACATGGGTTTTGAATTTGGGGACATTGATGACCAGGTCCGCCTCCAGGATCGCGCGGGAGACGACCAGTTTATCCACAAAACGGGAGTCCACGGAAACCTGGACGGTCTCCCTGGCGAAATTGACGTAGGCCCCGTCTGCCGCTTCCAGAATTCCGGAAACCCGGGCGCAGCGCTCGTTGGCTGTGTACCCGCTCATCCCGGGATTGTCTCCCACCCAGCAGGTCGCCCCCCTCCTGCGAAGAGCCTTTACCAGCGAGCGAATCAGGGACGGATGGGTGGTAATTCCTTTTTCGGGCGGGTAAGGCCCCAGAATATTGGGTTTGATAAGGACCCTCTTTCCCTCCCAGGGAAGAGGAAAGGCCTCCAGGACCCTTTCCACGACCGGGTCCATGCGAGAATATTCGGCATCTAAGACCAATACCCTATGTCCGGCCGTCGAAGAGGTGTTGGTTATCATTCTTCAATCTTCGATGGAAGCGATGGCCCGTGGGGAAGCCCCTATTCTTTCGATCGTAAGGATGGGAATCAATCGAGGGGGGAGGTGAGAGAAACCTCGAGCACCTTTTCGCACCACCGGGCCCAGGCGAGCAGTTCCCCCTCGGAGTAAGCCCTGCCTGCCAATTGGACCCCCAGCGGCAAACCGTCCTGGCTCAAGCCCGAAGGAAGGGTGATCGTCGGAAGCCCGCAGAAGCTCCAGGGAACCTGAAACCAGGGGTCTCCCGTGGAGTCGAGGCCCCGCGGGGCCGGCGAAGAAGTGGTAGGGGTCAGCAGCAGGTCGTATCGCTCCATGACCCGGTCCATATGGCGGCGAAACTCCCTCTTGATCCGGTAAGCGCTCAGGTAATCCACGGCGGGAATCAGGCCTCCGAGCTCGATCAGTTCCCGGAGTTTGGGGCGGTAGAGGTCCGCGTGCTTTTGGAAAAGGGGGCGGTGAAAGGCCGCTCCCTCGGCCCGCATGAGGACCCGGTGGGCATCATGGACCACGGCAAAGCTTTCCGGCATCTTCACTTCCTCCACTCGAGCTCCCGCTTTTTTCAGCCGCTTCAGGACCGCCCAGGTGTTTTCCCATACCTGGGCTTCGGCGTTTTTTCGGTAGAACTCTTCCACCACCCCGATGATGGGCGATCGGGTGGATTTCCGGAAACGGGTGTATTGGGGGACCTCCTGCCGGCCCGAAGTGGGATCCCGGGGATCGAAGCCGGCCAGCACACTGAGCAGCAGGGCCGCGTCGGCTGCCGTTCGGGTCAAGACCCCCACATGATCCAGGGACCAGCTGAAGGGAATGACCCCATACCGACTGACCCGCCCGTAGGTCGGCTTCAGTCCGACCACGCCGCAGTAAGCAGCCGGACGGAGGACGGAGCCTCCGGTCTGGGACCCCAAAGCCCCGGGGCACATTCCGCTGGCCACGGCGGCCGCGGAGCCGCTGCTGGACCCGCCGGGGGTGTGCTCCCGGTTCCACGGGTTGCAGGTCGGCGCAGGGTCGGCGTGGGCGAATTCGGTGGTTGCCGTCTTTCCCAACACAATCGCCCCGGCCTGCTTCAAACGGTGGACGGCGGTGGAGTCGAAAGAAGGGGTAAAATCAGCAAGGACCTTTGACCCGCCCCCCGTCTTGATCCCCGCCGTATAAAAAATATCCTTCACCCCCAGGGGAACCCCGTGAAGAGGCCCGCGAATCCGCCCCCGGGAAATTTCTTTGGCGCATCGCCGGGCTTCTTCCAAGACCTTCTGCCGCTCGATGGTGACCCAGGCCTGGATCGAGGGCTCCAGGAGGTCGATGCGATTCAGCAGCGATTCGGCAAGGTCCACCGGAGAGAGTTTCTTCCGGCCGATCTGACGGACCATTTCAGATAGGGTGAGGCGATAGGGTTCAGTCATGAAAACCTCCAAATCAAAAAATAACGGGGGATAGAGCCTAGAGCAAAAGACCCTGCAGGGGGTCTTTTCGCTCGGCTCCTTGCTCGATGCCCTTTTCCGTCTTTACCGGCCAAAAGAGGGTTCCTCCTCCATTTCAAGAGGGTAACTCTCGACCCTGGCAAGGGCCCGGGCGAGGTCGCGAAGGGAAGCTTCGAGGACCTGGGCCCGTTCCTCTCCGTATTTCTTCGCCGCCGAATCTTTCAGGATCCCCAGCAGGGTTTCTTCCTTCGATGGGGCAGACATTCGAACCTCCTTTTCGCCAGTCCCGGCACCCTAAGGGAAGGGCCTTTTCAATCCAGGGGATAGTTCCCGTGCTTCACCGCCGAGGAAAAGAGGGCCACGATTTTCTCCGGGGACACATCCGGTTGGATGCTGTGGCAGGAAGCGAAGAGATAGCCGCCTCCCCGGCCGAGGGTCCGGATCATTCTCCTCGCTTCTTCCTCGATTTCCGCCGGGGTCGCCCAGGGAAGGAACCTTTGGGTGTCGATCGCCCCGTGGAAGGAAAGGACCTTGCCGTATTTTTCCTTGAGGCGCCGGGGGTCCATGTCCCGGGCGCTGATCTGGACGGGATTGATCACATCCACGCCCAGGTCCACATAATCATCCAAAAAGGCGTAGGCCGACCCGCAGGTATGGACACAGATTTTGGCCCGCGTATTCTCGCGGATGGCCTCGAAGATCCTCCGGTGGCAGGGCCTTACATACTTGCGGTAAAGTGCGGGAGAGATCAAGGGGCCGTCCTGCCCGCTGAGGTCTTCGTAATAAATGACCATCTGGATGTATTCGCCCACGGCCTTCATGTAATTCCGGTAGACTCCCACGTAAAAATCGGTCAATTTCCGAAAGAGGGCCTCGGTGAATTCCGGGTGGAGGAGCATATCGATGAAAATATTCTCCATCCCCCGCATGTGCCAGCTCATATCAAAGACTCCCACCCCGGTCAGCCCCTCGGCCACCAGGGCGTAGTCCGTTTCCCGGAAGAGCTTCTGGGCCTTTTCCCCGAGGCCTTCGTAGCGGCTGGGTTCGTCGGGGTCCGGCCAGGGGAAATTTTCGATTTCCTCCATTTCGGCGGTTTTCAGGGGATGAGCGCCGGGGAAGGTGTACAGGGAGCCGGGCGCTTTGGTCCAGGGAACGCCCCATTCATCGATCACCGTGTAGGCATCCACCCGTTCCCTTTTCCAGCTTTTGGGAACGTTCACCCGGAGGTACACCGTGTCCACGTGCAACGCCCGGATGATTTCCTCGTCGGGAATGACATGCTCGTCGGCAAAATGCCGGATTTTTTTATCCAGGGCCAGGCCCAGGTATTCCTTCAGCCGGTCATAGGCGTCCACCGTGCGGATAGTGGAAGCGATGGACCCCAGGTCGATGGGCACCCGGTCGGGCTCCTGATGGTTCAAGGCCAAAATGACCCTCTCCCGGGAGGTGAGCGTCTTCATTCCTTTCCTCCGCTTTGCAGAAAGAACCGCATTCGTGCCCCCTCTATCTATTTCGTTTCATGGAGGCCCCCAAAATGCCGATCCTGCGGGGCGGGTTTAAAACCCGCCTCGACGATAAACTCTTCTTATTTGCCGAATCGGTCCCAATGGACCTTATCCTTGCGGTACTTCGTGTGAGGGGAGGGGGATTCAGCGGGATACCCGACGGCGATGATACAGAGGACTCCCAGCCTTTCCGGAGCCCCCAGGATCTTGCGGACGGTCTTGGCATCCTGCTCTTTTATGCCGCACCAGACCGTTCCCAAACCCAGGTTGGCCGCCGCCAGGAGGAGGTTTTCCGTCGCCGCCGCGCAGTCATCCGTCCACCATTCCGAGCCTTGGTCCCCCAAGACCACAATGGCCGCGGGGGCGTAGGCGACCATGTACACCCAGCTGTGAACGCGGGAGAGGTCCTCCTTGATCTTGGGGTCCCGGACCACGACAAACTCCCAGGGCTGGGCATTGTTGCCGCTGGGGGCGGCCATGGCTGCTTTCATGAGCAGGGTTAGGGTCTCTTCGGGGATCGTCTTTTTCTGAAAGCGGCGGACACTCCTGCGGCGGCAGATAAAATCCAGCACTTCCTTCGGTTCCATGGCTCACCTCGCAGACAGGTTTTTCACGCAGCGGAAACCCAGCCAGTGGGCTCCGTTCGCCTGGTCTTCGGCGGACCACCGGACCGTGGTGCGGACGAAAGTGGCGCTTCCTAGAAAGCACCCCCCGCGCATGGGAAGGTGCCCCTCGATCCAGGCGCCTTCGCACATTTCCCAGACGTTTCCGGACATGTCGTAACAGCCGTAGGGGCTGACCCCCTGATGGAACCGGGTCACGTCCGTGGTCCGGTTGATGCCCAATTCGCTGCAGTTACAGTACCCCGGGTAGAAATCGTTCCCCCATGGCCACCAGCGCTGGTCCACCCCCCGAGCGGCCTTTTCCCATTGGGCTTCCGTGGGGAGGCTCTTTCCCGCCCAAGCCGCATAGGCGCGGGCATCCTCCCATCCCAGTCCCACAACCGGCTGGAGAGGTTCATTCCAACCCTCCTTTCCCCAGAGAGCGGGGGTGCGATGCCCGGTCGCCTTTAAAAAATTCCCATACTGATAGTTGGTAACCGGGTGGATGTCGATGTAATAATCCTCCAGGAGGACCTTGCGGGCCGGGACTTCGGTCATGAAGACGGGGTTTTGAGACCCGTCGAGAATGAAAACTTGGTTGAGTTCGTTTTCGGTGATCCCCTGGGTGAATTCACCCCTGGGGATCAGGACCATTTCCACAGAGTCAATCGGAGAAACAATCTTGGGGGGGAAAGGAGGGCCCTTGACCAAATCCATAACGGACCAGAAATTATTTTTGGCCACTGAAATTCCCTCCCTGGAATTTTTGGGCCTATTATATCCAATTAAAGGTGGAGAGCAAGATAAATCTTTCAAGGGCCATTCGGAATGCGGAGCGCGGATTTCGGAATGAAAAGACCGGGTTCGAAAATAATAGCCTTGTCCTTCCCCCGTGGATTTGCTAGTTTGGTTGCATCCCTCTTGGTTTCGAATTTCGGGCTTCGGATTTCGGATTTTTTCTTCTAACAATTATGGGTCGTCCCGCCTGGCAGATTAAAATGATCACCCTTTTTTGGCCATTTCGGTTTTTTATGGCCGGGATGGTCAAGTGGCCCCTGCTTGGCCGGTGGATGAAGCGGACCTTCAAGGGGGACCGGGCCCATTACCTCCCGGTGCAGGCGGATGTGAAGGCCCCCGAAAGTACGGTCCTGCCCGGCGAAGTGGTGGAAAACCTCATCCGGGAATCCTCCTTCCGCTTCATCCTCCATCGATGCCTCTGTCGTTCCCTGACTCCCTGCAGAAATTTTTCGCCCGACATCGGGTGCCTTTTCCTGGGAGAGGGCGCCAGGGAAATCGACCCTTCCCTCGGGCGGCAGGCCACGGTGGAGGAAACCCTGGCCCATCACCGCAGGGCAATCCAACTCGGGCTGATTCCCATGGCAGGGACCTTGAGGTGGGACTCCCTCTGGCTGGGGGTCAAACAAAAGGACCGACTGGTAACCATTTGCCATTGCTGCGACTGCTGCTGCTATTTCAAAATCTACCGATTCCTTCCGGAAGAGGCCGCCCGGGGCCTCCGGAAATTGGAAGGGCTGGAGGTCCGGGTGGGGGAGTCCTGCGACGGATGCGGCATCTGTGTGGAACGGTGCTTCATCCAGGCCATGCAGTTGCGGGACGGAAAGGCCGTGGTAGGGGAGAATTGCCGGGGCTGCGGGCGGTGCGCCCTGGTGTGCCCGAGGAAGGCCATTGAAATAATCTTACGCCCACCCAGCGACGTAATCGGGAGTTGAGAGGTGGGAGTTGGGAGGGGTTAAGACCCACGACCTACGACTCCCAACTCTCGACTCCCGGTTTTTCAGGGACTCGATAGAAAAGCCAGGTACGCCTTGTACCCTTCGTAAATATCGACTTTGGAGGTTACCTCGAAGGGGGAGTGCATGGATAGGACCGGGACCCCGCAGTCGATGATGTCCATGCCGTAGACGGCCAGGTATTTGGCCACCGTCCCCCCTCCTCCCTCATCCACCTTACCGATCTCGGTCATCTGCCAGGCCACGTTATGGGCGTTGAAGATTCGCCGGATTTCGCCCACGTACTCGGCCCGGGCGTCGGAAGCCCCGGCCTTTCCCCGGTGGCCGGTGAATTTCTCCAGGCAGACCCCGTAGCCGATGCGGCCGGCATTCTGCTTGTCGTGAACCTCCGGGTAGTTGGGGTCCAGGGCCGATTCCACGTCGGCGGAGATCGCCTTGGAACGGGCCAGCACTCGCTTGACCAGGGTCTCGGAGGGGGATTCCGCCGACCGCTCGATCATTCCGCGGACCACTTCTTCGATGAAAAGTGATTGGGCGCCGGTGTTTCCTTCGCTGCCGATCTCTTCCTTGTCGGCAAAGAGAGCCAGGACCGGGCGGGGCGGATTTTTCAGGGAAAGAACCGCCTGGAGGGAAGTGTAGGCACTGGCCCGGTCATCCTGCCCGTAGGCTCCGATCAAACTTCGGTCCAGGCCCACATCCTTCGCTTTCAGGGCCGGGACCAATTCCAGCTCGGCGCTGGTGAAGTCCTCTTCCACCAGCCGGTATTTTTCGTGGAGGAGCTCCATGAGCCGCAGTTTGATTCTTTCCTTCGCTTCTCCGTCGGAATAAGGGAGGCTGCCCGCCAGGGCCGTGAGCTTTTCTCCCTCAATCCCTTCCGCTAGTTTCTTTTGATCTTGAGTCTTGCCGGAGAGATGGGGCAACAGGTCGTTGATGACCAGGACCGGGTCGTCGGGACTTTCGCCCACCTGGATGGGAAGAAGGGACCCGTCCCCTTTTACGACCAAACCATGCAGGGACAAGGGAATGGCCACCCATTGGTATTTCTTGATCCCTCCGTAGTAATGGGTCCGAAAAAGGGCAAGGTCGCTCTCTTCGTACAGCGGGTTCTGCTTGAGGTCCACCCGGGGGGAGTCGACGTGAGAGACGATGATGCGCAGGCCTTCGGCCAGAGGAGCCTTTCCCAGGAGGGCCAAGGCGATGGACTTCTCCCGATTGATGGAGTAGAATTTGTTCCCGCCCCCGCCGCGGGATAGGTCGCGGTAACCGGACCCCTTAACGGCGTTCAGGATCTCCTGAACGGCCTCCCGCTCGGTCTTGGCCCGGTCCAGGAACTTTTTATATCCTTCGGCAAAACGAAAAACCTCTTTTCGCTCCTTTTCGTCCAGTCGATCCCAGGCGAGCTTGCCCTGTAGCTTCAGCTTCTTCTCCAGGTCCTTCGTACGGTTTGGTTCTTTTCCCTTGGTGGTCATACCCGAATGTTCCCCCTCTTCAAGATCGGACCCCATACGGATGCGGAAGCCGGCTCACCGTTTGATCCGGGCCGACCCGGTCTCGAGGCTCACCGTGGCCTGCAACCGGGGCAGTTGATCAAAGCAGGGCTGGCACAGGGGGAAATCCACGACCTTCCGGTCCATCGTAATTTGAAGGTTCAGGCCCTTTTCGTTGAACACCCGTCCGCAATAAGCGCAACTGGGGTTGTGATGCAGGGGTTTCTTGCTCAAAGTGAACTCCATCATCTTCCTTCCTCCTTCTTGGCAAGTTCGTCATGGAATGGAAGCTCGGGGCCGTCCTCTCACGGCAGGACCGGCTCCCGGCTTACATTTTCGATTTCAACCCCGGGGGGGTTGAGGTTCGGTCCGGATGAATCGCCCCGACTGAACCGACCGGCCTCGAAGGGAACTGTTCCCCCCAAAGTTGGTCGGCCAGTTTTCCGTACGCCGCGGCATACCCGTCGAGCCCTCCCGCACAATCGGTGAGGAGGGTTTCCGCCCCCGTATGGGTGGGACCGGCCCCGGTTTGCTCCACCACCTCCCGGAGGAGATGGGGGTGATCGATGATCATGCAGGGGCGGTAGAAATTGGGAGAATAGGGCTGGCGGCGGCGAAAGGCGTGGAAAAACTCGGAGTCGAGAATCTCGCTTAATGATTTCTCCCGGATGTTATCCACCGAGAAGTGGATGAAAACGCAGGGCTCCACATCCCCCCGGTTGTTGATGTGGAAATACCGGTCCCCGGCGATACACCCTCCCACGAGGGGCCCGTCATTCCAGAAATCGACCAGAATGAGGGGCACCCGGGGCCGAAGTTCGGTCAATCTTCGGTGAATCCTTTGCTCGGGGGTTGGCATGAGGTCCATATCGGGGTTTTTGCCGATGGGAACGTAATTAAAGAACCACCCGATGAAACATCCCTGCCCGGCCCAGAAATCCACGAATTCGTCGCTGATGATCACTTCGCTGTTCAGCCGGGTGGCGGTGGCCGAAAACCCGAAGAGGACGCCCTCCTCGCGCAGGAGCGACATGGTTTCCACGATCCTCCGGAACGCCCCCCGGCCCCGGCGGGCGTCGGTTTCCTTCTCCCATCCCTCCACGCTGATGGCCGGCAGAACGTTCCCCATCCGGGATAGGGCCTGGGCCGTTTTTCGATCGATGAGCGTCCCGTTGGTATAAACCTGAAAATACTGGTCGCCATGGGCCGCGAAGATGTCGAGGAGATCGGGGCGGATGAAGGGCTCTCCCCCGGAGACGGTCAGGAAATAGACCCCCAATTCCTGGGCCTCGCGGAGCACTCGATGAATCAGGCCCGCGTCCAGGTCTTCCCCCCTTTCGTACTGGCCGGCGTAGCACCCGTAGCAGGAAAGGTTGCAGCGCATGGTAGGGCTGAGGACGATGAAGAAGGGGGGATCGAAACCGTACCGGGATTGAAATTCCTCCCGCTGGGGAGTGGCGGTGATAAACTCATTCACGATCAAATTCCGGGCGAATTTATCCAGGCAGGGTTTCGAACAACGCTCCGCCGCTCTCCGTCCATGAAGGAGGAGACTTTTGAAGAACTCCTTGCCCTCCGGGTACTTGGAAATCATGGGGGATTCCATGCCCCTGCGGACCAGGGGGAAGCGAAGAAGGTTCTTCTCGCTTATGCGGGGCAGAATTTTCAGAGCCGCCTTGGCCGTTTGCACGGTGGCGAATTTTTTGATCCCCTTCGGAAAGCCCATTCCTCTCCTATCCTTGGTTGAAAGTCAGAATTAGTCTATGCCAATCAAAACCCCGAGTCAATCAGGGAGAAGCGAGATTTTTCATCAGGGTCTCGCGGACCCGCTGGGAGAGCCGTTCTTCTTCCTGGGGGGGGATTCCGGCGGTATCGATGGGGGGGTCGATTTGGATCCGCACGTCTCCGGGATAGGCGCGCCAGTCGCCCTTGCGCATGATCCGCGAGGCTCCCTGAATGGTGATGGGGAGGATGGGGGCCTGGGATTTCAGGGCGATGAGAAAAACCCCTTTTTTGAAGGGCTGTAAATTTCCGTCCGGGCTGCGCGTTCCTTCGGGAAAGATGATCACCGACACCCCTTTGCGGACCACTTCCGCGGCCCGGAGCATGCTGCGGTAAGCCTTCTTCGGGCTGTCGCGCTCGATGGGAATGTAGCCGATGCGCGACATGGCCCAGCCCATGAAGGGCGTCCGGAACAGCTCGGCTTTGGCCGTCCAGCGGAATTGGATGGGAAGGTATCCCAGGAGGGCGAAGATGTCAAAGGTGCTCTGGTGGTTGGAAACCAGGATGTAGCTTTTGCGGGGATCGATGTTCTCCAACCCTTGAATGCGGACGCGCGTCCCGGTGGTGCCCAGTTGGACCTTGCCCCATAGGCGGGCAACAACATGGGGAATGTTCCCGGAGGAATCAAAGAGAGAAAGAAAGATGGCCACCGTCCCCAGAACCACCGTGGTTATGAAGAAGACGGCATAGCAGAAAATCGTCCGGAACATGAACCTCCATCCATCCTTGCATCATGCAGGAAGATTATTCATACTCGATTCCGCGAATCCTGTCAATCGCGGTTTCGAATTTCCAATAAGGCCTTGACTTCCTTCGCCTCAATGATAGAATTCGCTTCAATGGACCTAAATGATGCAAAAATACCCCCCTTTGAAAAAGGGGGGATTTTCTTGGAGAGCCGGGGTCAGAAATCCCCCCCGCCCCCCTTTCCTAAAGGGGGGCCAAAGGTCACCAGCGGTGAAATCCTGTAACAATGTCTGGAACGTATTTTGACCCAATGGAATCGGGGCTGCGGAAGCGCTTACAGAGAATATTTATGCACTTGTTGGGTGGAAATATCGCGGAGTCCGGCAGAATCCCGGAAACGGGGGGATGGGCCGGGCCCAGTGCCGGGGAAGGCCCGGAGAAGGGGGGGTTGGGGTGGTCAACAAAGTGATCCTCATCGGCAGATTGGGAGCAGACCCGGAAATTCGTTACACTCCCAGCGGGGCGGAAGTGGCCAATTTCCGGATCGCCACCAGCGAAATGTGGACCAACAAGAACGGAGAGAAGGAGGAGCGCACGGAATGGCACCGGATCGTCGCCTGGAGGAACTTGGCGAAGATCTGCGGGGAATATCTGAGCAAGGGGAGACTGGTCTACATCGAAGGGAAGATCCGTAACCGGGCCTGGGAAGACAAGGACGGGAACAAGCGGACCACCACGGAGATCGAAGCCACGGAAATGCGAATGCTGGGAGGATCGGGCGAGGGGGAACGAAAAACCAAGGAACCGGATGCGGAATATGCTCCTCCCGCCCCGAAGGAAGAGGATATCCCCTTCTGAGCGGGAAGGGGAAGCTTGGCTTTTTCGATTCCCTTCCTCGGGAGAGAGGGAAAAGGATTTTTTGCCGAACGGTCGGTCCCCTCTCCGGAGGGGATGTTTTTCTTTCGAACCCGGGGACCGAATCTTATTGCGGAGAGGGCTCTTGAATTTCGAACAAGCCATCCAACTGGTCGAGGAGGAGATGAAGGCCGTCGAGGCCGATATGGCCAGAAATTTCTTCTCCGAGATTTCCATGATTCCCACCGTGAGCCGGTACCTCATCTCCAGCGGGGGCAAACGGTTTCGGCCGCTCTTGCTGCTCCTGAGCGCCCGTCTTTGCGGCCATTCCGGACCCCGGGCCGTGCCCCTGGCGAGTTCCATCGAATTCATCCACACGGCGACCCTTCTCCACGATGACGTGGTGGACCGGGCGTTCCTGCGGCGGGGACTGGCATCGGCCAATTCCGTTTACGGGGACGGGGCGAGCGTGCTGGTGGGGGACTTCCTGTTCACCAAAGCTTTTTCCATGATCGTCGGCGAGAGAAATCTGCCGATTCTGGAGGTCATATCCCAAGCCACGACCCGCATGGCCGAGGGGGAAGTGATGCAACTGACGAAGATGGGCAACCCGGAGACGACCGAGGAGGATTATCGCTACGTGGTGATCAATAAAACCGCGGTATTGATCTCCGCCGCCTGCCGAATCGGGGGGATCCTGGGAGGGGTCCCGCAAGAGAAGGAAAAGGCCCTGGCCGCTTTCGGCCTGAACGTGGGCATCGCCTTCCAGCTCATGGACGATACCTTGGATTACATTGCGGAAGAAAAAACCCTGGGCAAGACCATCGGCAAGGATTTGAGCGAAGGAAAAGTCACCCTGCCCCTAATCCACGCCCTCCGGACCGCCCCGGCGGAGGGCCAAGACCGCCTCCGGGCGGTTATCCGGAACCGGGACCGCACCGAAGAGGACCTTCGCTTCGTCATGCAGGCGGTGCAGGATTCCGGGGGAATCGGCTACACGGTAAATCGAGCGGCGGACTATGTGAACCAGGGGAGGAATTCCCTATCCGTATTTTCCCCCGCCCCGGAGAAAGAGGCGCTCCTGGCCATCGCGGAGTACACCCTGAAAAGGAATAAGTAATGATTCCCTCAAGCGTTAGACCGTGCGCCCGCCGCATGAAGAATCCCAATCGGTCTTCTTCCCCGAAGTTCGAACCAAGTCTTTAAAGGCCGTCAAAAACCCCAGCCCGTCCGCCTGCCGGATTGCCCGAAGCACGGCCACGGCGACCGGCTCCTCCGCCATCAGGCCTACGGCATTCACATCCGCGGTTCCGTCTCCTGCGGAAAGGGCAAACACCAAATCCCCGTCCACTGCGGAATGGACCGGCCGATTGGTCCGGGCGAACCCGCTTTCCGCCTCGGGCCGAAGTCCGGGGAACCGCCCGCCAGTAACCTCCCCCCCGGGGCCGACGATTGGAGCCGGGAGCGGCAAGGTGGAAAAACATTGACGGCGTATGCTTGGGGTTCTAAAATTTTAAGGAAGATCGATTTTTGTTCGCTCCATGCCTGGGTCCAGAAAAATGGCCAAACCGAATCCCCAACCGATCAAACCGCAACGTTACCTGAGAGAGTGGTGCAAGGAGAGGGGCCTGGACCTTTTCATCACCCTGGGAGGAATGGTCGCGGTCTTATTGGCCACCATCTACCTCCATTTTTGGGCCCCTGCCAGCTTGACCAAGGATACGAAGGTCGTGGTGATCCCCCCGGGAAAGAGCTTTCATGAGATCGCCCGGATTCTGGAGGACCAGGGGATCATCCGGGACCGGAGGAGCTTTTACCTTTTGGCCCGGATCGAAGGGTCCCTCTCCAAAGTGAAGGCGGGGGAATACGAAGTCCACACCCAGATGACCCCCGGCACCGTTCTCTCCAAACTGATCCGGGGGGAGGTTATTCAATACCCCATCATCATCCCGGAGGGTCACAACCTTTACCAGATCGGAGAGATTTTGGACCGGGCCAAAGTCTGTTCTCAAAAGCTGTTCCTGGAAAAGGTGCGAGACCCGGACTTGATCCAATCCTTGGCCCTGGAAGGAGACAGCCTGGAAGGATACCTTTTCCCGGACACCTATAATTTCCCCAAAGGCCTGGGCGAAGAGCCGGTGATTCGGCAGATGGTGTCCCGGTTTAAAACCGTTTGGGGTTCTCTGGCAAGAAGAGCGGAGGAGATGGGCCTGAGCCGCCGAGAGGTGGTCATCCTGGCTTCCATGATCGAGAAGGAGGCCAGGGACGATCAGGAACGAAGGTTCATTGCCGCCGTCTTCCACAACCGCCTGAACCGGGGAATGGCCTTGCAGAGCGATCCCACGGCCGTCTACGGATTGAAGGAAAAGCGGAGTTCGATTACCCGGGGGGATTTACAGCGGAGGACCCCTTACAATACGTACATCATAAGCGGCCTTCCCAAAGGGCCGATCGCCAATCCGGGTTTCAAATCCTTGCAGGCGGTGTTGTATCCCGCGGAGGTGAATTACCTCTATTTCGTCTCCAAGAATGACGGCACTCATTTTTTTTCCAGCACCCTTCAGGAGCACAACTTAGCCGTCGCCAAGTACCAGAAGAAAGGGAAAAAATAAGGGTACTTCTAATAGTCAAAAAAATGAATATACATTTTCGTTCATTAATTTCAGGGGAAACCCCCAATCCTATCCCATCTCTTTAAAAAAATAAGAAAAAATAAATAAAATTTCTTGACATCATGGCGATAACCCCGTATATTGACCATAAGGTGGTATAAAAGGGTAAATAAAGGCATATAAGGGAATAATCTGGAGAATCAAGGTAACTGAGATATGTTCAGGGGCAGGTTCGAGCATACCATAGACCCCAAGGGAAGGGTATCCATCCCGGCCAAATTCCGGGAGCTTCTGGGGGAAAAATATGATGATCGGTTGATCATCACCACCGACTTGGAGGATCCCTGTCTGGTGGCTTTTCCTTATGAGGAGTGGGTCAAGGTGGAAGAAAAGGTCAGCTCCATGTCCCTGGTGCATAAAGATGTCAAAGCCTTTCAGCGGATCTACATTTCCGGAGCCTTGGAGTGTCCCATCGACAAACTCGGCCGCGTCCTGATCCCGCCCATTCTGCGGTCTCACGCCCAGTTGGAAAAGGACGTGGTCTTTGCCGGGATGCTCAAGAAGTTCGAAATCTGGAACAAGGAACGGTTTTTCGAAACGATTCGCAAAGGGGATGGAAATTTTGAAAAGATGGGCGAAACCCTGGCGGGCCTGGGCCTTTAGACCATGGAGGAGCGCGGCCATCTGCCGGTCCTGCTCGCCGAGGTTATCCAGTACCTGGATTGCAGGCCGGGCCGGATTTATGTGGATGGAACCCTAGGAGGGGGGGGGCACGGCCGCGAAATTCTGGAAAGAAGCTCTCCTACGGGAAGGTTGATCGGTCTGGATTGGGATGAGGAGGCCGTCGAACGGGCCAGGAAGAACCTGGGCGCTTTCGGAGATAGGGCCGTTTTGAGGAAGGAAAATTTCCGGAATCTGCCTTGCCTGCTAAAAACTCTCTCCATTGCTGCGGTCGATGGAATCCTTCTGGACCTGGGAGTTTCCACGGAACAGCTGGAGAGCCGGGAGAGGGGATTCAGCTTTCGGTGGGACGCTCCTTTAGACATGCGCATGAATCGGGAGAGACCCATCACGGCTCAAGAGATCGTGATGAGCCTTTCCCCCGCGGACCTGGAAGCGCTCCTCCGGGAGTATGGAGAGGAACGGTGGGCGCGGAGGATCGCCCGAAATATCATCCTCCGGCGGCGGACGTCCCCCATCCGCACCACGGGCGACCTGGTGAAAACCATCGAGCAATCCGTACCCGGGTCCAGGGGGCGAATTCACCCGGCTACGAGGACCTTCCAGGCTCTGCGCATCCGCGTGAACGAAGAGCTGGCGAACCTCCAGGCCTTTCTCGAGGCGGCGCCGGACCTCCTGCGCTCTGGGGGAAGGCTGTGCATTATCTCCTATCATTCCCTGGAGGACCGCATCGTAAAGAACCATTTCCGCCGGTGGACCCGGGGCGGGAGGGGAGAAGAAAAACCCTTCGCCCTTCTAACCCCCAAGCCGGTGGCGCCTTCGGGGGAAGAGGTTTTTCGGAACCCCAGGGCGCGCAGCGCCAAACTGAGGGCCGTGGAAAAAAATTAAGGCAAGGAGGGAATCTTGGCTGAAGCCATCTCCAAAAGAATTTCCCCTTTATCCCCCGGCAGCGACCTGGAGGAAAAGCCGGTACCCCTGGCCGGGGACCGCGCCCGGCAAGTCAACCGCAACCTGATCTTCGTGGTCCTGGTGGTGGCTCTGTTGTTCATCGGGAGTTCTCTTTTTTATGTCTGGTCCCATCATCAGATCCTTTCCCTCGGATATGCAACCTCCCAGGCCATCCGAAAAGAACAAACGCTCCTCCAGGAAAATAAGCGTCTCCGTCTGGAACTCGCGGCGCTCAAAGCCCCCAGCCGCATCGAGAAATGGGCCGAGCAACAACTGGGTTTGGGAATCCCGCAAAAGGAACAGTTGATCATCGTTCGATGAAAGAGCCCCCTCCGACATGGCTCCGCTTCCGTATCACCCTGCTCCTCTGCCTATTCTCTTTCCTTTTTTTGGTCGTCCTCGGGCGCGCCTATCAGCTCCAGGTCGTCCAGAGCCAGAGACTGGCCGAGCTGGCCCAGCGGCAGTCGCAGAAAATTGTCCCGCTCATCCCTAAACGGGGGATTATTTACGACCGGAAGATGGAGGAGCTGGCCATCAGCGTGGAAGTGGACTCGGTATTTGCCCAGCCGGCCAAGTTGGAAAACTCCCGGGAAGTGGCCCAGAAGATCGCTCCCGTGCTGGGGAAAAAACCCGTCACCCTCCTGACCAAGCTGAGAGGAGAAGAACCTTTCCTCTGGCTGCAGAGGGGGATCAGCCCGGAGCAGAGGAAGGCCATCGAGCGATACGATATCTCGGGAGTCGCCTTCCTGAAGGAAACCAAACGGTTCTATCCCCAAGGGGGATTGGGAGCCCATATCATCGGTTTTGCCGGCCTGGATGGCGAGGGGTTGGAGGGGGTCGAATTCGGCTACGATGAATTCATCCGCGGGGAACCCGGATACATCGTCATCTCCAAGGATGCTTTCGGGCGGCCCTTCACTCCCCAGACCGCACCCGCCCGCCAGTCCCTGGACGGCAGCGATGTCATCCTGACCCTCGACAAGAACCTCCAGTATGCGGTGGAAAAAGAATTGAAAAGGACGGTTCAAACCTCATCCGCCCACGGGGGGATGGCCGTGGTGATGAACCCCAGGACGGGCGAAATATTGGCGTTGGCGGTAGAGCCTTCATTCGACCTCAACCATTTTTCCGGCGCTCCTGCCCAGGTTCGCAAGAACCGTGCGGTTACCGACAGCTTCGAGCCCGGGTCCACCCTCAAAGTTTTTCTCCTGGCCGCTGCCCTGGAAGAGCAGGCGGCGGCCCCCAAGGAGATGTTCTTCTGCGAAAACGGGGCTTACCCGGTGGGGGGGAAGGTCATCCACGACACGCACAGGCATGGATGGCTATCCCTCGCCGATATCATTAAGGTCTCGAGCAACATCGGAGCCAGCAAGGTGGGGCGGAAGCTGGGAAGGACCAAGCTGCACCGCTACCTGAAGAATTTCGGGTTCGGGGCTAAGACCGGAATTGACCTACCCGGGGAGGTCCCGGGATTTCTCGCCCCCCCCAACACCTGGTCCGAGGTCGGGCTGGCAAACATCAGCTTCGGACAGGGCATTTCCACCACCGCCCTTCAGCTCACCGCCGCCCTCTCCGCAATTGCCAACGGGGGAGTTTTGATGAAGCCCTACGCGGTGAAGGCGGTCAAGGATTCGAGCGGCAAGCTTCTGCAGGAAAACCGTCCCAAGGCCGTTCGTCGGGTGGTTTCGGCCGAGACGGCCAGCACGGTGGCGAGGATTCTCAGGACGGTCATGGATGAAGGGGGAACCGGAAAGGCGGCCCGCCTGGCCGGTTACGAATCGGCGGGTAAGACGGGAACGGCCCAGAAGGCCCTGGCCCATGGGCGGGGGTACTCGGACAAGCGAATCGCGTCTTTCTTCGGGTTCGCCCCGGCGGATAATCCCCAGGTGGTCATAACCGTGATCATCGACGAGCCCCAAGGCAGCAGCTACGGGGGGATCGTCGCCGCCCCGGCTTTCAAGGCGATCGGCGAGCAGATCCTTCCCTACATGGGAGTCTATCCCAAAGGAGTGACCTACCTGGTTAGAGCCGGAGCGGCCATAAACCCGGTTAGGGAAGAAAGGACCGCTCATCCGGCAATCCAGCCGGGGCCGACCGAGGCCACCGAGGAACCCGGAGTCATGCCCGATTTTTCGGGAAAATCCTTGAGACAGGTGGTCTTGACCGCCCAGCGCCTGGGGCTGGACCTGAAACTGGTGGGGAGCGGAAAGGCCGTTTCCCAGAACCCGCCCCCGGGTTATGTCCTTCAGGGGCAGACCCGCGGGGTGGTTAAATTTTCGCCGATGAGTTGAGGGCTTCCGGCCGCAGGCCTCCTTCTTCCATTTTGGACCGGGCGCCCTTGGCCGGCAACTTGGAAAGGGGAACTTACTGCGATGGACGGCTTTTCACCCCCGGGGGAAAAAGGAGTATAATTAATCAACTCTTCGCAAGGATCGAAAAAGAAATTGCTTTTGCAAGACCTCCTCTCCTGTCTGCCCCTGAAGGAAATCCGGGGGGATGCGAAGATCGAAGTCAAGGGCCTGGCCTATCATTCGGCGGCGGTTCACGAAGGCTTCCTCTTTGCAGCCATCCGGGGGTTAAAGGACGACGGGACGAGATACGTGGCGGATGCCTTAACCCGGGGGGCCCGGGCCCTTCTTGTGGACCGACCCTTGGAGGTCCAAGGGCCGGTCCAGGTCGTGGTTCCCGACGTGCGGGAGGCTCTGGCCCGACTCGCCGCGGCCTTCCATGGGAACCCGGCCGCTTCTCTCACGCTGATCGGGATCACCGGCACGAACGGCAAGACCACGACCTCCTACCTCCTCGAATCCATTCTGGCCAAAGCCGGATTGAAGGTGGGGGTAATGGGGACGGTCAATTACCGGTTCCAGGGGAGGGTCTTTCCCGCTCCCACCACAACGCCCGAATCCCTGGACCTGCAGAGGCATCTCCGGGACATGCGGGAGGCCGGCGTCACCCACGCCGTCCTGGAGGTTTCCTCCCATGCGCTGGACCTGCAGCGAGTCCGGGGGTGCGATTTCGACGTGGCCCTTTTCACCAATCTCACCCGGGACCATTTGGATTATCACCGGTCCATGGACGAATATCTTCGGGCCAAGCAGCTCCTCTTCACCCAGTGCCTTCGGGAGAGCAAGAAAGAAAGGCGCTTTGCCGTCGTCAACTTGGACGATCCGAAGGGCGAAGGACTGCGGCGAATCGCCTGCGGCACGGCCTTCGGGTACGGCCTGGAGCGAAGGGGGGACCTCTGGGCGGAACGCTATCGAGAGAGTCCCGATGGGCTGCAGTTTCGATTCATCACTCCCCGGGGTTCCCTGGAAGGGGAGTCGCCTTTGATCGGTCGGCACAACCTCTACAACCTCCTGGCGGCGGCCAGCGTGGCCGAAGTCCTGGAGGTGTCGCCCCGGGCCATTCTTGCGGGAATTGCCGGGCTCAGGCGGGTGCCCGGAAGGCTCGAACGGGTCCCGGGGGGGGAGGGGGTGCGGGTGTTCGTTGACTATGCCCACACGCCGGACGCGCTGGAGCGAGCCCTGGAGACGCTCCGTCCGGCCCCGGGGGGGAGGCTCATCGTGGTTTTCGGATGCGGGGGCGACCGGGACCGGGGAAAAAGACCGGAAATGGGGCGGGTGGCATCGACGGGGAGCGACCTGGCAATCATCACCTCGGATAATCCCCGCACCGAAGACCCTTTGAGGATCCTGGAAGAGGTCGAGCAGGGGGTCTTCCCCTTGGCCCGAAAAAAGTATGATACCCCTCCTCCGGCCGGCGGTTGGGAGGAGCCCGGATACCTGGTGATCCCCGATCGAAGAGCGGCCATTCGAGCGGCCGTCGGGGCAGCGCGGTCGGGGGACATGGTTCTCATCGCCGGCAAGGGGCACGAGGACTATCAGATTCTGGGGAGGGAGAAGGTTCATTTCGACGACCGCGAGGAGGCTGCGCAAGCGCTGGCCGGGGTCCGGGGGAGGGCCTGAAGGACGGAACGATGCTCTATACTTTGCTTTACGCCCTGCACACCCAATATTCCTTTTTCAACGTCTTCCGGTACATCACTTTCCGGGCGATTCTGGCCATTCTCACCGCCTTGGTGATCTCCTTTTTCCTGGGACCCTGGGTGATCCAGAGGCTGAAGGACTTGCAGGTGAAGCAGTACATCCGCGAGGATGGGCCGAAAAACCATCGGGAGAAGGAAGGAACCCCCACCATGGGAGGAACGCTGATCCTCTTTTCCATCGGGGTGGCGGTCTTGCTCTGGGCCGATCTCACCAATTTTTTCATCTGGGTGGCCCTCCTGGTGCTGGCGGGATTCGGGGGGATCGGGTTTGCCGACGATTATTTGAAGCTGACCCGCAGGAATTCCAAAGGGCTGAGCATGAAGCATAAGATGCTTTTTCAGGTGCTGGTGGCCCTGGTGGCCTCTCTCCTGCTCTACCGGAATCCGACCTTCAAGAGTACCCTGGCCTTTCCCTTCATCAAGGGAATGATGCCCGACCTGGGGGCGCTCTACATCCTTCTGGTGATCTTCATGATCGTCGGAACTTCCAATGCGGTGAACCTGACGGACGGCCTCGACGGTCTGGCCACGGGGCCGGTGCTCATCTCGGCGGGCACTTTCATGGTTCTGGCCTACCTGGCGGGAAACGTGAAGATCGCCAGCTACCTGCAGATTCCCTATGTCTCGGGAAGCGGGGAGCTGACCATCTTCTGCGGGGCCCTGGTCGGGGCGGCCATGGGCTTCCTTTGGTATAACACCTACCCGGCCCAGCTCTTCATGGGCGACACGGGGTCCGTCTCCCTGGGGGCGGCGCTGGGTGCGGTGGCGGTCATGACCAAGCAGGAGTTTCTCCTGGCCATCGTGGGGGGTCTTTTCGTGATCGAGACCCTGTCGGTCATCTTCCAGGTCGCGTCCTACAAATTGCGGAAGAAAAGGATCTTTCGCATGGCGCCGATCCATCATCATTTCGAGCTGCTGGGCTGGGCCGAGCCCAAGGTGATCGTCCGGTTTTGGATCATTACGGTCTGCCTGGCTTTGTTGGCGTTCAGTACGTTGAAACTCAGATGAATGCGGAATTCGGAATTCGGAATGCCGAATGGACCCCCACGATTGGGGAGGGGGAATGGTTTATAGATCATTCCTCATGGATCAAAAAACGGTTTTGGGCAGGATAAGAGTCTGGAATGGGGATCGGTTGTTTTGCATTCCGCATTCTGCATTCCGCATTCCGAATTGATAAGGGTTGATGGACCTTCAAGGGAAAAAAATTCTCGTCGTAGGGCTGGCCCGCACGGGCGTGGCCACCGTTCGCTTCCTGGCCGCAAAAGGGGCAAGGGTGAAAGGGTCGGAGGTCAAAGCCGCGGAAGAGCTCAGGGCCCCCCTGGAAGCGCTCCGGGGGCTCAGCGTGGAATGGGAGTTGGGCGGGCACACCCTATCCTTTTTCCTGGATGCGGACTTGATCGTGGTCAGCCCCGGAGTTCCCCTGAGCCTTCCCTTGTTGAGAAAGGCGGTCGAGAGGGGAATCCCGGTGATCAGCGAGATCGAACTGGCCTTTCGATTTCTGCGCCGGCCGGTCGTGGCCATCACCGGAACCAACGGCAAAACCACCACCACCACGCTCATCGGAGAGATGCTCCGGGCCGGCGGCCAAGAAGTTTTTGTGGGGGGAAACATCGGGAACCCGCTGATCCAATTCGCCGCCGGAGCCCAGGAGGAGAAGTGGGCGGTGGTTGAGGTGAGCAGCTACCAACTGGAGGGAATCGAGAGGTTCCGCCCGGCCGTCGCCGTTCTGCTGAACATCACCGAGGATCACCTGGACCGGTATCCCAGCTTTCAGGCCTACGGGGAGGCCAAAGGCCGGGTCTTCGAGAATCAGGGGAAAGAAGATACGGCCGTGCTCAATGCCGACGACGCCTTGGCCTCTTCCTTCGGCCACCGGGTCAAGTCACGGGTCCTTCTTTTCAGCGGGGAGAGGCCGGTGCCGGCGGGATGCTTCCTGGATCGGGGAGCTATTCTCTTCCAGCCGGCGGAGGGGGAGAGGGAGCGCTACGGCCTGGAGCGGGTCAAAATTCGGGGCGAGCACAACCTGGAGAACCTGATGGCGGCCATCGCCGTCTCCAGGGTATGCGGTAGCCCGCCGGAAGCCGTGCAAAAGGTGATGGACGAGTTTGAGGGCCTCGAACACCGCTTGGAATGGGTGCGGGAGGTAGAGGGGGTACAGTTCTTCAACGATTCCAAGGGTACCAATGTGGGGGCCGTCGTCAAATCGCTTATGAGCTTTCGGGAACCCATCTGGCTGATTGCCGGGGGGCGGGACAAAGAGGGCGATTACGGCCCCTTAAGGGAGCTCATCCGCGAAAAGGTGAGGGGGATGGCCCTGATCGGCGAAGCCAAGGACCGAATGTACGAGGCCTTGGGAAATGGGACGGAGACGGTGAAAACGGATTCGCTGGAAAAGGCCGTGGATTGGGCCTGGGCCCGGGCCAAGCCGGGTGAGGTGGTCCTTCTCTCGCCCGCCTGTTCGAGTTTCGACATGTTCGAAAACTATCAGGAACGGGGGCGGAAGTTCAAGGAGATCGTCAACGGATTGAAGAAGAGGTCGCTGCCGGGAGCCGAAGGGAACGGGGGAGGCCGCTAGCATGGACTTCATCCGGCGGATGGACCCGTTCCTGCTTCTATCGACCCTGGCCCTGGCGGGCTTCGGGATCGTCATGGTCTACAGCGCCAGTTTCCCCGTGGGCACGGAACGGATGGGTGACCCTTATCATTTCCTTAAAAAACAAGCCATCGCCGCCGGTTTGGGCATCGCCCTCCTGGTCCTGGCGGCGCGGATGAATTACCGTTATTGGCAGCCCTTGGCCCTTCCCCTGCTCATCGCCAGTATCGTCCTCCTGTTTCTGGTGTTTGTTCCCGGGTTGCGTCAGCAGATCGGCGGGGCCTACCGGTGGTTGAAAATCTACGGTTTCTCGTTCCAGCCTTCGGAGCTGGCCAAAGTGGCCCTGGTCATCTACCTGGCTCGGTCCCTGACCAAGAAGGAAGGGAGGATGGATATTTTTACCGTCGGGTTTCTCCCCTTTTGCGTCGTCCTGGCCATCCTCTTTCCCCTGGTGCTTAAGCAGCCCGATTACGGCACCGGGGTCCTTTTCGTGGCCGTGGTGTTTCTCATGCTGTTTGTGGCCGGAACTCCCTTCCGTTTTCTGCTGGGAGCGTCCCTGGCGGCGGTGCCCTTTTTATTCTATCTGGCATTTAAAGCCAATTACCGCTGGGAACGGATCGTCACCTTCCTGGACCCCTGGAAGGACCCGGGGGGTACGGGGTTCCAGATCATTCAATCCTTCCTGGCTTTCGGGGCGGGGAAGGTCTTCGGCGCGGGCTTGGGGGATGGAAAGCAAAAACTATTCTATTTGCCCGAAATTCACACCGACTTCATCTTTTCGGTGATCGGGGAGGAGCTGGGCTTGGTCGGGGTGTCCGTCGTCATCGCCCTTTTCCTGGTCCTGGTCATCCGGGGTTTCCAATCCTGCTTCCGGGCCCCGGATCGATTCGGGACCTATTTATCATTGGGAATTACCGCGCTGATCGCCATCCAGACCCTCCTGAACATGGGAGTGGTCACGGGGCTCTTGCCCACCAAAGGGTCCACTCTGCCCTTTATCAGCTATGGGGGGACATCGCTGATGATGAACCTCATGGCCGTGGGGATTCTTCTGAATGTGCATTCTCAGGGCGTGAGGTCGAAGAATGAAGGTCCTGATCGCCGGGGGGGGAACGGGGGGGCACCTCTTTCCGGCCCTGGCCGTCGCTGAAGCGCTCCGGGAGCGAGACCCGGCGACTCAGGTCGTTTTTGCGGGGAGCCGGAAGGGGCTGGAGGCCAGCCTGGTGGCCCGAAAAGGATACGAGCTGAAGGCCATAGAAGCGACGGCCTTGAAAGGGAAAGGAGTGGGAGGGAAGCTGGCCAGCCTGCTGACCGTTCCCCAGGGCCTTTGGCAGTCGGGGAAACTCCTCCGGGCGGTTCAACCGGCGTTGGTCCTGGGGATGGGGGGATATGCTTCGGGGCCCGTGGTCCTGACCGCTTGGGCCATGGGGTTTCGGACGGCGATCCACGAGCAGAACTCCTTCCCCGGGCTGAGCAATCGAATTCTGGGGAGGTTCGTGGACCGAGTCTTCATTTCCTTTGAAGGTTCCGGGTCCCATTTTCCCCGGGAAAAAACCGTTCTCACGGGGAACCCGGTGAGAAAAGAACTGCTGGGGCCAAAGGGGACTTCCCGCGACGGGGGTGAGAAAGAGTTCACCCTGTTCATTTTCGGGGGGAGCCAGGGAGCGCACCGCTTGAACCAGGCCATGGAAGAGAGCCTGCCCCACCTCGGGGACCTGAAGGCAAAGATGCGAATCATCCATCAGACCGGCGACCGGGACTACGATTCGGTACGAGCTTTTTACGAAAGGGAGCATGCGAACGCCGAGGTCCATCGGTTCATCCACGACATGGAGCGGGCTTACCGGGCGGCGGACCTGATCCTATG
>JACAEW010000121.1 GCA_013388675.1 Syntrophaceae bacterium | reverse complement strand
CCCTTTTTCAAAGGGGGGAACGGGGGGGATTTTTGCAGATGCCTTGCTCAAAAGATAGATGTTGAGAGATATGGCCCCTTTTTTCAAAAGGCTAAAGTGTTACCCAAATCGATGCTCTCGTACGAAGCCAGGTGGGCCGACGCCGGTTCGGGCGCGTTTCGGCGTAAACGTGGATAATCAATTGATTTTTTATATTGATTGTTTTGCAGGAATGACCGTTTTGGGGAGCAGAAAACTTATTCGAAAGCCGTACAAATTTGCTTGACATAGGCATCGGTCTTTGATAAAGGTTCTTTAGTGAATGAACATTCGTTCGCTTTCGTTTTAGGTTTCTTTTTCTTCCCTTTCATGAACCCATGCAGATTCAAGCGCGAGTCAAAGACCAAAGCTTAATCAGCGAAAAGCGCCGGCAGATCCTCGAGGGGGCGATCCAGGTCTTTAAGAGGAAGGGTTACCACAAGGCCACAGTCCGGGAGATCGCCGAAGAAGCGGGAATCAGCCTCGGCAGTATCTATGACTACGTTAATTCCAAGGACGACATCCTCTATCTTTTCTTCGACGGTTATGCTACCACTTTCTTCGAAAAAGTAAGGTCCAGGGCATCCAAGATCGCCGACCCGCTCCGGCGGTTGGAGATCGCCTACCGGGCATTCCTTGAAGTGGCCATGGAACTGGAAGATCAGGTGATGCTTTCTTACACCCAAGCCCGCTACGTGCAGAAGGATTACCTAAAGGTCATTTTGCGGAAGGAATCCGAGATCGTCGAGCATTTCAAAAGGATCATCGACGAGCTGGGCAAAGGTCCGTTTGACCCCTTCCTGGAAGCCAATTTCCTGGTTTACAGCGGGGTGTTCGGAGTCCTGCGCCGTTGGATCTTGAGGCCTCGCTACGGCCGGGAGGAAATCATCGATTATTTGGTGCAGACTCAGGTTCAGGAAATGATCCGGAGGATTCAAGGAAAAACAATTCGGAATTCGGAATTTGGAATGCGGAGTAACCAATAAGAAAAAGTTTTTTCAATTTAGGCACTCCGAATTTTGGGCATTTAAGGCACGTTTCTTGGGGGTTCCCATGTTCGACCCGAAAAAATCCGAGGAGATCGGAAGGCAGGCCAAGGAATGGAATGAAAAGATCGAAAAGACCCTGGCCAAAAACCCGGAGCGGAAAAAGGTCTTTCAGACCACCTCGGGGGTTCCCGTCCAAAGGGTCTTTACCCCCAGGGACGTGGCCGGACTGGATTACCAGCAAGACCTGAATTTTCCGGGCGAGTTTCCCTACACCCGGGGCGTCCAGCCCACCATGTACCGGGGGCGGTTCTGGACCATGCGCCAGTACGCCGGCTTCGGTACGGCGGAGGACACCAACCGCCGCTACCGCTACCTGCTGGAGCACGGCCAAACCGGCCTTTCCGTGGCCTTCGACCTGCCCACCCAAATCGGCTACGATTCGGACCATCCCCTGGCCCAGGGGGAAGTGGGAAAGGTTGGGGTATCCATCGACTCCGTCAAAGACATGGAAACCCTTTTCGACCAGATTCCCCTGGACAAGGTCTCCACTTCCATGACCATCAACGCGCCGGCGGCCATCCTCCTGGCCATGTACATCGTCGTGGGGGAGAAACAGAGGGTGCCGGCGGCCAAACTGAACGGCACCATCCAAAACGACATCCTGAAAGAATATTCTTCCCGGGGGACTTACATTTTTCCCCCCAAGCCTTCCATGCGCATTATCACCAACACCTTCGAGTACTGCACCAAGGAAGTCCCCAACTGGAACACCATCAGCATCAGCGGATACCACATGCGGGAAGCCGGGTGCACGGCGGTGCAGGAAGTGGCTTTCACCCTGGCCAACGGAATCTCCTACGTGGAAGCGGCCATCAAGGCCGGACTGGACGTGGATGACTTCG
This sequence comes from Syntrophaceae bacterium, assembly GCA_013388675.1. Taxonomy (GTDB): domain Bacteria; phylum Desulfobacterota; class SM23-61; order SM23-61; family SM23-61; genus SM23-61. The sequence goes on along the minus strand of JACAEW010000121.1, from coordinate 54,872 downwards.
GCCCCCGCATCTCTTTCTTCTTCAACGCCCACCTGGACCTTTTGGAGGAAGTGGCCAAATACCGCGCCGCCCGCCGGCTGTGGGCCAAGATCATGAAGGAGCGGTTCAAGGCCAAAAACCCGCGCTCCTGGATGATTCGTTTCCACACCCAGACGGCCGGATGCACCCTCACCGCCCAGCAGCCTTACAACAACATCATCCGGGTGGCCTGGCAGGCTCTGGCCGCGGTGCTGGGGGGAACCCAGTCCCTGCATACGAACTCCATGGATGAAGCCCTGGCGTTGCCCACGGAGCAATCGGTCCAGATCGCCCTGCGCACCCAGCAGTTAATCGCCCATGAATCGGGCGTGGCGGATACCATCGACCCGCTGGGCGGCTCCTTCTACATCGAGAAACTGACCGACGAGATCGAGAAACGGGCGAAGGACTACATCGACAAAATCGACCTCATGGGCGGATCGGTGGTGGCCGTGGAAAAGGGGTATATCCAGCAGGAGATCCAGGAGGCGGCCTACCGGTACCAGAAGGAGATCGAGGCTGGAGACCGGGTGATTGTGGGGGTGAATCGGTTCCAGACCCAGGAACCTCCGCCCAAAGGGCTGCTGAGGGTAGACCCCAAGGTGCGGGAAGTTCAAATCAAACGCATCGCCGAGCTCAAAGGCTCGCGAAACTCCCAGGAAGTAAAGGGTTCCCTGGATGAGCTAAAGCAAGTGGCCCGGGGAGACGGGAACCTCATGGTTCCTATCCTGAGCTGCGTCCGGACGTATTGCACCCTGGGCGAAATCTGCGACGCCCTGCGGAGCGTTTTCGGGGAGTACGAGTCGGCGGTGAAAGTGTAGGGGCGAGGTGCGAGGTTCGAGGCCCGGGGAAAAAAGGCCCACGATACGAGTCCAAGGGATAAGGATTTCAAGGAGATGTAGGGGCAGTCACGCCATAGGCGTGATGGCTTCCCCATCCAGGGCGGCGATGGGGGCCGCCCTTACAATCGCTGATGCTGAATAGAAAAAATTTTTGGAGGTAGGTGGATGAAGATTTTGAAGATCGACCATATCGGCATTGCGGCCAAGTCCATCGACCAGGTGGCGCCCTTCTGGAATGCGATTCTTGGGCTGCCCATCGAAGGAAGGGAGACGGTGGAGGAACAGAAGGCCACCACGGCTTTCCTCCCCGTGGGGGAGAGCGAAATCGAAATCCTGGAATCCACGGCGCCCGACGGGGCGATTGCCAAGTTCATCGAAACCCGCGGGGAGGGAATTCAACATATCGCGCTGCGGGTGGAAAACATTGAGGAGGCGTTGAAAGAACTGAAAGAAAAGGGGGTGCGACTGATCGACGAAAAACCGAGAAGGGGCGCGGGGGGCGCCAAAATCGCTTTCATTCATCCCAAATCCACCAACGGCGTGCTGTTGGAGCTGAGCGAACGCTAAGGCATCCCCGGGGGACACCCCGGCGGATATTGGAAACACTTAAAACCTGCGGCCTTCCCTGCCGTGGGCATAAAAAGGAGGAAAACATGCTGACCAAGGAACAACTGCTGGAAAAATCCAAGAAACCCTCAGCCGACGCATTAAAGATGCACCCTTTCTACAAGGGAAAGATCATGTCGACCCTGAAGTGCGCCGTCCGCAGCTTCGATGATTTTGCCATCTGGTACACCCCCGGAGTGGCGGCGGCCTGCCGGGACATCGAGGCCCATCCGGAGAAAGTCTTCGAGCACACCAATAAGGCCAACATGGTGGCGGTCGTCTCCGACGGGACCCGCGTCCTGGGGCTGGGGGACATCGGGCCGGAAGCGGCCATCCCGGTCATGGAAGGGAAGGCCATCCTTTTCAAATACCTGGGCGGGGTTGATGCCTGGCCCGTTTGCCTGGACACCAAGGACGCGGAGGAGATCATCAAAACGGTAAAGATCATTTCTCCCTGCTTCGGGGGAATCAACCTGGAGGACCTGTCCCAGCCCAAGTGCTTCCACATCCTGGATACGCTGCGCAAGGAATCGAAGATTCCCGTTTGGCACGACGACCAGCAGGGCACCGCGGCCGTGACCCTGGCCGGGCTGATCAACGCCTTCAAGATCGTGAAAAAGGACTTCAAAAAAGCGCGGACTGTCCTGGTCGGCTCCGGGGCGGCCAACATCGCCACCGCGCGCGTTCTTTTTGCCTACGGGGTGGACCCCGGCAAGGTCATCATGGTGGATTCCAAGGGAACGCTGCACAAGGGAAGAACGGATATCACTCCGGACTACAAGGAGAAACTGCGATTCTGCCAGATCACCAATGCCGGGCAGGTGAAGGGCGGAATCGCCGAGGCCATGGAAGAGGCCGATGCCGTCGTGGGTCTGGCCAAGCCAGGCCCGGACGTGATCAAGAAGGAGTGGGTCAAGAAGATGGCCAAGGACGCCATCGTCTTCGCCTGCGCCAACCCGATTCCCGAGATCTATCCATGGGAAGCCGAAGAGGCGGGGGCCAAGGTCATCGCCACGGGCCGGTCCGACTTCCCCAACCAGGTGAACAACTCCCTGTGCTTCCCGGCCATCTTCCGGGGAACTCTGGACGTCATGGCTACCACCATCACCGACGAGATGTGCATCGAATCGGCGGTGGAGCTGGCCAAGTGCGCCGAGGACAAGGGCATGACCAAGGATAAAATCCTGCCGACCATGGACGAATGGGAAGTCTTCCCCCGCCAGGCGGTTAAAGTGGGTCTCAAAGCCATTGAACAGAAGGTGGCCCGGATCAAACTGCCTAAGGATAAACTCATGGCGATCGCCGAAGAAAAGATCCGCAAGGCCCGTATGGAGACGACGGTTTTGATGGAGAAAGGGATCATCCCGGCGTATAAAGGGTAGAAAGACGACCATCACGCCTGGGGCGTGGCTCGAGGGCCAGCCCGCCGGGCCCTAAGGCAAAAGGAAAAAGACGGGGACCCGGACATGATCTTTATGAGCCGGGTCCCCGGGAAGCGGGAAGGAGGTTGTGATGCGTGAAGTGAATGCCAAGAAGATCACCGAGGTCGTAAAGAAACTGTGCATCGATTCCAATTACTACCTGACGGATGATGTACTGAAAGCGCTGGACGAGGGGGAGAAAAAAGAGGAGTCCCCCGTTGGCAAAGAAGTCTTCCAGCAGCTCAAGGAGAACATCCGCATCGCCCGGGAAGAGCAGGTGGCCATCTGTCAGGATACAGGCCTGGCGGTGGTCTTCGTCGAACTCGGGCAGGAAGTGCACATCGTGGGGGGAGATTTCAACGAGGCGATCCACGAAGGTGTCCGGCAGGGGTACAAGGACGGGTACCTGCGAAAATCCTCCTGTCATCCCTTCACCCGGGTCAACACCAAGGACAACACCCCGGCCATCATTCACCTGTCGATGGTCCCCGGGGATAAGATCAAGATTATCCTGGCTCCGAAGGGGGGCGGCGCGGAGAACATGTCCATGGTGGCCATGCTCAGCCCCTCGGAGGGAATCGAGGGGGTCAAGAATCGGGTCGTGGACTGGGTCAAACAGGCGGGGTCTAACCCCTGCCCGCCGGTCGTCGTGGGTGTGGGTGTCGGGGGCACTTTTGAAGAAGTCGCCCTGACGGCCAAAAAAGCGCTTCTCCGCCCCCTGGGGCAGAAGAACCCGGACCCCCAGCTGGCGGCGATGGAAGAGGAGCTCTTGAAGCGGGTCAACAACCTAGGAATCGGGCCCCAGGGGTTGGGAGGGAGAATCACCGCGCTGGCGGTGAACGTGGAATTGATTCCCTGCCACATCGCCAGTTTCCCCATGGCGGTCAACCTGAACTGCCATGCCCACCGGCATCAAGAGGCCGTCATCTAAAGGAGGCAAAAAATGAGCGAAGCGATTCGACTGAAACCGCCCCTGACTGACGCGGACGTGGAGAAATTGAAGGCGGGGGACAAGGTCCTGATCACCGGGGTGATCTACACCGGGAGAGACGCCGCCCACAAACGGCTCTTTGATTTGTTAAAGGAAGGGAAACCTCTTCCCATCGACCTCAAGGGGCAGATCATCTACTACGTGGGGCCAGCCCCGGCGAAACCCGGCCATGTGTACGGGTCCGCCGGACCCACGACCAGCGGGCGCATGGATGCCTACTCGCCCAAGCTGATGGAAGTCGGCCTCAAGGGAATGATCGGCAAGGGCATGCGCAAGAAAGAAGTCATCGAGGCCATGAAGAAATACAAGGCCGTTTACCTGGCGGCGACAGGGGGGGCGGGCGCCCTCCTGGCCAAGTCGGTCAAGAAGGCCCAGGTCGTGGCCTATGAAGACCTGGGCCCGGAAGCCATCGGACGCCTGGAGGTGGTGGACTTTCCGGCGATCGTAGTGAACGACACCCGGGGTAACGACCTGTACCAGCAGGGCATGGCGCAGTACGCTCGGTAAAAAGCAGCGATCAGCGCTCAGCCATCGGCTTTCCGCCAAAAAATTTTCCTGAATGCTGATCATTGAAAGCTGATCGCTATTTCACAAGGAGAATGAAAGATGCGATACAAATGGCAGACCGGGGCAATGGCCTGGCTTTTTCACCGCATCACCGGGGCGGCCGTGGGAATTTACCTTTTGCTCCACGTCCTGGCGCAGTTCGGGATGAAATACGACCAGAAGGGGCTTGCCTCAATCAGCGACCTTCTAACGCACAAGGCGGTGGTGGTGATACTCCTGGCCTTTTTGATCTATCACACCCTGAACGGAATACGGGAGCTGATCATCGATTTCGGCAGCGGGGCCCTGTACCACAAGAAGCTCTTCTGGGTGATGATGGGGATCGGGCTGGTCCTCTTCGGGGCCGCCCTGACCGCAATATAGGAGGAACGAGCAATGGCCTTACCCACTTCCCATGACTCGGGTGCATTTCACTGGCTCTTCCAAAGGATCACGGGCATTCTCATCGCCCTCATCCTGGTCATCCATATGGGAGCGGTTCATTTCGGGTGGTCCCCCGTGGACCTGGGGAGCCCCTTCTGGAAATTCTTCCACGTGGGGTTCCTGATTGTGCTCCTCTACCATATTCTGACCGGCTTTTGGCTCATGGTAGAGGACTACGTCCACTGCAAGGGTCTCCGGGTAGCCCTCTTCGGGGTGGCCTGGATCGTGGGAATTTCCTTCCTGATCCTGGGATTCGTCACCTTGGTTCCTTTCGGCACCTAAAAGCAGCGATCAGCCATCAGCTGTCAGCCTTCAGCTCAAGCTTCCTTCGCCGGCTGCTGAAAGCTGATTGCTGACCGCTATTTTTTCTGGAGGATCTGATGATTCATGAACACGATGTGGTGATTGTCGGGGCGGGGATCGCCGGGCTGTACGCCGCCCTGGAATCGAGCAAACATTTTGACACGGCGGTCGTATCCAAAGTCTACCCGACTCGCTCCCATTCCATCTCCGCCCAGGGGGGCACGGCCGCGGCCCTGGGGAGCCTGGAAGAAGACCACTGGGAGTGGCATTTCTACGACACCGTCCGGGGGTCCGATTACCTGGGGGACCAGGATGCCCAGGAGATTCTCGTCCGAGAGGCCATCGAGGTGGCTTATGAGCTGGAACACATGGGCTGTCCCTTCAGCCGCACGGACGAGGGGAAGATCGCCCAGCGGGAGTTCGGGGGGCACTACAGCAACTACGGGAAAGGCGGGGCCATCCGCCGAATGTGCATGGCTGCCGACCGCACGGGCCATGCCATGCTGCACACCCTTTATGAACAGTGTATCAAGCACGGGGTCCGTTTCTATTCGGAGTTTTTCGTGGTGAGCCTGCTCGTGGAGAATAACGTCTGCTCCGGCGTGGTGGCCTGGGACATGCGCAAGGGAGGCCTGCGCGTGTTTCACGGCAAGACTACCATGTTCGGCACGGGGGGATACGCCCGGGCCTGGAAGGTGAACACCAACGCCCTGTCCAACACGGGGGACGGAATGTCCCTGGTGCTCCAGGCCGGCCTGCCGCTGGAGGACATGGAGTTCGTCCAGTTCCATCCCACCGGCCTCTTTCCGTCGGGAGTTCTGGTTACCGAGGGAGCCCGGGGCGAGGGGGGCTACCTGGTCAACAGCGAAGGAAAGCGGTTCATGGAGAAATACGCCGCCGCCAAGATGGAACTGGCGCCCCGGGACGTAGTCTCCCGGTCCATCCAGCAGGAGATCGATGAGGGGCGGGGAATCGGAGGGAAGGGGTTCGTCCACCTGGACCTGCGCCACCTGGGGCGGGAGGCCATCATGGAAAAACTTCCCCAGATCCACGAGTTGATCCTCAAGTTTGCCGGCATCGACGCGGTGACCGACTTCGTTCCCATCCTGCCCACGGCCCACTACGCCATGGGCGGCATACCCACCAACGTGGACGGCCAGGTGATTATGGACGCGAAAAACACCCCTGTGCCCGGCTTTTATGCTTCCGGGGAATGCGCCTGCGTTTCCGTCCACGGGGCGAATCGGCTGGGTTGCAACTCCACCATGGATTGCGCGGTTTACGGCCGCCGGACCGGCCGGGCCATGGTCAGGCACATCCAGGCAGGAATGGTCAAGCCGGACCTACCCAAAGACGGCCTGGAAAAGGCCAGGGCCAAGATCGACTGGTATCTCGGCCTCAAGGGGAAGGAAAGCCCCGCGTCCATCCGCGACGAGCTTCAGACCACCATGATGGCCAACTGCTGGATTTTCCGGGAGGAGAAACTATTGAAGAAGCAGCTGGAGATTCTAAAGTCCCTCCAGGAGCGGTTCAAGAACATCTCCGTGGGTTACAAGGGCAACCGCTTCAACACGGAACTCCTGGATGCCATCGAGCTGGGGAACATCCTGGATTTTGCGGAGACCATCGTGGTCGGCGCGCTGGCCCGGACCGAAAGCCGGGGCGCCCATTACCGGCGGGACTTTCCCAAGCGTGACGATGTGAATTGGCTGAAGCACACCCTGGCCTGGAAGACGGACACGGGAATCCGCCTGGACTACAAACCGGTGGTGATCACCAAGTACAAGCCCGAGGAGCGAAAGTTCTAAACACAATCGCCCCCTCCCCCTTCCCCTCTCCCGCCCCAGGGGAGGGGAGATAAAAAGGGATCCCTTCCCCTGGATGGGGAGGGCCGGGGTGGGGGTGAAAAGGAAAACCGAACTGTACATGAAGGAGTGAAAATCATGATGCGGACCTTTAAAATCTACCGGTTCAACCCCGATGAGGACAAAGCCCCCTATTACAAAACCTATCAGGTGGACGTTCAGGAAGGGATGACCATTCTGGACACATTGAACGAAATTAAATGGAAGCAGGACGGCAGCCTCACCTTTCGCCGGTCCTGCCGCCACGGGATCTGCGGGTCCTGCGCCATGACCATAAACGGCCTAAACAAACTGGCCTGCGAGACCCAGGTGAAGTCCCTGGGAGGAGGAACCATCGAAATCGAGCCCCTCCGCCACTTCAAAGTCATCAAAGACCTGGCCGTGGACATGGAGGATTTCTTCAAGAAACTGGAGGAAGTGAAACCCTACCTCATCGCGGGAACGCCGCCTACGGACAAGGAACGGTACCAATCGGTGGAGGATCGAAAAAAGATCGACGGTTCCTACGAGTGCATCCTGTGCGGGGCCTGCACTTCCTCCTGCCCCTCCTACTGGGCGAACCCCGATTTCCTGGGACCGGCGGCTTTGCTCAAGGCCTACCGGTATGTTTTCGATTCCCGGGACGAGGGCTTCGCCGAACGGATTCCGGCCCTCAACAGCCGTTACGGGCTCTGGCGGTGCCATACCATCTTCAACTGCACCATCTGCCCCAAGTCCCTGAACCCCACCTGGGCCATCGGGGAGCTGAAGAAGAAGGTGGTGGGAGAACGATTTTAAAGAAGGCTTCCAGTTTCAGGTTCCAGGTCCCGAGAACGTAGGGACGGGTTTGAAACCCGCCCCTCCATACCGTGGATGGGATTATCATCGTAAGGGCAATTCATGAATTGCCCCTTCCTTGTTCAGGAAAAAACAGCTGGGGCGGGATGAGGGGGATCCCATGAACATCCATGAATACCAGGCCAAGGCGATTCTCTCCCGCTATGGGGTAAAGATCCCCTCGGGACATGTTTCCTTCGACCTGAGAGACGCCGAAGCCTCGGCGCAAGGGATCGGCATGGGCCCCTTTGTGGTGAAGGCTCAGGTCCACGCGGGGGGGCGGGGAAAGGCCGGGGGAATCCGCGAGGCCAAAGACCCGGCAGAAGTCCGGGAAATCGCCCGGTCCATGTTCGGCACCCGGCTGGTGACTGCCCAAAGCGGTCCGAAGGGGAAGCCCATCAGCCGGGTCTTGGTCGAGGAGGCCCTTCCCATTGAAAAAGAGTTTTACCTGGGGGTCACCATCGACCGCAAGCTGGGAAAAGTGGTGGTCATCGGCTGCTCCGAAGGGGGAATGGAAATCGAGGAAATCAGTCGCCGGTCGCCGGAGAAGGTCCATAAGCTCGTGGTGGAGTCGGGATGCGGGTTCACCAATTTTCAGGGCCGGAGGCTGGCTCTCGACATGGGCCTGCAGGGGCCGGTGATCGGTAGGGGGGCGGCGGTGACCAGCGCCCTGGTCCGGGCCTTCATGGATTGCGACTGCTCCCTGGCGGAGATTAATCCTCTGGTTCTCACCAAGCGGGGAGACCTGGTGGCTCTGGACGCCAAGATGAACATCGACGACAACGCCCTCTACCGGCACCCGGAACTGATGGCCCTGCGGGATATCGAGCAGGAAGACCCCCGGGACGTGGAGGCTTCCCGGTTGAACCTGAATTACATCAACCTGACGGGGAACATCGGCTGCATCGTGAACGGGGCGGGCCTGGGAATGGCCACCCTGGACCTTTTGAAGTATTACGGGGGAGACCCCGCCAACTTCCTGGATGCCGGGGCCGGCGCCACCAAGGACATGATCCGCAACGCCTTCGGCCTTCTCCGCTCGGACCCCAAGGTAAAAGGAATCTTCATCAATATGTTCGGCGGCATCACCCGCTGCGACAGCTATGCCATGGGAGTCGTGGACGCCCTGAGAGAGACGCCCCTCACTATTCCTCTGGTGGTGCGCATGGAGGGGACCAACGTGGAGCTGGGAAGAAAGATCCTGGAAGAATCCGGCCTGAACATCCTTACCTACAAATCGATGCGCGAGGCGGCCCAGAAGATCATCGAGCTGGTGAAGGCTAAAGCCTAAGTCTTTTGACCCTAGTAGATCGTTCCTTTCCTTCAATCGCCCTTACGGCAAATGAATCATCAACAATCTTTAACCCTTCCCGCCATTTGGTTACGGAATTCTCCGGGCTTGTCCTTTTCCGCGTTCCGGGATAGTCGAGACGGCCAGCCCGCTGTGGGGTGGATGATTCTCAACGCACTCTAAGCAGAGCTTTCCAGATATGATAAGGAGGTGAAGAGATGGGTGAACGGCTAAAAAACAAAGTAGCCATCGTGACAGGAGCCGGGGCGGTCGGTCCGGGTTGGGGAAACGGAAAAGCGACCTCGGTCCTTTTCGCCCGGGAGGGAGCAAAGGTCTTCGGCGTCGACGTGAACCTGGCTGCGGCAGAAGAGACCAAGGGGATCATCGACCAGGAAGGGGGATCTTGCACGGTCATGCAGGTGGATGTGAGCCGGGCAGCAGAGGTCAAAGCCATGGTGGACCGGTGCCTGGAGACCTATGGGCGCATCGACATCCTGCACAACAACGTGGGCATCGTGGTTCCCGGGGGTCCGGTAGAGATCAGCGAAGAGACCTGGGACCGGGTGATGGCAGTGAACCTGAAGAGCATGTTCCTAACCTGCAAATACGTCCTGCCCCACATGGAAAAACAGGGCAGCGGGGTGATCACCAACATTTCCTCCATCGCCGGGATCCGCTATACGGGGATCCCCTATGTCACCTATTCGGCGACCAAAGCGGGAATTCTCGGTTTGACCCAAAGCGTTGCCCTGCAGTATGCCGCCAAGAATATCCGGGTAAACGCCATCCTGCCGGGCTTGATGAACACGCCCATGTTCGTCGAACCCCTGAAGGAAGCCTACGCCGGCGGGGACATTCAGAAAATGTTCGAGATCCGCAACCAGCAGTGCCCCATGAAGCACATGGGCGACGGCTGGGACGTGGCCTACGCAGCCCTTTACCTGGCTTCCGACGAGGCCAAGTACGTGACCGGGTTGCAGCTGGTGGTGGATGGGGGGATTACCTGCAAATTTGCCTGATGCAGGGCCAATCCTCGAGGGCATCGGAAATGGATGAGGTTAGACCCAATCCCAGGAGGTACGTCCGATGAATGTGGGAACGCTTTTCACCAAGAGCGCCAGGACGTTTCCGGACCGACTGGCGGTCGCCTACGGGGACTACGAATTAACCTACGGTCAGGCCAATGCCAGGATCAATCAGTTGGCCAATGCCCTGTCCGGGTTGGGAATCCGGAGAGGGGAAAACGTGGCTATCCTCCTGCACAACTGCCCCGAGTTTCTGGAGACGCTTTTTGCCTGCTTCAAGGCAGGGATCGGGACGGTGCCCATCAATTTTCGCCTGCATCCGAAGGAATGCGCCTACATCATCGATAATTCCGAGGCGGTGGGTCTGGTGGTGGGGGAAGACTTCCGCGATTCCCTGAATGCGCTCCGCAAGGAGATGCCGAGAGTTCAACACTATATCTGCATCAGCGAGCCCCTGGAGGGGATGCTGGCCTACGAAAAACTCCTCCATGGGCAACCGGTTCGGTTTGCAGACGTGGCCGTGGAGCGGGACGACTTGGCCTGGCTCTTTTACACCTCCGGGACCACGGGGCAGCCCAAAGGCGCCATGCTAACCCATCATGTGCTCATGATGATGACGATGAACTTCTTCGCCGACATGAGCCCCCTGGGTCCGGAGGATGTCATCCTGCATGCGGCTCCCATGAGCCATGGAAGCGGGCTATACGGTATTCCCAATGTGGCCAAGGGAGCCGCCAATGTCATCCTGAAGTCGAAGACCTTCGACCCCAAGGCGGTTTTCGAGACCATCCAGCGCAGGAGGGTGACCAATATGTTCATGGCCCCGGCCATGATCAAGAGGCTCATTCTGTCGCCCGATTTTGAACGCTATGACCTTTCGTCGATGAAATGCATCACCTACGGCGGGGCCCCGATTTACGTGGAAGACCTCAAGGCGGCGGTGCGGAAATGGGGGCAGGTCTTTGTCCAGCTCTTTGGGCAGGCCGAATCCCCCATGACCATTTCCTACCTGCGCAAGGAAGAACACCTGCTCGAGGGAACCGAAGAGCAGATGAAACGCCTGACCTCGGCGGGAATCCCCCGAACCGACGTGGAAGTCCGGGTCTTCGACGATCATGACCGGGAACTTCCCCCGGGTCAGATGGGAGAGATCGTGGTGCGGGGGGAGGTAGTAATGAAGGGCTACTGGCGGAACCCCAAGGCCACCGAAGAGACCCTCCGGGGAGGATGGCTGCATACCGGGGACCTGGGAATCATGGATGAGAGAGGATATGTGTACATCCTCGACCGGGCCAAGGACATGATCATCAGCGGGGGGGAAAACATCTACTCCCGGGAGATCGAAGACGTGATCCTCCGCCATCCGGCGGTCCTGGAGACGGCGGTGATCGGGGTCCCGGACGAGACCTGGGGGGAGGCGATCAAGGCTTTCGTGGCTTTGCGGGAAGGGAAGAAAGCCACCCCGGAGGAGATCATCAACTTCTGCAAGGACCACATGGCCAGTTATAAGAAGCCCAAGTCCGTGGAGTTCATCGACTCCATCCCGAAGAACGCCTATGGAAAGGTGCTAAAGCGTGAGTTGAGGGAGAAATACTGGGCTGGAGAATCCCGCCGGGTCCGCTAGGGTATGGGATTGGTTCGAGCGACAGGCAAGAAGCCCAGGGGGCATCAGAGCCGGGAATCATCTCTTGCTGCTGGCAGTCATTTAATCCAGGATGCGGGCACCAGAATCAGCTCGGGAAAAATACAGCAGATGATCAGCCCGGTGAGCTGGAGGCACACAAAGGGAAGGATGCTTTGGTATATTTGAACGGTCGTCATCCGATCGGCGGCAATCCCTTTCATGTAAAAAAGGGCATATCCGAAGGGCGGGGTGACGAAGGAGGTCTGGAAATTGACGGCCATGATCACCACGAACCAAACCGGTTCGAAACCGAGCTCCGCCACGATGGGCATGAAAATGGGGAAAACAATATAAACAATCCCAATCCAGTCAATGAGCGCCCCCAGGAAAAAGACGATCGCATTCATTACGAAGAAAGTCCCCCATTTCCCCAGGCCCAGCCCCAGCATCATGGAAGTCAAGGCCTTGCCCCCGCCCATGCCCATGAAGACTCCCGTAAAGCAGGTTACCCCCACGATGACCATCATGACCATGGATACGGTCTTGGCCGTCGAAAGCGTGGTTTCTTTTATCATCTTCCAGTTGAATTTGCCGTACCCGACGGTCATCACCAGGGCCAGAAAGGCCCCGAGTCCCGCAGCCTCCGTGGCAGTGGCAAATCCGGTGAAAATGGCCCCCAGTACGCCCAGGATGAGGATCAAGGGAGGAATCAAGGACTTGCTTGCCATGAGGAGCCGTTTTTTCATCGGGACCGCCCGGAGCTCCTCCGGGGATAAGGGAGGCCCCATCTCCGGCCATAAGCCGCAATAAATGGCAATATAAATAATGAATAAGCCCGAGAGGACCAGGCCGGGGACCACACTCCCGATGTACAGTTTGCCCACAGACAACCCGGTTATGTCGCCCATCACGATCAACATGATGCTGGGCGGGATGAGAATGCCCAAAGTGCCGCCGGCCATGATGGTTCCGGCGGTCAATTTCTTATCGTACCCGTACTTGAGCATCATGGGCAGAGCCAGAAGACCCATGCTAACCACCGATGCGCCGACCACCCCTGTGCAGGCCGCAAAGACCGTGCACACGATGACCACCGCCAAGGCGATCCCCCCTCTCAATCGGCCCAGCAGGTAGCGCAGCGAATCGAAGAGATCATCGGCGACGCCCGAGTACATGAGCAAATTGGCCATCAGGATGAACATGGGGATGGCCACCAGGATGAAGTTGTCGGTTACTCCCACAATCCGATTGACGAATAAGGCAAAACAGGAAGGACCCCAGGAAATAAGGCCGAAAATGACCGCCAGCCCTCCCAGAACCAAGGCCAGCGGATGCCCGAGAAAGATGCCGATTAAAAGGCCCGCAAACATCAGGATGGCCATCGTTGCCGGTCCGAACCATTCAGTCATCAGAAGCCCCTCCCTTTTCCGGCAGGAGACAACATTTTCACCAGGTCCGACAACCCTTGAACCAGGAGCAAGAAAGCGGCAACCGGGGTGACCGTCTTTAGAATGGGATAGACGAGGGGCATACCCGACGTGGTTCGCTCGAGGTAGCTCCAGGAATAAACAGCCGAGTCGATTCCCACATACAGGAGAACGAGGACGAAGGGAAAGAAAAAAACCAAGTGGTTGATCACATTCAGGATGTTTTGCCTTCGGGGGGAAAGCCGCCCGTAAAATATGTCCACCGATACGTGGCCGCGGTAGAGGAGCGTATAGGCCGCCAGAATCATGAAATGGGTCCCGTAGAAAATATTGGTCACATCGTAGGTCCAGATGTGGGGAGAGTTGAAAAACCGCCGGGTGATGATCTCGTAAACGCAGAGTCCCACAACGACCCAGATCAACCAGGCGACGCTCCTCCCGCTCAACTCGCTAAGCCGATCGCAGGCTTTGGTGAAGGCTTGACTTTTCACAGACGCCCCTCCATTTCAGGCTGTACATTCTTGGGCAGGCCGCCAAAAGCCCCCCGGCTCAGGTCGCTGGGGGGCTTTCTAAGAAAGGAAATCTATTTGATGTCCGGGTATTTCTTCAAGATCGAACCCGACCGGAAGGGACCCTCCAGCCGCTTCACCGTGTCCATTCCCTTCAGAAAGTTAACGATAGATTTGGCGACCTTGGCATAATCGGGATTCCGCGCCGACTCCATTTCAATGAACTTTGCGCAAAGCTCCTCGAGTTTATCCTGCGCTTCCTGGTTTAATTCGCTGATTTCTATTCCCGCCTTTTTAAACCTCTCCACGGCGGCGATGGAATCCCAGTTCCCCTTGGCGTAGGACCAGGTCATGTTGGCCATGGCAGCCTGCTCCACGATGGTTTGAAGGTCTTTGGGCAATTTTTTCCAGGCATCCATGTTAATAGCCAAGCCGGCAACCGTTCCCACCTGGTGCCAGCCCGCAGGCACCACCCAGTATTTGGTCACCTCCTGGAATTTGATCCCCCAGTCGGTGGAGGGGATGGAGAATTCCCCGCCGTCGATGGTTCCGAGCTTCAGGGCCATGTAGATCTCGCCCCCCGGAATCCGAACCGGCTTGGCTCCCAGCTGCTCCAGGACCCAGATGGTCTGCAGGACCCCGGTTCTTATCTTGGTTCCTTTGAAATCGGCCAGGGTCCGGATGGGCTTGTTGGTCCGAAAGCCGGATTCGGGACCCACGATGTTCAGCGGAAAGTACATCATGTTGAATTTTCCATAGAGCTCCTGCCCCAATTCGAGGCCTCCCCCCTGGTAGAACCAGGTGATGTAATCCACGGCGTGCATCATGAAACCGACCGAGCAGAAGAAATCGAAAGCGGTATTCTTTCCGGTCCAGTAAGTAGGCCAATCCCCTCCCATTTCCACGACCCCCTTGCGGACTCCGTCGAAAACTTCGAAGGCCGGCATCAGCTCCCCGGCCGGATGTACGGTAATCTGGAGTTTCCCCCCGCTCATCTTGTTCACCATGTCCCCAAACCGGAGGTCCGACTCATGAAAGGGAGTTAAAGCCGGCGTGCGGCATGTCGCCATTCGCCACTTGAAGGTCTGGGCCTGCGACGCTTGGACGAGGACAAAAATTACTCCCAAAACGATTAAGAACCCCGCTGAAATTGCCCTTTTTCTCATGTTTTTTCCTCCCGCAGATTGATTGAGTTCGTTGATCATTCCGGATCCCTCCTCCGCCAACTTCCCTTCACCTCCTTTCCCTTTAGCTCTAATTCCTTTTTTGCCTGACCTGAAGCCAAATTCCTTGTTGGGCCGTATTGGGGAAATCAACTTTTTGGACATCATGGTTCCGTATTCCTGCGCATTCAAGCGGGATAGTAAATAACCGGATTGGTATTGTCAAGGATAAAAAATGGGAGCAAAGAATATCCTTGACAGAATTCTTGCCTTTGCTATCATCCCTTTCGTCAAATGACCTTTGCCGAGGAACGGGTTTATTTTTTGGGGTTTCCTCCGAAGGGCTCGATAAAATTTGGGAGCTACCCGAGACAATTATCCAGGACCTTCCCAAAAACCAGATCCGATTGAGGCAAAGAAAGCGAGGAATTCTACATGGAAAAACGAAATATCGGGAAAATCTGGCGGTGGTGGCTCTTCAGCCTGGCTTTTTCCCTTGCCTCCTGCGGAGGCGGCGGGGGCGACAGCGGTGGCGGGGGCGGAGGGGAAACGACGGCCCGGGAATGGACCTACATGGTTTACATGGGCGCGGATAACAACCTTTCCTCCTCGGGCAAGGATGATATCGCTGAAATGGCCGCGGTCGGGTCCACGTCGGGCGTGGCGATCGTCGTCCAGGCGGAGTTCAGCAGTCAATACACGCCCACCCTGCCGACCGACACCCGGAGAATGTTGATCCAAAAGGGAGTGGACAATATCGCCGCGGGTACGAGCATCGGGAATGTGAATATGGCCGATCCCGCCCAGCTCACCGCTTTCATCAAGTGGGCCCAGCAGGCCTACCCGGCCAAGCGCTATGCCCTGGTCATCTGGGACCATGGGGCCGGTTGGAAAATGTCATCCGGCAGCACCCGGAGAAGCCTCGAAAGAGGGGCCGTCCAGGACGAGACCAGCAACTCTTTCATGAGCCTGCCGGATCTGGCCAAGGCGGTGAGGGATTCGGGGGTCCACTTCGACCTAGTCAATTTCGACGCCTGCCTCATGGCCATGTATGAGGTGGCCTACGAATTCAAGGGCCTCGCCGATTACCTGGTCTTCTCCGAGGAGACCGAGCCAGGCGAGGGGGACCCCTACGACACCATCCTTGCTGCTTTGACCGCGAACCCCACCCAATCGGCCAGGACGCTGGCCGGGACCATCGTGGACAAGTACGACGACTACTACACCACCAACAACCGGGGAGCGACTACCAAGTCCGCCGTGGACATGTCGCAGATGGCCGCCCTGGATACGAAGGTTTTGGCGCTTTCCGCGGCTCTGCGGGCCGACGCCGGGGCGACGGCCCTGGTCCAGGCCGCCCGGACGGCGACCCAGGAGTATGCCTACCCGTCGAACCATGATCTTTACGACCTTTGCAAATATCTGGTCGACCGTTTGCCCGCGGGGGCGGCCAAAGACCGATGCAACGAGGTCATGACCATCATCAATAGCCTGGTGGTCAATAACAAGATTAATGATGCCGGCAAAGTGGGCGGATCCCACGGATTGGCCATCTATCTGCCGACGTCCGACGAAGCCAAATCGGGCGACCTGGATAAATACGCCCTGCTGGCGTGCAACAAGACCCGCGCGGCGGCGACCGGAACCTGGGGTTCCTATGTTGATTACCTCCTTTCGGGGGCCGGCAGCGTGACCTACGCCTCCGGGGGCTTTGCCCTATACCTCCACTGGAAAAAACCGAACGACGCCGCCTGCAACGCGGACCTCGACCTCTACATCTGGGAGCCGGCGGCGGATTTCGCCGTCAGCGGGAACGGAAACTGGTATGCTCCCTGGATGGGGCAGAGTTCGCCCAACGGTTTCTTCTCCCAGGATTCCGCTGATTCGGGAGAATCCAAGGAATTTTACCTCGCCAAAAGCCAGGTGTACCCGGGGGATTACCAGTTTGTGGTGAATTATTATGGCGACGGAGCGTCCTGCTCGCAGGCTCGGGCGCATCTTGAGTTGTTTGATCCCGCTGATCAGCAATGGCATGAGCTGAATTCCCAATATGTGGGATTTCCCATGGATTCCCCTTCCCCGCAAATTATGGACCTCTCCAACTCCTACACCTCGGGATGCAGCGACGACGACCTTGCGTGCTACGATCCGTACTCGGACTGGTGGGCCCCGGACGTGGTGTACCAGGCGCGAAGCGCCGGGAGCGGTCCCTCGGTGGCGACCGGAAATCTCCCCCACCGGGGCAAGAAAAGCCAGATGATCTTCCGTTTCGGCAAGGGAATGGGGATTTTCTCCAGGTGACGTGGAAAAGGAAAAGGGGATGAAAGGGAAAAATCGAATGACTGGCTGGAAATGGGGCCTCTGCCTGTTTGTATCCTTCCCGGTGATCGCCGCCGCAACGGCAGGGGCCATGGGATCGAAGGGGGGGGAGCCGCCCCCCTCTTCTTCGGAGCGGGCTGGGGAAGGTAAAATCACGATTCAGAAGATTCTCCAGAACCAGGCGGGGTTAGGGAACAGGATAATCGTCCTGGAGGGGACCTTTCAGGGCTGGAAGGGGAAATGTGAAGAATCGAGCCCGCTGACCCGCAGCGACTGGATCCTCAAGGACGAAACCGGGTGCATCTACGTGTCCGGGAAGATCCCCAGCGGAGTTTCCACGACCGACCCTCGCGGAGAGGCCCTGGTTTTGTCCGGAACCCTGAAAATCAAGGAGGGCAGGAAACCCTATTTCGAAGCCAAAGAGGTTCGTTTGAAGGAATAGAACAAAGGGTCAGCCCTTTGAAAATTGACATGTCTCCCAAGGCAATTTCCACCCGCCTGAAGCGCGTATCCCAGCTTCGCCGCCTCTGCCTTTCCCTCGCCAAGGCGAAACCCGTGCGCAGGAAAGAAGGTGAAAAGAAAGCGGAAGGGGAAAGGACACAGGCGAACGATGAATAAGAAACGAGCAACCGGCAACAGGCGACTTATTCCAGCGGGCTATAATTGTGAATAGCCTCCAACCTTAAACCCCTAGACTCTGACCTATAACCCTCAACCGAGCCTTTCATAGAGCACGTGTCGCCGGTTGCGGGTGAACGGGCGCACCTGGCCCGGCCAGCGGCCCTGATCCACGGCCTTCGCCCAGGCGTCGCTCACCAGAACCTCGGGGCTTTCGATCTCGTAAAGGGCGTTATAAGCAGGCTCGTTTTCGACCACGATGGTCTTGCGCTCGCCCCCGATGACCAGGGTGACTTCTCGCTTCTTAAATCGCGCCACCGAGACCACTCCGGGGACCTTTACCAGGAGGGGTACGTGTTCCTTATCGTATACCTCGTTGAACAGGGAATCTTTGTCCGGGTCCACGTCCATGGCCGCGCTGAAAATGTACTTGGTCTGAAACGGCATAATCATCTCTCCTTTCTGAAGGTCCGGGCCGTCGGCCTAGGCGTGACTCTTGGCGGGCCCATCTGCCAGAGTCGGTGCGGGGTAACCCCCCCCAAGGGAATGCGACTTCGCGTCGACTTCGGGAGATTATTCGGAAATCGCCCCGAGTCCGTCAGATCATATTCAAATGGCATTTCTAAGTCAAGGGGATTGAGGACGAATCCGGTTGACGGGGGAGATGGAATTGGGTATTATTCTTTTCAACCTTTTTGAATTCGGCTTGGGGAACGGGAGAATTTCCCCTCCAACGCCAAAAAAAATCAATAGGAGGGCAAGGGATCATGAAAATCCGGAAGCTGAAATTGGCATGGTTGGGAATGGGCTGCCTGGCGGTGATCTTTATGGCCGGCACCTCCTGGGCGCAGACCAAGTGGGACATGCCCATGGCCTATCCGGTGGGCAATTTCCACAGCGTGAACGGGCAGAAATTTGCCGACGCGGTGAAGCAGCGCACCGGCGGCAAGCTGGAGATTGTGGTTCACGCGGGGGCGTCCCTGTTCAAATTGCCGGAGATCAAGCGTGCCGTGCAGACCGGACAGGCGCAAATCGGGGAAACGCTGATGGTGCTCCATGCCAACGAGTATCCCGTCTACGAGGCGGACGGCGTTCCTTTCCTAGCCGCGGGGTACGACCAGGTGAGGAAGCTTTACACCGCCCAGAAGCCCTTCGTGGAAAAGAAGCTCGCCTCCGAGGGAATGATGCTCCTTTACGCCGTTCCCTGGCCGCCGCAGGCGATCTATTCCAACCGCGAGCTTAAAACCATCAAAGACCTGGAGGGGCTCGCCTGGAGGGCCTACAGCCCGGCCACGATGCGGGTCGCCGAGCTGGTGAAGGCCCAGCCAGTGACCATCCAGGCCGCCGAACTCAGCCAGGCGCTGGCCACGGGAAAAGTGAACGCCATGATGACCTCCGGGGCCACGGGCGTGGACAGCAAGGTATGGGAACAGGTCAAATATTTCTACGACACCCAGGCGTGGCAGCCCAAGAACATGGTGATCGTGAACAAGGCCGCCTTCAACAAGCTGGACAAGGCAACCCAGAACATCCTGGTGGAAGAGGCCAAGAAAGCCGAGGCCGCCGGCTGGGAGGCCAGCCAGAAAGTCAATAAGGAATCCATCGAGACCCTGAAGAAGAACGGCATGATCGTGCAGGCGCCCAGCCCCGAATTGAAGAAGGGCCTGGAAGACGTGGGCAAGATCATGATCGAGGAGTGGCTCAAGAAGGCGGGAGACGACGGGAAGAAGGTCCTGGAAGCCTACCGGAAGATGTAAGGACCGCCCGGGGGAAGGGAATCCGGCTTGCGTAAGGCTCTTGACTCACTCTACTGGACATGCGGTGTGCTGGCGGGGGTTTTCATGGTGGGGATCGCCTTGTTTATCCTCATCGCCCTCGCCGGCTCCATTTTCGGGTTTGTCACCCGCAGCATGGACGAATTCGCGGGCTATTCCATGGCCGCCTCGGCCTTCCTCGCCTTTTCCTACACCTTTCATTCCAACGAACACATCCGGGTCACCCTGGTTATCCACCGTTTCCGCGGGCGCTTGCGCAAAGGGCTCGAAGTCTGGTGCCACCTTCTGGGGGTGGTGCTGGCCGGCTTTTTCGGCTGGTACAGCGTCAAGATGGCCTGGGTTTCCTGGCAAATCAACGAATTGAGCCAGGGGCTGATCCCGCTCCCCCTTTGGATCCCCCAGATAACCATGGCCTTCGGCACGGTCATGCTGGCCGTGGCCCTGTTCGACCGGCTGGTGACGATCTGTTTCGCCGACCTCCCTCCGGACCCGGATCGGCAGGGGATGATGGAGAGCTGAGTCATGTCCGAATGGATGCTGGTCCTGGTTTTCCTGTTTACCCTATTTTTCCTCCTCAGCTCGGGCGTGTGGGTGGGGCTTTCCCTTCTGGGGGTTGCCTGGGTGGCCATGGAGTTTTTCACCACCCGGCCCGCGGGTGATGCCATGGCCACCACGATCTGGGGGTCGCTCTCCAGCTGGACCCTCACCGCCCTGCCGCTTTTCATCTGGATGGGAGAAGTCCTCTTTCGCTCGCGCCTCTCAGAGGAACTGTTCAACGGCCTGGCCCCCTGGATGGGAAAGCTGCCCGGGCGGCTCATGCAGACCAATGTGGTGGGATGCGCCATTTTTGCAGCCATTTCGGGGTCCTCGGCCGCAACCTGCGCCACCATCGGAAAGATGTCGATCCCCGAACTCCGCAGTCGGAAGTACCCGGAGACCATGGTGGTCGGAAGTCTCGCGGGGTCGGGGACGTTGGGCCTGCTCATTCCTCCTTCCATCATCATGATCGTGTACGGAGTGGCCACCGATGTATCCATCGCCCAGCTTTTTATCGCCGGGGTTCTTCCCGGGATCATGCTGGCCATGCTTTTTATGGGCTACCTGGGGATTTGGTCTCTGCTCCACCCTCACGAAGTTCCCCCCAACGACATCCGCATGACCTTCTCCCAGAAGGTCCGGGCCTCAAGGGGCCTGATCCCGCCGGTGTTGTTGATCCTGTTCGTGCTGGGTTCGATCTATGCCGGCTTTGCCACGGCCACGGAATCGGCGGCGCTCGGGGTGGTGGGGGCGCTTTTGCTTTCCTGGGGACAGGGGACGATGAACTGGAAAACCTTCGTCACCAGCCTGCTGGGTGCGACCCGGACAACGACCATGATCATGCTCATTCTGGCGGGGTCCTCCTTCCTTTCACTGGCCATGGGCTTCACCGGACTGCCGCGGGACCTGGCCCGGTGGATCGGGACCCTCCAGCTATCCCCCTACCAGCTGATCATGGCGCTGACCGTGTTCTATATAATCCTGGGCTGTTTCCTGGACGGCATCTCCATGGTGGTCTTGACCATGGCCGTGCTCCTGCCCATGGTCCAGCAGGCCAAGCTGGACCTCATCTGGTTCGGGATCTTTATCGTCATCGTGGTGGAAATGGCCCAGATCACCCCTCCGGTGGGGTTCAATCTTTTTGTCCTCCAGGGTTTGACCGGGCATTCGATTTTTTTCATCGCCCGGGCAGCCTTCCCTTATTTCCTCCTCATGGTCGCGGCGGTGGCGATTCTCCTCGCCTTTCCCGACCTGGCCACTTTTCTTCCCAGCCAGATGCGCCCGCCAGTACGCTGACCTTCCGGCCTTTCCTTATATCTTGCCCAACGGAACTTTTCCGGCTCGGGGAAAGGAGGGGCTGCGCAAAACGGCCGCGGGCCGGGAACAGCCTCTTAATTCTTTCGGGCCAGGCCGAACCCCAGAGAAAGCGCTTTTTTATTGGTTTCCAGGAATGAGGCGGGGACCCGCTTGCGGAGGGACTGGAAGAGGGCCTCTTCGCTCACCAGGCCGACGGTCTTTACCACAGCCCCCAGGAGGACCATGTTGGCCGCCTGGCGGTTTCCCAGCTCTTTCAGGGCCCGTTCATTGGCCGGAACCGGGATGTGCTTCACCGAAGAGGAGGGATCGGGTTTGACCATTTGGGTATCGATGAAAATCACGCCCGTCGAGGGGTTCACTTTCTGCTTATAGAGGTCATAAGTTCCCTGGGACATGCAGGCCAGGACATCCGCTTCGGTGACCTCGGGGTAATCGATCCAGGAGTCGGAGATCACCACGTCCGCTTTGGTCGCCGAGCCCCGCGCCTCGGACCCATAGGAGGAAGCCTGGCCGACGTACTTTTTATCCAGAACCGCGGCCTCTCCCAATATTTCGCCCATAAGGATAATTCCCTGGCCCCCCAATCCGGCAAAACGAACTTGAATCATGATAACCTCTTTCAAACGGGACGCAGATCAAAAAAAGATTCAATAGATTCAATGATAGGCTTTGTTCGAAAAGTACGTGATCAATGAATTTTAGGAAATCATTCGTCCATGGCCAAAGTCTCGCCCCCCAGCCGGCATTTTCCTTACGATCCCGGTCCTGCCGGAAATCCCCCCTGCCCCCGTTTATCAAAGGGGGGGTTGGGGGGGATTTCAGAGAGGGGTTGACCAAAAAAGATTTCTGGCCCCATTTCAAGCTTTCCTTTTTTGAACGCCCGGGTGATGAATCACGCACTTTTCGAACAAAGCCCAATAATAAGAAAATCAGGCTTTTCGGCAAGAAACTTTTTCAGGCGAAAATTGCCATCCGCCTTTTCTGAAAATGGCTTTTCGTTTTTTCCCTGAGAATCCCTATCCGTCTTTTCTGCGTTCATCTGCGTCCAATAATTATTTGGGTCCCGAATTTACGAATTCGCCAACCACCACTTTTCCCGCCAATTCCTCCCTGCTCATGCCCTGGGCCTTTTCCGCGGACACGCAGTTGTTTTTCAGCCCTTGGATCATATCGAAGGCGGTGCGAAAAGCATTCCTCCGGCCGAATTGGGTAGGACAGGGAGACAGGACCTCGACGAAGGAAAAACCCTTATGAGTTATTGCCTTTTTCAGGGTCCGGGTAAGGGGGATGGGGGATGCAACGGGCTGCCGGGCCACGAAGGTGGCTCCTGCGGCCTCCGCCAGCTTACACAGGTCAAAAGGACGCTCCAGGTTTCCCTTGGGGGTTGTTGTGGTGAAAGAACCCAGGGGGGTGGTGGAGGCCACCTGTCCGCCGGTCATTCCATAGATGGAATTATTGGCGCACACAACCGTCATGTCCATGTTCCTCCGGGCGGCATGGATGAGATGGTTTCCCCCAATGGAGCTCAGGTCCCCGTCTCCGCTGATCACCATGATCTTCAGCTTGGGGTTGAAGAGCTTGGCCCGGTGGCGTAGGCGATGGCCCGCCCGTGCAAGGTGTGCAGGGTGTCGGCCTTGAAATGGGGGCTGGGGATCCAGGCGGCGCAGCCGATTCCGGACACGAAGAGGGTGCTCTTCAGGTCCCACTCCAGTTCGGCAAAGGCCCTGAGAACGGCATTCATCAAAATTCCGTGGCCGCATCCCGGGCAAAAGGGCGTGGGAAAGGCCCGGTCGTTGATCATTTCATAGATCCTGGGATTCATAGGTTCCTCCGGATTCCTTCCACGATCTCCGCCGGTTCTATGACCTCCCCGTTGGTTTTCGGAAGGGGAATCACCGGGGTGGAGGTGTACTTGGCCATCTCCCCCGCGATCTGGCCTTTGTTCATCTCCGGGACGAAGACCTTGCGGCAGCGTTTGCCCAGCTCGGATATGGCCTCATCGGCGAAAGGCCATATAGAGACGAGGCGGAGCAATCCGGCTTTTATGCCCTGGGCCCGGAGGGTTTTTGCCGCTGCAAGGGCCGCCCGGGCGGTGAACCCATAGGCCACGATCCCGATCTCGGCGTCCTCCAGCAGGTGCGAGTCGGTCTCCAGGACCTCGGACTTAAAATCCCGGACTTTCCGGACCAGACGCTCGGTCAGCCGGGCCTGGACGGCGGAATCCTGGGTTTTCCTGAACCCCCAAGGGTCATGGGTGGATCCGGTGACGAGGAGGTTGGCCCCTTCTCCAAAGGCAGGCATGGGGGGAACGCCGTTGATCTCCTCGGTCCCGAAGGGGGGGGGCCCGGGCGTTTTGACCCGATCGAAGATTTCCACCGTTTCCTGGATGACCAGGGTCTCCCGGAGGTGGCCCACGGCTTCGTCCGCCAGAAGAAAGGCGGGCACCCGGAACCGTTCGGCGAAATTAAAGGCTTTGACGGTCAGGTCGTACATTTCCTGGACGGACCAGGGGCAGAGGGCGACGATCTCATTGTCCCCGTGAGCCCCCCACTTGACCATCATCATATCGCCCTGGCCGGGGCGCGTGGCCTGGCCGGTACTGGGTCCGGCGCGCTGCACATCGACGACCAGGCAGGGGGTTTCGGTGATCACCGCATAGCCGATGGCCTCGATCATGAGGCTCAGTCCCGGCCCGGAGGTGGCGGTCATGGCCTTGGCCCCGGCCCAAGCCGCTCCGATCACCGCGGAGATGGAGCCGATTTCATCCTCCATCTGGATGAAGGCCCCTCCCACGTCCGGCAGGCGCTGGACCATGCGGATCATGATTTCACTGGCCGGGGTGATGGGATACCCGGCATAGAAACGGCAGCCGGCGGCAAGGGCCCCTTCGGCGCAGGCCTCGTCCCCCTGCATGAAATACCAGCCCGGGTCCAGCGCTCCTTTGACCTTTTTGAGTTTCATGGGTTGATCCTATTCTTCCTTTTTGACATTGATGGCTAGGTCCGGGCAGAGCATTTCACACTGGAGGCAGCGGGTGCAGAGTTCGGGGTGGGCGACGCGAACCGGCTGAAAGCCCTTTTCCGATACCTCGGGCGATTTTTCATAGACTTTCTTGGGGCAAACTTCCAAACACAGGTAGCAGCCCTTGCACCATTTCTGGTTCAGGTGGATGGTTGCAGGCTTTTTCTTTTTCTCCGCGCTTTCTCCCAAGGCCCGGTTTCTCCCTTCTTCCGAGAGATGCCTCAAAGGCGATCCAAGGTTTTTTCTATTACTATCGCGTAGAAAAGGAGAGACCGTCAAGTTTTTTTCTCGGTGGAGGCGTTTGGGGGGAGCGCTGCCAATGATTAGGGTCATGGGAAAAAGATGCGGAAAAAAAAGAAAATGAAAATATAAGAAACCCCCATCCTGTGTGGCAAAAATCTTCCAGGACTCAACTCCTATCACCCCCTTCGGTGTAGGTTTTTTCCTTGACGAAGGGTGAGGAAATTCATTAGGATACAAAGGAGATTTCCAACCCGGCGGCGATCGAGGAGGCGGGGCATGAGCATCCTGGTGGATGAAAACACGAGGGTAATCTGTCAAGGCATCACCGGAAAGCAGGGAATGTTCCATACCCGCCAGGCCGTGGCCTACGGTACCAAGATGGTCGGAGGGGTGACCCCCGGAAAAGGGGGAACCTTCATGGACCAACTGCCGGTATTCAACACGGTGGCCGAGGCGGTCCGGGAGACGCAAGCCAACGCCTCCATGATCTTCGTCCCCCCGCCTTTCACGGCCGACGCCATCATGGAGGCGGCAGATGCAGGGATCGAACTCATTGCCTGCATCACCGAAGGGGTGCCGGTGCTGGACATGGTGGTGGCGAAGGGTTATCTGGCCGGAAGGAACTGCCGCCTTCTGGGCCCCAACTGCCCGGGGGTCATCACTCCGGGGAAATGCAAGATCGGCATCATGCCGGGATACATTCACCGCCCCGGCCCGATCGGCGTCATTTCCCGCAGCGGGACCTTGACCTATGAAGCGGTCGATCAGCTCTCCCAGTTAGGATTGGGCCAGTCCACATGCGTGGGCATCGGGGGCGACCCGATCATCGGGATGACCTTTGTGGAGGTCCTTGAAATGTTCAGCCGGGACGCCCAGACCGAAGCGGTCATGCTGATCGGGGAAATCGGGGGAGATATGGAGGAAGAGGCCGCCGAATTCATCCGCACCCGGTTCCGCAAGCCGGTGGTGGCCTTCATCGCCGGACAGAACGCCCCGCCCGGGCGGCGGATGGGACATGCCGGCGCGGTCATTTCCGGGGGGACCGGTTCGGCCCGGAACAAGATGGAGGCGCTGCGTGCCGCCGGGGCGGCGGTCGTGGAAAATCCGGCCGACATGGCGCTGACGATGAAAAGAGTTCTAGAGGAACGGAAGGAATCGTAGGTTCATGGCCAAGAAGGATCAATACAACATCGAAGTATACAAGAGCTGGTGCAAAAAGTGCGGGATTTGTGTGGCCTTCTGCCCAGCCGGGGTCCTCGCGCAGGATGACTCGGGCGCTCCCTACGCGAAGGAACCGGAAAAGTGCACGGGGTGCCAATTGTGCGCGCTTCGCTGCCCGGACTTTGCCATCAACGTAACCTCCCCCAAGAAGAAGCAACCCAAAGATTCAGCCAAAGCCTCGGGGGCAACCAAGGAAGGAGCGGGTGAAAAGGGTGAAAAAGCCTGACCCTACAGCCAAACTTATGCAGGGGAACGAGGCCTGCGCCGAAGGGGCCATCGCCGCCGGGTGCCGTTTCTTCGCCGGGTATCCCATTACGCCGGCCTCGGAAATTGCCGAGCAACTTTCCGTCCGTCTTCCCCAGGTGGATGGGACCTTCATCCAGATGGAGGACGAGATCGCCAGCATGGGGGCCATCATCGGGGCCTCCCTAGCCGGGGCCAAGTCCATGACCGCCACCTCCGGGCCGGGGTTTTCCCTCATGCAGGAGAACCTGGGTTACGCCTGTATCGCCGAAGTGCCCTGCGTGGTGGTGAACGTCATGCGGGGAGGGCCCAGCACCGGGCTTCCCACCAATCCCGCCCAGGGGGACGTGATGCAGGCGCGGTGGGGTACCCATGGCGACCACCCCATCATCGTTCTGAGCGCCAGCTCGGTCCTGGAGTGCTTTACCATGACGGTGAAGGCCTTCAATTTCTCGGAAAGGTACCGGACCCCCGTCGTTCTCCTCCTGGACGAAGTGGTGGCCCATATGCGGGAAAAGGTGATCCTGCCCAAACCCTCGGAAGTGGAAGTGATCGACCGGGTAAAGCCCTCCGTCCCCCCCGAGTGGTACCTTCCCTACGAAGATACCAGCTTCGGCGTTCCTCCCATGGGAATTTTTGGAGAGGGGTACCGCTACCATGTGACCGGCCTGGTTCATGATATCCGCGGCTTTCCCACCCTGCGCCAGGATGAAATCGAACCCTTTTTGACCCGCCTTTTCCGCAAAATTTCGACCCATTCCGAAGACATCCGGCTGGTGGAGCATTTCATGACCGTGGACGCGGAAATCGTCATCATCGCCTACGGCTGCGTGGCCCGCTCCGCCCGACGGGCTGTCCTGGAGGCGCGAAGCGAAGGCATGAAGGTGGGGATGCTGAAACTGATCACCCTGTGGCCCTTCCCCCGCACCTACATTCAGCACCTGATCAGGGCGGGTAAGGCCCTCCTGGTTCCCGAAATGAACATGGGCCAAATCTCCCGGGAAGTCAAGCGGGTAAACGAGGGGATGACCCAAGTGCTCACCCTGAACAAGATCGACGGAACGATCATCAGCCCCAAGGAGATCCTGGCCAAGTTGAAGGAGAAAAGATGATCGACGACCGCCCCCTGATTTACAAGTATCTTCGGCACGATAAAAAGTTTCCCCATGTTTGGTGCCCCGGTTGCGGCATCGGCACGATGCTGGGTTCGCTCATTCGGGCGATCGACCACCTCGGCTATACCAAGGACGAGATCGTGATGGTCTCGGGGATCGGGTGCTCGGGCAGACTGCCGGTGTACGTGGACTTTAATA
This sequence comes from Syntrophaceae bacterium, assembly GCA_013388675.1. Lineage (GTDB taxonomy): Bacteria > Desulfobacterota > SM23-61 > SM23-61 > SM23-61 > SM23-61. The sequence continues at coordinate 27,374 of JACAEW010000121.1, read as the reverse complement.
CCCTCCATACAACCCACGGGAGGGCCCTGACCTTCGCCACCGGAGTAAAGCTGGCCAAGCCCGACCTCAAAGTGATCGTGATCATGGGCGACGGGGACGCCACGGCCATCGGGGGGAACCATTTCATTCACGCCGCGCGCCGGAATATCGACCTCACCGCCATTATCGTGAACAACAATATCTACGGTATGACCGGCGGGCAGTATTCGCCCACGACCCCCTATGGAGACCGGGCCACCACCGCGACCTACGGAACCGTGGAACAGAGCTTCAATATCTCCCAGCTAGCGGTCTGCGCCGGGGCGGTTTTCGTGGGCCGGGGAACGGTGTACCACACCCGGCAGCTCGATCAGCTGATCGAGAAAGCCCTGCAGAAGAAAGGGTTCAGCGTGGTCGAGGTGATCAGCCAGTGCCAGACCCATTTCGGCAGGCTGAACAAACGGGGCAATCAGATCGAGATGCTGAAGTGGCAGCGGGACCATGCCGTTCCGGTGGAGAGGGCGAAAACGCTGTCGGAGGCAGAGATGGCGGATAAATTCGCGACCGGCGTCCTGGTGGACCGGGAGGCCCCGACCTACCATGAGGAGTACATCAAGGTGCGCCAGAGAGCCAAAGAAGCCCTGGCCCCCTCGATGGAGAAGGAGGAAAAAGAGGAAAGCGACCGGCGGGAAGTTTCGGATCGACTTTAGAAAAATGCGGAATGCGCAGGGGGGAATGCGGAACGGAAGCGGGATAAACAAAATAGGAGATTGGAGTAACGGAACGCGGCGGCGGCTCGATGAAAGTTCAAATATCTCACCCCCGTCTTATTCGACCGAAAATATCAGCAGGGCGGTATTTTTTCCAAGTCTTTTCACCTGAGGCACTTGGGAACACTTTAGGACTCTTTAAGGGTTTATTATGCTCGATCGATACGAAATCAGACTGAGCGGTTCCGGAGGCCAGGGGCTGGTTTTGGCCGGGCTCATCCTGGCAGAGGCAACGGGGATCTATGAAGGAAAGCATGTGGTCCAAACGGTCAGCTACGGCCCGGCGGCGCGGGGCGGGACCAGCCGGGCCGATGTGGTGGTGAGCGACAAAGATATCGATTATCCCAAGGCCATGGGTTTGGACATTCTTCTGGCCATGAACCAGATGGCCTGCGACGAATCCGCCGGGGAGCTCAAGCCGCAGGGCCTCCTGGTGGTGGATTCCCATCTGGTCACCCAGGTGACCTATCCCCGCTCCGTTAAGATTCCCTTCACCAAGATTGCCAAGGATAAGTGCGGACGGGAGCAGATGGCCAATATCGTGGCCCTGGGCGCCCTGAGCCGACTGATTCCCGTCACCCCTCAGGGCGCCGGAGTCGTTTCCCCGGAATCCATGGAATCGGCGGTTATGGCCCGAATTCCCAAGGGAACCGAGAAGCAAAATAAGTTGGCCTTCGACGAAGGAGTCAAAGCAGCCGAAGAGGTCCAGAAAACCCTCGTTTTCGAAGAACCTTCCGAGGACAGCGACCAGATCTGAGGAATGCCCCTCTTTTCCCTCTTTCCCTTCGGTTGGAGCCACGGAAACCCTTCCGCCGAACCTCTGAAGTGGCCCTTGGGGTATCCGGGGACGACAGGGGGAATTTCTTGACAATTTAGGAAGATCAGGGTTATTTTGGTATCGAAATCGGCGGAGGTCGAAGGAGGAGAAGGTTTCATTCTCATCGCCGCAAGGGGAATATTTCCCGGCTGCGCAAATTCGATTCGACCCCATCATCGATAAAAAAGGAGGCTCGAATGAGTGCCGAGAAAAAACTGAAAGACCTGGGAATCTCCCTACCCCAGCCGCCCCAACCGGTCGCCAACTATGTTCGGGCGGTCAGAACGGGGAACCTGCTATTCGTGTCCGGGCATGGACCTTACCAGGACGGAAAAATCAAGATGTCCGGCAAGGTCGGAAAGGAATTGACCGTCGAGGAAGGATACCAGGTGGCCCGCAACGTGGGTCTGAACTGCTTGGCTTCGATCAAAGCGGCCCTGGGAGACCTGGATAAGGTCAAACGGGTGGTCAAGCTTTTGGGGATGGTCCACTGCACGGAGGATTTCAAAGAGCAGCCGAAGGTCATCAATGGTTGCTCGGACCTTCTGGTCGAGGTCTTTGGGGAGGCGGGCAAACATGCGCGCTCGGCGGTGGGGATGCAGGCGCTTCCCAACGGGATCCCCGTGGAGATCGAAATGATCCTGGAAGTCGGCTGAAGGTTCCTTGCGCCTGCCAATTCGAGCCCCGGATAAGAAACCATTAAGCCAGAGGGGGGCGACCGAAGCGGGACGGCCCCCCATGATCGAATCCCCACCCAGAGAAGTTCGATCCCGGGTCTAGGAGAACAGGATGATAAAAAAGAGGTTTGAAGACATTCCCATCGGGGAAAAGGTGAGCTTCGGCAAGACCGTTACCGAAGCGGATGTCTTTGCTTTTGCCGGAATCACCGCGGATTTCAACCCCATCCACGTGAACGTGGAATTCGCCAAGAATTCTTTTTTTGGGAAGCGGGTGGCCCATGGAATGCTGACCGCCAGCCTCATCAACCAAACCCTCACCAGCCTGGGGGGACTGGGGACCATTCACCTGACCCAAACGGTGAAATTCCTGGCCCCGGTCTTCATCGGGGACACGGTCAACATTGTGTCCGAGGTGGCGGGGAAGGACCCGGCGAGAAACCGGATGACCGTTAAATCCACCGTCACCAACCAGGAAGGAAAAACCGTCCTGGAAGGGGAAGCGCTGATCATGCTGCCGAGGGAGAAATAGGGGGGAAGATGCCGAAATACAAGGTAGTCGCCAGAGCCAAAGACAGCCAGTGCCCTTACGTGAAAGTGGGGGACCCGATGGTGATCGAGAACAACATGCTGAACCTGCGAGAGTCGAGAAACGTGTGCGTCGTCGCCCTAAGCGCCATCCAATACTCCCTGTTCATGATGAGCAAGGCCAAAGACCCCAAGGATTTCGGGAGGGATCAAGTTTACACCCTTCAGTGCCCGGACCCGGATACCCGGGTGATCTTTGAGATTACCCGGCAGGTGATGGAGGAGTAACCGGCGGTCCGCGGTCAGCCCTCAGCCGGGATGGAAACGGTCTGGAAGTAGGGGGAAAGTTTTTTTTACATGGCCACGCTTCTTTCCCTGGAAGAGATGGTCCGCCGCCACAAGCAGGGGGAAGACCCCTTTGAGCTGGCCATCGAAAAGTGGGTCCGCATCCGCGATTTTTTGATGAAAAAGGCCGACCCCGAGAGGTACCGGGAGGCTTTCCAATGCGGCTCCACCAAAATCCTTTTCTGCCTGGATTATAAGGACCACTGCCCTTTCTGCCCCCTGGAGAATGTCTGCTTTGACAGCCAAAGCCTCTATTATCAGATCATGCGCTCCCTCCAGGTCTACTCCCTGGCCGGAGCGCTCCTTCCCAGCGAGCCCATCCTCACCCTCATCGAGTCTTACATCCGGGACCTGCACGGGTACCGGGCGGAATGGCTAAAGAAAAGCCACTGACCCTCGAATGCGGAATTTGGAATGCGGATTGGGGAATGAAAAGACCCGAATCCTGCCGGGTTCCTCTAATGGAGGGTGAACTTTCCTTCGTAGGTGTAATTCATGACCAGAGTGGTGGCCAGGGCGGTCAATTCGATCAGCTTCCGGGACTGGCGGCGGGGGCTGAGGTTGAGGCCGAGTTCTTTGGCCCGGTCGCTCAGTTTGTCGATCAAAGCATCGACGGAGGAGGTCTTTTCGCCGGTCCAGTAAGAAATCCTATCCACCAGGTGGTTCCGGTTCTTATCGATAAATCCGGCGGCCGGAATCCGCTTCTCTCCTTTGCCGTTGGTGCTGAAAATCTCCATTAACACATCATCCACGTATCCCTGGGCCCTTTGCCGGTATCTCTCTTCACTTTTATTGTAATACTCCAGGAGAGTGAGGTTGAGGCTTCCGATGGGATTGATCCGCTCCCCGTCGGTCACCAATGGCCTTTTCGGCCCGATGTCCTTCATCAAGCGGTCCACGTACCGGAGTTTCTTGAGGGCGCTCCAGTTGCGGTACTTGGCCCTCCAATTCGACCGGGGAGTCAGCCAGACGGCGAAGGTTTCGGCAAAATCCTCATCGGGATGCTTCTGGGCATAGATGCGGCCAGCGTAGGAACCGACCTGCTGGTAGAGGTGCTTTACGAACTCTCTCGATTGGGGATTGGGGCGGAAAAAATCCCGGTAAGGTTCATCGAAGCGTCCAAAAATATTCTGCCACTCGGGCGACTCATAGAGGCGGTAAGCGTAATTTATGGCGTGGCCGGCCTCGTGACGAAGGGTCATCATGAGCTCTTGCTCGTCTTCCAGGTTCCCGTTCATCCGGTCCTCGATCTGAGAAAGGGATGGGTTCGCGTAGTAAAAAGGAATCCCGATGACCGGAACTTTATTCGGACAGCCCCAGGTGTCGGTCAGGTAAAATTTGGGCTTAAAGCGAATCCCTTTACGCTCCATTTCTCCGGACAAACGGGAAATCAGCTTTTCCAGGACCGTCCCTTCGATGGTCAGGTTCATTTGGCTGATAGGCTTGTTCCACTCCATCAGAGTGGTTTCCCAGTTGTTCAGAATATCTTTTGCTGTGCTGGCCATGCTTCCGTCCTCTAAAAAACGCAATCATCCAAAGACTAAAAATTAATTAGGTTTTTTGCGGCTGGGAAGGTCGGGATTAACAGGGAAGGCTTTTTCTCTTATTTAAAAGTTCCTGAAAAAATGACCCGGGGGGCATTCCGGCGACCGCCGGAGGCCAAAAAATAGGGCACGGTTTTGCTCTGCCGGTTTTGGTTCGGGCGCAAACTTTACCGTCAATACCCGGCATGCCGGGATTGGCTTATCCGGAATAATTGTTTTTCAGGAGTCTCTGAAAAGCCTTTTCTCCTTTTAAAATAGGAGATAAAAGGGCAGTTGTCAAGAAAAAGGATAAGAAATATAATTAAATAATATCAATAAGTTAGTAATTAATCGGGAAAATACGGCGGCGAATCGGGGCCATCAAGAGGGCGGCGATCATGGTCTTCACCGCATCCCCGGGAATGAATACCAGGAATCCGATGGCGACGACCGAGGAGAAGGGAATGGGTTTCTTCAGGATAAAATTCAGGTTGAAGTAGAGGTAGGAAAGGCCGAAGAGGTAAATGATTCCCTGGCCGAGCACTAGAGCCGATAGGGTTCGGGATAGGGTGAGGTCAGTGCGATTCTCCAGGACCTTTCCGATGGCATAAGCCCCGGCGATGAACCCGAGGAGAAAGCCGAAGGAAGGTTGAAGGATATAAGCCGGTCCTCCTCCCTGGGCGAAAATGGGGAGGCCCATCAGTCCCAGCAGGAGATAGAGCACCTGGCTCAAAGCTGCCCGGCGGCTTCCCAGAAAAAGACCGGCAAACATGACCATGAGGGTCTGCAGGGTGAAAGGAACGTGGGGGATAGGGATCTTGATAAAGGCCCCCACGGCCGTTAGGGCGGCAAAAAGCGCTATGAAAACTGCATCCCGGGGGTTTTGGCTCATATTTTTCCCTTCAGGGGGACCCTTTCATCTTATTCAACTGCTTTCGCTCCTGTCAAACCTTTCCCCTGCCCGGCCGCAGTAACCCTCCTTGGTTTTTGTTTTTTTGCCTGCCTTCCGGATTCTGTTGATCCGCCGCCGGTTTTTGGTATACACTCTTTCCATTACCGCGATATGCTTCGCCCGTCGAGCAAGGAGGAATTGGATATGGCAGGGGAATTAAAAAGCGCTTGGGAACTCGCCATGGAGAAGGCCAAAAAAATGGGCGAGGACGATCTCCCTTCCCTTTCCCCCGATCAAAAAAAGGAGATCGCCGAGGTCCGGAAGGTGTACGAGGCCAAGTTCGCGGAAGTGGAGATTATGGTCCAGGACAAGGAGAAAAGGGAATTGGACCTGGACCGCTTGAAAAGGGAAAGGGACCGGAAGATTGAAGCGATTTACGCGAAGGCAAAGAAATCATGATTCTAAGGAGGGGGTTATGCCCCGCATGACCGGCGGAGAAGCGGTTGTTGAGGCCTTGAAGAGGGAAGGGGTGGAGTACCTTTTTTCCATTCCCGGGGTTCAGATCATGGGGGTCTTTGACGCTCTTTACGGAGAGAAAGACCTTCGCCTGGTCGTGGTCCGTCACGAGCAAACCGCCCTGTACATGGCGGACGGCTATGCCAGGGTTACGGGAAAACCGGGGTGGGCCTGGTGGTCCCCGGTCCCGGCGTCCAGAACGCCCTTGCCGCGGTGGGCACTGCCTATGCCTGTTCTTCGCCGGTTCTGCTCCTGGCGGGACAGGTCGATACGAAGGAGCTGGGAAGGGACGGAGGGGCCCTGCACGAGGTCAATGACCAGTTGGACATGGTCCGGCCGGTGACCAAATGGTGCAAGCGGGCGACGAAGATTGAGGAGATTCCCGGGGCCATCCGGGAAGCCTTCGGCCGCATGAGAACCGGGCGTCCCCGGCCGACGGAGGTGGAGATTACTTGGGACGCCATGAGGTCCAGCGGGGATTTAAAGTTCTCCGATCCGGAAAAGCCTCTTTCGAGGGTGGATCGAGAAAGCATCTCCCGGGCCGCGGAGCTTCTGGCCCATGCCCGAAAGCCGCTCATCTGGGCCGGGGGAGGAGCGATCGTATCGGACAGCTCGGAAGAATTGAAGGACCTGTGCGAGGCCCTAGGAGCTCCCGTGGCCATGACCGCCCAGGGAAAGGGGGCCCTCCCGGAAAACCATGCTCTATCCCTGGGGGGCTCCTATTTCGGGTACGGTCCGGTCCGCTGGGCCATGCCCGAGGCGGACGTAGTCCTAACCGTGGGAACACGCATTACCTGGCAGCAGGCGCGGCCTTCGACGGCCCTTAGGCCTCCGCAGAAATTGATCCAGGTGGATGCCGATCCTTCCATGATCGGTAAGAATTATCCTGCGGAAGTGGGCATTGCGGGGGATGCCAAGGCAGCCCTGGGGGCGCTTTTGGAGGAAGTCAGGAAAGGAAAGGTTGATCAGGAGCGATGGAGCGCGTCGGAATTGGAGCATTTCCGGGAAAACCACCGAAAATGGCTTAAGGAAAAGGCCCCCCTGCAATTGGAAATCATCCGGACTTTAAGAAAAGAATTGGACGATGACGCCATATTCGTCTGCGGGGTGACCAACATCGGGTACTGGGCCAACCTGGCCTATGAGGTCCGCAGGCCCCGGACCTATATTACTTCCTCGTATTTCGCCACCTTGGGTTTCTCGTTCCCCACGGCCCTGGGGGCCAAGCTGGCGGCCCCGGAACGGCAGGTCGTGTGCGTGGTGGGGGATGGAGGGTTTATGTACGCCTGCGCCGAGCTGGCCACGGCGGTAAGGTACGGAATCAACCTGGTGACCGTCGTTTTCAACGATCAGGCCTTCGGCTCGACGAAAAGCGACCAGGTGGTGAATTTTAGGGGAAGGATCGTGGGAACGGAGGTCAACAACCCGGATTTCGCCAGGCTGGCGGAAGTTTTTGGTGCGAAAGGATTGAAGACCCCCCCGGAACACCTGGGAAAGGCCCTTCAGGAGGCCTTGGGGAGCAAACAGCCGGTGGTTATCGAAGTTCCCGTCCCCACCCTGATCGCCCCCTTTCAGATTTATGAATAGAGAGTCGAAAAGAGTTGAACGATATTCATGATTCCGCAAGAAGGAGGAGGATTTGAAAATCAGACGAATTGGCGTCCTGACTGCGGGGGGAGACTGCCCCGGGTTGAATGCCGTAATCCGGGCGATTGTGAAAACGGCCATCTTTCGGTACGGGCTGGAGGTGGTGGGATTTATCGACGGGTACTCCGGGGTGATCCATAACAAGGTACGAGCCCTGGAGTCCAAAGATGCCTCCGGGATTCTTCCCCGGGGGGGAACGATCCTGGGAACCTCCAACCGGGACGATCCCTTTCGTTTCCCCGTTGTGGCGAAGGGGCAGAAGGGTTTCAGGGACGTTTCCGACCAGGCCGTGAGGAACATCGGGAAAAACAAAGTGGATGTCCTGTTTGTCCTGGGCGGTGACGGTTCGCTGACCATCGGGAGCAAGCTGTCGAAAAAAGGGGTCAAGATCATCGGGGTTCCGAAAACCATCGACAATGACCTTTGGGGGACGGATGTGACTTTCGGTTTTGACACGGCCCTGCAGGTGGCCATGGGCGCCATCGACCGATTGCACAGCACGGCGGAGTCCCATCACCGCATCATGGTGGTTGAAGTCATGGGTAGATATGCGGGTTGGATTGCCCTTATGGCCGGCCTGGCCGGGGGCGGGGATGTCATTCTCATCCCCGAGATCCCCTTTGAATATGGAAAGGTCTGCCAACAGATCCTGGATAGGCGGAAGCAAGGGAAACGGTTCAGCATCGTCGTGGTAGCGGAAGGGGCCAAACCCAAAAGAGGGGAAATGGTCGTCCAGCGGGTGATCGAAGACAGCACCGATCCGCTGCGCCTGGGGGGAATTGGTTACAAGGTGGGGAACGAGATCGAAAAGGGAACCGGCCTTGAAACCCGGGTCACCGTACTGGGCCATGTGCAAAGGGGAGGGAGCCCGTCGGCCTTCGACCGCATCCTGGCCACCCGTTTTGGAACGAGGGCGGTGGAGTTGGCCATGGAAGGAAAGTTTGGGAGAATGGTGTGCCTGCGGGGGACCCAGATTAAAGATATTCCCCTGGAAAAAGTCGGCGGCCGGCAGAGAAGGGTGAACCCCAACGGCGAAATGGTTCGAACGGCGAGGTCCATCGGGGTGATTTTCGGGGATTGATCATTGCAGGGTCCGCGTATTCATATGGACGGAGATTTCCAGTGTAGAAAAAATGTAGAGGCACCCCTGTGTGGGTGCCCTTTTTTCAGCCGAGCCGCTATTTATGGCCGGAAAAACGGGTGCACGATCGGCAATCAAACCCCACCGCCGATCCCTCCGTTTAGCTCATTATGATTATTCGCAGGCGGGAGGGTATTTTGTGACCGTTTGTATGGAAGGTCGAAGATGCCTGTTTGGAGAAATTGTCGGTGAAGAAATGCGATTAAACGATGCCGGCAGGATGGTTGAGAAGTGGTGGAAGGAATTGGAAAACAAATTCCCTTCGATAGAAATCGATGCCTTTATGACAATGCCCAACCACTTTCATGGGATCCTGGGAATTAATCAACCTTCCGAAATCAAAAGGAACGTAGGGGCGGCCCTGTGTGGCCGCCCCGAGAAAGGGCACCCACGCAGGGGTGCCCCTACGAGCCCTCCATTATTGGCATCTGAATTTCTTTTGAAAGGATGATCCTCCCATGAAAATCCACACTCCGAAATACCAAAAATTCCACGACCGCTTGGGCCTGAAGGAATATCCCCTGGCGGCTTTTTACAGCGACCAAAAACCGGGGGAGGGGTTGACTCCGAAAGAACAGGGGCACGTGTGCATGTTTGCCCTTCTGAAACGGGCCCGCCAGAAGGGGGAAACGGTGTATTTCGACGCGGACCACGTCGGCTGTTTCGGAGGGGGCTATTATATGGGCTTCCAGGCAATCGCCCGACCGAAAATCGAATACTTTCTTTCCTGCGGCATTCCCGGGGAGATGGAAGGGGAGAGATACATTAAGAACCCGGAGACCGCCCGGGCGTACTTCGCCTCGGTCCAGCCCCGGAAGGCCCCGCGAAAATATTGTGTCTTCAAATCCCTCGACAGACTTTCCGCCCCGGAAGAGCCGGAGGTGGTGATCTTTTTCGCCGCCCCGGACGTCCTATCCGGCTTGTTTACCCTTACCAACTATGCTGCCGAGCGTTTTGACGCGGTCAGCATTCCCTTCAGCTCCGGGTGCGGCGCCATCCTGACTCACCCCCTGAAGGAAGCGGAGAACAAGAATCCCCGGGCCGTTCTTGGTTTGTTCGATGTCTCCGCCCGCCCTTTCGTCGAGCCCGATATCCTGACCCTGGCCATGCCCACGGGGCTGTTCCTCTCCCTCCTGGACAATCAGGAGGAAAGCTTTCTCATCACCCGGAGCTGGGAAGCGGTGAGGGGAAGAATCGAGAAACAAAGGGTGTAGAGCTTAATGGCCCTCTTTCTCCACCAGCCAGCAGCGCACTCCATGGCCTGAATCCAGGGAGAATAGGGGAGGTCTTTCCCGGGCGCAGTCCTGAAAAGCCATGGGGCAGCGGGGCTGGAAGAGGCAGCCCGGAGGAAGGCGAATGAGGTTGGGCACCAGGCCGGGGATTTCCTTGAGGCGTTCCTTCCCGACCTTGAACTTTCTCCCTAGTTGGGGGATCGAGGACATAAGCCCCAGGGTGTAGGGGTGCCTGGGCTGGAGGAAGATCGTTTCGATGGAAGCGTGCTCCACGACCTGCCCGGCGTACATGACCACGACATCGTCGCTGACCTCGGCGATTACCCCCAGGTCGTGAGTGATGATCAGGATGGACATGCCCATCTCTTCCTGGAGCCCCAGCATCAGGTCCAGAATCTGAGCCTGAATGGTCACGTCCAGGGCGGTGGTGGGCTCGTCGGCGATCAGCAGCTTCGGACGGCAGGCCATGGCCATGGCGATCATGGCCCGCTGGCGCATCCCTCCGGAGAGCTGGTGGGGGTATTCGTGGACTCTCCTCTCCGGGGCGGGGATGCCCACCAGGCGGAGCATCTCCGCCGCTCGCTGGAAGGCTTCTGCCTTGCCCAATCCTTGATGGATGATATAGGTCTCCGCGATCTGGTCCCCGATCGTGTAAACCGGGTTCAGGGAAGTCATGGGCTCCTGGAAGATCATGGCAATGTCCTTGCCCCTGACCTCGCGCATGGCCGCCGGGGTAATCTTGAGCAGGTCCAAGCCCTCGAAAAGAATCTCTCCCTCCAGGATTTTCCCCGGCGGGTCCGGGATGAGACGCATGATCGTCAGGGCGGTGACCGATTTCCCGCAGCCCGATTCCCCCAGGACCCCCAGGGTCCTTCCTTTGTCGATGCCGAAGGAGACCCGCTCCACCGCCTTCACCACCCCCTCGGGAGTGAAAAAATGGGTGGTGAGATTCTTGAGCTGGAGCAAGGGTTCTTTCAACGCTGTTTTCCTACGTAGAGCAAGCAGGCCACCCGGTGTTCCGGACCGATCTCGATCAGGGGCGGATCGATGCGGCGGCACTCCTCCATCATCTTCGGGCAGCGGGTATGAAAACGGCAGCCCGAGGGAGGGTCGATGGGGGAGGCCACGTCCCCCTGGATCAATTGGCGGGATTTCCGCCGCTCCCTTCCGCCGGGTGCGGGGATGGGCACGGCCGAAAGGAGGGCTTCGGTATAAGGATGTTTGGGGTTCAGGTAAAGGTCGCGGTCGCGGGCGGTTTCCACCAGCTTTCCCAGGTACATGACCGCGATCCGGTCCGATATATGCTCCACCACGGCCAGGTCGTGGGCGATCACGATGTAGGAAAGGCCGTGCTTTTCCTTCAGCGAGTCTAGAAGGTTGATGACTTGGGCCTGGATGCTCACATCCAGCGCCGAAACCGGCTCGTCGGCCACGACCAGTTCCGGGTTCATGGCCAGCGATCGCGCGACCCCGATCCTCTGCCGCTGTCCGCCCGAAAACTCGTGGGGGTAACGGGCCATGTGATCGGGCTGCAGGCCCACTTCGGCCAGGAGCTCCCGCACGCGGTCCGTCCATTCTCCTTCCGGGACCAAATGATGGACTCGCAAAGCTTCGCCGATGATCTCCCGCACCCGGAGCCTGGGGTTCAAGGAGGAATAAGGGTCCTGGAAGATCATCTGCATCTTGGTCCGGAAACGGATCATTTCTCCGGAGTTAAGCCGGCTGATATCCGTGCCCTGGAAAAAGATTCGTCCGTCGGTGGGCTCGTACAGGCGTAGAAGGCAACGGCCGATGGTGGATTTGCCGCACCCCGACTCCCCCACCAGGCCGAGGGTTTCTCCCTTGAGAAGGGCCAAGCTCACCCCATCCACGGCATAGACATATCCAACGGTCCGTCCCAGAAGGCCTTTTCGGATGGGGAAATGCATCTTCAGGCCCTCGACCCGGAGGAGGAAATCGTCGCCGGGGGGAACGGCCGGGAATGAATTCGGGGTGACGCGGGATTCAGGGATCGTTTGCCCCATCACGTTTTCCTCAGGTAGGGGTCCACCAGGTCCCGCAAGGCGTCTCCCAGGAGGTTGATCCCCAGCGCCGCCAGAAAGATGGCCATGCCCGGGAAGGCCGCCAGCCACCATTGAAGCAGCATGTAATCCCGGCCTTCGGCCAGCATGACCCCCCAGGAAGGGATGGGCGGTTGTATGCCCAGGCCCAGGAAAGAAAGGAGGGATTCCCGGATGATGGCCCGGGCCACTTCCACCGTGGCCAGAACGATGATCGCCGGCAGAAGATTGGGAAGGATGTGCCGGGCCAGGATCCGGCGCGTGGAGAAAGCCAGGGACCTGGCGGCCAGGATGAACTCCCTTTCCCGGAGCTTCATGGTCTCGATGCGGGTTACCCGGGTGAACACGGGCCACCCCGTGAAGCCCAGGGCGATGATGATGTTTTGCAGGGAAGCGCCCAGGACGGCGACCAGGCTCATGGCCAGGAGAATGAAGGGGAACCCCATCATACAGTTCACCAGGAAGGAAATCATCACATCGGCCTTTCCCCCGAAAAACCCGGCTATCAGGCCGAGGGTGACTCCCACCGCCAGCATCAGAAGGACCGCTGAAATCCCAACCACCAGGCTGATCCGGGTGCCGTATAGGATCCGGGTGAGAAGGTCCCGGCCCAAGTGATCGGTCCCCAGCAGATGTTCCGCTTTTCCCCCCGCCATAAAGGCCGGCTTCATGAGTCTCTTGGTGATGTCCTGCTTGTAGGGGTCATGGGGGGTCAGGTAAGGGCAGAAGAGGGCCACGAGAATCAGGCAGATGATCAGAATCCCCCCGATCACACCCATGCGCAGATGCCACATCTTATGCAGGACCCGACTCAAGGTCGTGGGCGCTGCTTCTTCCATTTCAGCGGAAGGAGTTGGGAGTTCAGACATCGCTTTATTCCAATCGAATCCGCGGGTCGATCATGGCGGCCAGAATGTCCGCCAGGAAGTTGCCGACGACCACAAAGAGGGCGAAGACGACCACGATGGCCTGGACCACCGGGTAGTCGCCCATGCGGATGGAATCCACCGCCAATCGTCCCAGTCCGGGCCAGGCAAAGACCGTTTCGGTGACCACCGCACCCCCGAGAAGAGCTCCCAGTTGCATGCCCGTGATCGTGACAAGGGGGATGGCGGCATTCTTGAAGGCATGTTTCATCAGGACCTTGCGCTCCAGTAGTCCCTTGGCCCGGGCGGTGCGGATGTAATCCTGGTTCAGTACGTCGAGCATGCCGGAGCGCACCAGGCGCATGTTGATGGGAAGAATCCAGGAGGCCAGGGTGATCGCCGGGAGTACCAGGTGCGCCCAGGTGTCGGACCCGGAGATGGGAAACCACCTCAGCCATACCCCAAAGATGATGATGAGCATGATGCCGAACCAGTAGAGGGGCATGGCCTGGCCGAGCAGGGCGGTGAAAGTGGCCACGTTGTCCATGAGCGAATACCTTCGGATGGCGGAGATGACCCCCACCGGCAAGGCCACCAGGTTGACCAGGATGAGGGCGGCCAGGGCCAGCTGGATCGTGGCCGGGAGCCTTTCCCGGACGAGTTTGGCTGCCGGCACCTTGGCCAGGAAGGAATTGCCGAAATCGCCGTGCAAGACGACTTTGCGCAGGAAATCCGCGTATTGCACGACCACCGGCCGGTCCAGGCCCATCTGCTTCTTGAACTTGGCGATATCCTGGACCTCGGCTTCAGGGGGCAGAAGCAAAAGGGCCGGGTCGGTGTTCAGGAAAAGGAGAAAAAAGGAGATCATGGAGATAACCAGGCATACCCCCACGGCCTGGATGAGCTGTTTGATAATAAAGGTCCTCATCCCGCCGCCTTTCTTCGGAGCACCCGGCCGGGGCGTTCGCCGGTCATTCGCCCCCCGGCGATCACCGGACGGCCGTTGCAAAAGACATGAGAAATTCCCGCGGCGTATCGGAAGGGGGATTCAAAGGTGGCCTGATCACGGATTGACTCCGGATCGAAAATGACCAGGTCGGCCCGGCAGCCCGGGCGGATGAACCCGCGGTCCGCCAGCCCCAGCCGGCCGGCGGGGAGTCCGGACATTTTAGAGACCGCTTCTTCCAGGGACAGGACCTTCTCTTCGCGTACGTATCGACCGAAAACGCGGGGAAAGGTTCCGAAGGCGCGGGGGTGGGGAGCTCCCTGGGCCAATGGGCCTTCCGTGGAGAGAACGGTGGAGTCGGAGCCGATCATAACCGCCGGATGGCGAAGGGCGGCTTTCAGGTTCTCCTCGGAGATCATGAAGGTGAGCATGCCCATGTCCAGATCGCTTTCCAGCAGGGCATCGAAGACCCATTCCTCCGGGGATTTTTTGGCGGCAGCGGCCAATTCGGAAACGAAACGTCCGGCATACTCCGGCCGTAAACCGGAGCGGCTGATGCGAATCCGGTCCCAGGAGGCTTCCCTTCCCAAACCGTCGGTTTTCATGTCCGCGGCTATTTTCCGGCGCAGGCCGGGATTCTTCAGCCGCTCCAGCGTCGCCTTCTTTCCGCCTTCCTGCGCCCATTGGGGAAGAATGGATTTGAGGCTCGTCGCCCCGGCGAGGTAGGGGTAAACATCGGCGTGAATATCCAGACCTTCCCTTCGGGCTTTTTCGATCAGGTCCAGGGCTCCAGCCTGTTTCTCCCAGTTGGCCGGCCAGCCGGCTTTAAGATGCCCGATCTGAACGGCGGCCCCTGTTTCCCGCCCGATCCGAATGGCCTCGGCCATCGCCTGAAGGAGGCCTTCTCCTTCGCTTCTGAGGTGGGTGAAGTAAAAGCCTTTGGCCCGGCCAACAGGGCGCACCAGCTCCACAAGTTCTTCGGTCGAGGCATAGGATCCGGGAGGATAGATGAGGCCGGTGGAAATTCCCCAGGCTCCCTGCGCCAAGGCTTTTTCCACCTGTTCCCGCATGTCGTTCATCTGCGAGGAATCGGCCCGGCCGGAGACAAACCCCATAATCCCTGCACGGATCGTACCCTGGCCGACCAGAGGAACGACATTCACGCCCAACCCAAGGGATTCCATGAATTCCAGGTAACTGCCGAAGTCGGACCATTTTTCCCAGGGAATGGGATACTTCCGGGTCTCCAGGGAGGTAATGACTTCCTGGCGGGTGGAGGGAAGAAGGGGGGCCAGGGAAAACCCGCATTGCCCCACCACGGCGGTGGTGACTCCCTGATGGACCAGGGAATCCGCGGCAGGGCAGGCGGGCAGGGTGAAATCTCCGTGGGAGTGCATGTCGATAAAACCGGGGGCCACCACCTGGCCCCCGGCATCGAGAGTCCTGGCTGCCTCGGTTTCCGACGGCGGGCGCACATCCGCAATCCGATCTCCCCGGAGGAGGATGTCCCCCCGGAAGGATGGCCCGCCTGTTCCGTCGATCACCCTTGCATTCTTGATTCGAAAATCAAACATCGTTTCCCTTTGGCGGTGGGGCTGCTCTTTGAAAAAACCTGCCCCAGAGCTCGGCCCATATCGCCGGCGAGTTCGGGATTCCCGCCATTCGGGCCTACTTCCAGGTAGCGTATTGGAAACGGGGTACTTCGTCGATCCCCACGGTAACGGAAAGGTTGTTGTTCACCCCCATAATGACCCTCTGGGTGAAGAAGGGCATCCAGTAAGCCTGGTCGATGATCTTTTTCTGGGCCTTTCCGTAAAGGTCCTTCCTCTTCTGTTTATCCAATGTTCTGCGGGCTTCCCGCAGCCAATCGGACAGCTCCTTGTCCCCGGTATAGTCATACGGGGATTCCGGGCTCATGAAGAAATTGGGCAGGATGGCGTCGGGGTCGAAGATGTTGTAGGAACCCCAGGTCATGTTTAGGATTCCGTCGGTCTTGGAGGCCTGGGATAATTTTTCCATCTCCCCCACCCGGCCCACGTAATCCCGGATCACGCCCTTGATCCCCACTTTTTCCAGGTACCCGATGGCCGCCTCGTTGGCATTCTTGGTGATCGAAGTGTAGGTCCAGATGTTGAGGTTCAGCCCCTTTTCGTGGCCGGCCTCTTTCAAAAGGGCTTTCGCCTTCTCCGGGTTATACTCGTAGCCCTTGATGGAGGGATCGGCGGCGAACTGCCGGGGATTCACCGGAATATTCACCGGGTCGGCGTTTCCCCCCAGAACGTTCTTGATGATGGCTTCGCGGTCGATGGCGTGCCAGATGGCCCTCCGCACCCGAACGTCTTTGAGGGCCGGCGGGGAATTCGGCGCGCGGCCCAGGCTGTCGAACTGCCAGAAGCTGATCCGCAGAATGGGAACGATGATGGTATCCAACCCCTTGCTGTTGCGGATGGAAGGGATCTGATCGGGGAGGATATTGGCCGCGGCGTCGATTCCGCCGGAAACGAGCTCGGCGATGCGGGTGGATTGTTCGGGGATGAAGCGGACGGTCATTCGGGGAAATTTCGGGTACCCTTTCTCCCAGTATTGCTCATTCCTCGCCAGTTCGATCCGGTCTCCCTCGACAAAGCGGACGAACTTGTAGGGACCGGTTCCCATGGTGTTCCGGGCAAGATAGGCTTCGCCGTTCTTGGCCACCATTTCCTTGATCCACTTGGGATCCAGGGGGAAAAGGACGTTGAAGCGCTCCAGGATTAAGGGGTAAGGTCCGTCGGTGATGACCCGGAAGGTCAAGTCGTCCTTGACTTCCACCTTCTTCACCCATTTCCAACCCGGGGCGGTGGGGGATTTCTGGGCCGGGTCCAGGATGAGGTCTTCGATGGTGAAACGGACGGCCTCGGCGGTCAGGGGGTTTCCGTTGTGAAATTTAACCCCCGGACGAAGCTTGAACTCCCAGGTGGTGTCGTTCACGATCTTCCATTCCGTCACCAGGTGGGGATGCAGGGAGCCGTCCTTGGGGTCCCTCTTCAGCAGCGGGTCGTAGATCAGGTAGCCCGTGTTAATCGCGATTCTCTGGGTGGTCTGGTAGGCATGCATGGTTTTGATCGAATCCTCGAAGGCCACGATCAAATGGTCCTTGCCGGCCAGGGTCGGGCTGGAAGAGATGCCTATCACCAGCGCAGCGAGGCAAAACAGCATGATCCCTCTTATTTTTTTCATGACGCCCTCCTTTTCTTGACCTCTCGGCAAATCCGATTTTCCATATCGCGGAAATTTAGCAAAGCCCAGGCTTTCCGTCAAGAAGAAAACGGGGGGAAAGGGCAAGATTCAGGGCGGCACAAAGAAGGAAGCGGGTAACAGGAACAGAAGGCAGGGAGGAAAAGACCCAAGCTTTTCCAGATCACTGAATGCGCTCTGCTTTTTGCTCTAGGCGTCTTTTTACAGGACGGTGGCCTGATCGATCATCTCGACCAGATGCCGGACTTCTTTTTTTAATCCCGCCTGATGGATCCCGTCCATCAACTGGAGCATGCAGCCGCTGCAGGTGGTGGTTACGATATCGGCTTTACTCTCCTCAATCGCCTTTGTCTTCCGGTCCAGGATCTTCAAGGACAGGTCGTAATTGGCCACGTTGAAGCTCCCTCCCTGGCCGCAACACCGGTTGGCATCCTTCATCTCCACAAACTCCAAACCCGGCGTGCACTTGAGGAGGTCCCGGGGCTCCTTGAAAATTCCCAGCTTGCGGCGCAGATGGCAGGGGTCATGGTAGGTAACCCGCAATGGCCCGGTTCCTGGTTCCTGGTTCCTGGGTCCTGGCAAAACCCTCGGTAGAAACAGAGTGGCATCGCTCACCTTTTCAGCGAAAGCCAGGGCTTTCTGGCGAAAGGGATCGTCCTTGCCGAAGAGCAGAGGATAGTCCAACTTGAGCATGGCGGCGCAGGAGGCGCAGTGAGCTATAATCTGATCGAGATTCTCCTCCGCGAAGGCCTCGATGTTCTTGCGGGCGATAGAACGGGGGGTCTCATCATCCCCCGACCCGAAGGCGGGAAGCCCGCAACACTTCTGCTCTTTCGGGATGTACACGGAAACCCCGTTCCGGACGAAGAGGTCCAGGGCGGCCTGGGCAATCCGGGGGAACATGTAATTGCTCACGCAGCCCACGAAAAGCCCCACCCGCATGGTTTCCTTCTCAGCCCGGGCCCATCCGGAACGGTAGGTCAGAAAGGCGTCCGGGGCCAGGCCGGGGATGAATCTCTTGGAATCCACGAAGGGCATGGGAAAGCGGAGGCGGAGGCCGCTTTCTTCCGGGATCTTCTCCAGGAAGAGGTGTTGCAGCGAAGCTCCCGCCTTGAGGACGAGCGGCATGAGGCGGTCAGTATCCAGAAAATACTTAAAGATGGCCTTCTTGGGAAGGGTGAGGCCCTTTTTTTCAACGAGCAGGGCCCGGGCTTCACGGATGATTTCATCCCCGCAAACCCCGTTCGGGCAGTTCTCCGCGCAAGTGCCGCAGAGAAGGCACTGGGAGAGAATTTTATAGTACCGCTTGGTGTATTCGGGATCGTCTTCCTTCAGCGACTCCACCAGGGCCATCTTGCCCCGGGCGGCCAGGGGTTCCTCCAGCGTTTCCGCATAAACCGGACACTGGGCCAGGCAGTTTCCGCATTTCACGCACCGCCGGGCCTCTTCTTGAACTTCGGTCATTTCTTTCATGATCCTATATCCCTAAGCCGGCTTAGACTGAAGCAAACCGGATATTGTAGGGGCGGCCCTACGTGGCCGCCCGCAAGATGGGCAAACATAAAGGGTTACCCCTACAATTTCGTTGTCGAATTGCGCTCAATTTCATCGGTTATAGATCAATACCCGTGGCAGACCGGGTTTAATTTTCCCTTTATTCTCTGCTCTCCGCTGTTTGATCAGTGGATTGTCGCCTTCGCTGCGTCGGGGAAGATCTTCCCGGGGTTCAGGATGTTATTGGGGTCGAAAGCCTTCTTGATCCGCTTCATCACTTCGATTCCCATGTCCCCCAATTCCAGGGGGAGATAGGGGGCCTTGGTGATGCCGATTCCGTGTTCGCCCGAGAGAGTTCCCCCCAGGTCGATTGCGGCCTGAAAGATCTCCCTCACCGCGGCGTGGGCTTTCTCCAGCTCGCCGGGTTTGCGTTTGTCGATCAGGACGTTCACGTGGATATTCCCGTCCCCCGCATGGCCGAAGTTGACGATGAGGAGGTCATATTTCTTGGAAATGGCCTCCGCCCGCCGGAGGATGTCGGCCACTTTGGACCGGGGCACGGTCACATCTTCATTGATCTTGGTGGGGTTCAGTTTCACCACCGCCGAAGAGACCGCCCTCCTGGCCTTCCAGAGGTCTTCGGCCTCCTCCTTGTCTTTGGCCACCTTGATTTCCATGGCTCGGTTGGTCTCGCAGATCTTCCGGATTTCCTCCACCTCTCCGTTCAAGGCCTCGGGGGCCCCGTCCACCTCGATGATCAGGAGTGCGCCCGCGTCCACGGGCAGCCCCATGTGCAGGTAGTCTTCTACGCACCGGATGGTGGCGTTGTCCATGAACTCCAGGGTTGTGGGAATGATCCTGGAGCTGATGATCTGGGAAACGGAAGTGGCCGCCGACTCGATGGTGGGGAAGATGACCAGCATGGTCCGTTTGGCCTTGGGAAGAGGGATCAGACGCAGGATGATTTTGGTAATGACCCCCAGAGTTCCCTCGGAGCCGACGAGGAGCTTGGTCAAATCATAGCCCACCACGCTCTTAACCGTTTGAACCCCGGCCGAGATGATCTCTCCGGTGGGCAGAACCGCCTCCAGGCCCAGCACATAGTCTTTGGTGACACCGTATTTGACCGCCCTCGGACCCCCGGCGCATTCGGCCACGTTTCCTCCGAGAGTGGAGCTCTTCAGGCTGGCCGGGTCGGGCGGGTAGAAAAGACCGACCTTTTCAACCTCCTGCTGCAGATCGTAGGTGACGACCCCCGGCTCGACAATGGCCAGGAGGTTTTCCTGGTCGATTTTCAGGATCTTATTCATCTTGGTCAGGACCAGGACGACCCCGCCTTCGACCGGAATGGTCCCCCCGGTAAAACCGGTCCCCGCTCCCCTGGGAACGACGGGGAAACGGTGCTCGTTGGCCAGCTTGAGAATCGCGGAGATCTGCTGGGGGGTCCGGGGAAAAACGACCAGGTCCGGAAGGTGGTGAATATTGGTGGCATCGAAGGCGTAGCAGATCAGCGTCTCCCGGTCATCGGCCACGTTTTCCTTTCCCACGATGTCCCTGATTTCTTTCACAATCGCTTTATCCATCATGTTTTATTCTTTCCTCATTTCTCCCCTGGTAAAAATGATGCAGATCATTTAAAAAAGCAATTTGGGTGAGCCTATGGCTTTTTAAAAAAAGACCGCCATAATTCTCCACATATTCCTTTTAAGCAAAGCACCCGCAAAAATCCCCCCTTCGCCCATCTTTGAAAAAGGGGGGCGAAGGGGGGATTTGAGAAAGGCATTTCAAAACCCTAAATTCATAACAATTCGGCCCTTGGCTCATAGCCTTTCGTGAAACGGCCAAATTGCTGAGTTGCCAGATTGCTAAATCGATATGCAGCCTTTATCCGCGCTGCTGACCCGTTCGGCGAAGGTCTTGAGGTAGCCTCGGTTGACTTTCAGCGAGGGCGGCGTCCAGGACTTTCTCCGCCTTTCCAGTTCCTCCTGGGAGACAAGAAGGTCGAGACGACGGTGGGGGATATCGATGGCAATCGGGTCGCCATCGCGGACCAGGGCGATGGGACCTCCGTCCTGAGCCTCAGGGACGACATGGCCGATGCAGGGGCCCCGGGTGGAACCGGAGAACCGTCCGTCGGTGACCAGGGAAACGGACTCGGCAAGCCCCATTCCAACTAGAGCGGCGGTTACGCTCAGCATCTCCGGCATTCCCGGCCCTCCTTTGGGACCTTCATAGCGGATCACGATGACTTCGCCGGGCTTTACCCGGTTGCCGAAGACCGCTTCCCGGGCAGAAACCTCGGTTTCGAAAACCCGGGCCGGGCCGGTGTGGACCATAATCTTTTCCGAAACGCCGGACTGTTTGACCACGGCCCCCCCGGGGGCGAGCGACCCGCGGAGGATGGCGATCCCGCCCTCCTTGCGCAAGGGCTTCTGCCGGGAAAGGATGACCTCGGGATTCCGGTTTCGGACCCCGGTGAGGTTTTCCCCCAGAGTTTTTCCGGTGACGGTGAGGACTTGCAGGTCCAAGAGGTCCCGGAGTTCGTTCAGGACGGCAGGCACCCCTCCCGCATCTTCGAGGCCCAGCATGGGGAACTTACCGCTGGGCTTGATGCTGCAGATAAAGGGCGTTTGACGGCTGATTTCGTCGAAGGTCTCCAGGGAAAGGGGAATGCCCAGCTCATTGGCCAGGGCCAGGAGATGGAGAACGATGTTGGTGGAGCCGCCGAAAGCCATGCTGGCGGTGATGGCGTTTTTCAGGGCCGAAAGAGTGAGGATCTTCGAGGGCTTAAGGCCTTCCTTCCAGATTCGCAGAATCTGCTCCCCGCTGTCACGGGCGATCCGAAGTTTCTTGGCATCCACCGCATGGGAGGTCCCGCATCCGGGGAGGGAGAGGCCCATCACTTCGGTCAGGCAACTCGTCGAGTTGGCCGTACCCATCATGGAGCAGGACCCCGGCCCCGGGCACAGGCATTCTTCGATCTCCTGGAAATCTTCGGGAGCGATCTCTCCCCGGATCATCCGGCCCTGGGCCTCCCGAGCAGCGGGAAGGACGAGCTGCTCCCCGCGGAAGCGGCCGGGCATCATGGGCCCGCCGGTGATCATGATCGCGGGCACATCCAAACGGGCGATGGCCATCCAGCTTGCCGGGACAATCTTATCGCACGAAGCCAGGACGATAACGGCGTCGAACTGGTTGGCGTCCACCGCCAGCTCCATGGAATCGGCGATCAGGTTCCGGCTGGGCAAAATCCGCCGCATTCCGGGGTGTCCCTGGGCAATGCCGTCGCAGAGGCCGATGGTATTGACCTCAAAGGGAACCCCTCCGGCCATGCGCACCCCGGCTTTGGCTGCCTCGGCCAGGGTCCTTAGATGCACATGGCCCGGGTTGATCTCCGACCAGGTGTTTACGATACCGATGAAGGGCTTTTGGAAGTCCTGCTCGGTCAAACCCAGGGAGCGCAGGAGGGCCCGGTTGGCCGCCCGGGCGTCTCCCCGGTGGAGAATGTCGCTCCTCTTTTCCATGAACTTATCTGTCCTTTTCCGAGTTGAAATTTTTCATTACCGAAAGATCAAGTCGATTCCTCTTTGCGTAATTTCTGGAGGATGATAACAAAGGCCAGGACGGCTAGCCCGACGAGGTCGGTATAGAAGCCCGGCTTTATCAGCAAAATCGCTCCCCCCGCCAGGCAAGTCCTTTCGAAAATCGTCGTCTGACGCAAGAACCAGCCGATCATTCCCCCCGCCAGCATGATAACCCCCACCGTTGCGGTGACGGTGGAAGTCAGGATCATCCAGGGGTCTCCGACGAAAAGCAGGGAAGGAGAATAGGCGAACATGAAAGGAATGATGAACCCCGGGGCCCCCAGCCGCACCGCCGCAAAACCCGTCCTCCATATGTCGGAGCCGGCCAAACCGGCTCCGGCGTAAACGGCCAGGGCCACCGGCGGGGTGATGGCGGAGATGATGGCGTAATAAAAGGCGAACATGTGAGCGGCGATCGTGGGGATCCCCAGCTTCACCAACGCCGGCACGAGGAGGGCGGCCATGACGATGTATGCGGCAGTGGTGGGCAGGCCCATGCCCAGAAAAATCCCCGCGATCATGGTGAAGACGAGGGCGAGAGCGAGGGACTCTCCGGCTAATAGAAGAATAAAACTGGTGAACTTCAGGCCCAGTCCGGTCAGATTGATCACTCCGATCACGATCCCGGCGCAGGCGCAGGCCACGGCCACGCTGACGGTTCCCTTAGCCCCTTCCTCCAGAGCTTCGAGGATTTTCGTGATTCCCATGCGGGACACTTTCTTCAGGTTGGCGAGGATCACCACGGAAAGGATGGCGGCGATACAGGCGTACATGGGGGTGTAGCCCGCAAACATCATGTATAGGATCACCGCCACCGGCAAGAGCAAGTGGCCTTTTTCCAGCAAAACGGCCGTCACGCGGGGCACATGTTCGGCCATGCCTTTCAGGTTGGAGCGGACGGCCTCAAAATGAACGGCCATGAAAACCGAAAGAAAATAAAGCAGGGCGGGAAGCAGGGCATGCTTGCATACGGTCAGGTAGGCAAGGCCGGTGAATTCCGCCATGACGAAAGCGGCGGCTCCCATGACCGGGGGCATGATTTGGCCGCCGGTGGAGGCCGTGGCTTCCACCGCCGCGGCAAAATGGGGCTTGAAACCGGTCCGCTTCATCATAGGGATGGTGAACTGGCCGGTGACCATCACGTTGGCTACGGCGCTTCCGGAGATCGTCCCGAAAAAGCAACTGGAAACGACGGCGATCTTCCCGGGCCCCCCACGGAATTTCCCCGTGGTGGCCGCCGCCAGGTCCATGAAAAGCTGGCCGGTGCCCGACTTTTCCAGGAAGGCCCCGAAGATTACGAAGAGAATCACGTAGGTGGAGGAAACCCCCAGGGGGATGCCGAAGATCCCTTCCGTGGTCATGTAGAGCTGATCGATGATCGTTTCCGTAGGGACCCCGGCATGGCGCAACATCCCGGGCAAATAGGGTCCGACATAAGCATAAACGATGAAGACCAAGGCGGTGATCGGCATGGCCCAGCCGATGCTCCTTCGGGAGGCTTCAAGGAGGAGGAGGGTCAATAGGCCGCCCAGGATCAGGTCTGTCTTATTGAGGGGGTGAACGTAAGGATAACGGGTGATGAAATATTCATATGCATAAAAAATGTAAAAAATGCACGCCAGGGAAAGCCCCAGCAGCAAAAAGTCCAGCCATCGAAGGGGACGGGTCTTGGAAAAAGGATAGATGAAATAGACCAGGGCAAAGGTAAAAGCAAGATGGATCGAGCGATGGAGCAGCGCTTCCAGGGCGCCGAAAGCCCCGGTGTAAAGATGGTAGATAGACATGGCCACTGCGACCGCGGTGCTGGTTTTGGCTATGATCCCCAGGGAATGACTGAACATAAACCTCCTTTCCCGCTCGGTTCGGTTTTTGGGGGGTTGGGGAGGAACCTTCTCCCTTCGGGTATTGCCGAATTTCCGGAGGGAAAAATCGGTTTCCCCGAGGAAAGAGATCCCCGGGGAAACCGAGAAGGACCCAGTTATTTCCTCGCGCCGGTTTCCTTGTAATATTTCAGGGCTCCGGGGTGGAAGGGAATCCCAATGTCCATGGCCAAATCCTTGGCGGTAGCTCCTTTCATATCGCGGACGACCTGGCCGAAACGTTCCACGTTGGTCACCAGGGTTTTGGTGATTTTATAGACCAGGTCATCGGGAAGCTTGGCGCTGACGATCAGATGGGTGAACCATCCGATTCCTGGAACGTCATAGTCGACTCCCGCGTAGGTACCTTTTGGAACGTCCCTGCGGATGTATCCCGCATTGAGCTTCTGCATGGCCTGGATCTTGTCTTCGGGCAGAGGGAGAAGACGGATCTTTCGGGCAGAAGCCAGGTCCATGATTGCAGCCCCGGGGATCGTCGTGGTAAGCAGCCATCCGTCGCAGTGCCCATCTTTCATGAGAGCGACCGTATCGTTGTAACCCACGTGGTGAACCTTAGACATGTCTTTGTACGAAAGCCCGTACACCTGCAGGACCTGCTGGGCGGCGAATTCTCCCGTATGGCCCTTGGGACCCGGAGAGATCCTTTTTCCCTTCAGGTCGGCCACGGATTTGATGCCCGAATCTTCGAGTACGACCATCTGGAAATATTGGGGGTAAAGATTGGCCAGCTGTCGCATATTGGGCATTTTTTGCTTGAAGGGAGGACGTCCGTAAACGCCGTCGACCCCCGAGCTGGAATTCGAAAAACCGATGTCGCATTTTCCGAATTCGATCGCTTCCACGTTGGCCACTCCTCCGCCGGGTTGGACCGCGATGGTCACGCCGGGATGTTCCTTTTGGACGGCGTCGGCGATGGCTCCCCCCAGGGGATACCAGGAGCCGCCCATGGGACCGGTCATCATCTTCAGGTCAACCTTCTGCGCCATGGATTCAGGGGAGAAAAACAACAAGGGAATTGCCAAAATCGCCAGCAACATCGAAACCTTCTTCATGATTCCCTCCTCTTTTGGTTTGGTTTCCTTCTCGGGCGAGAGTCTGCAAGATAGCAAATACAGGCTAAAAAATCAATTTTTTTCTGCCATTGCCTCCCATCGGCTTTCACAGTGTGAAGAAGCTACCGCCCCCATCTTCCGACCTTCCCGGGGGAGGATCGGCCCACCCGTTTTTGACCCCTGACCCATCACCCATGACCTTCACCCGGTTATTCCCTCTCCATAAACCTCCGGCACCGGGCCAAAAGGGAGAGGACCTCGAAGGGTTCCTCGATGAGAGGATAGGTGGGAACGCCCCTCGGTTCGAGGAAGGCCTTTCCTGCGTCCATGTGCTTCTTTTCCCCAGTGAAGGTCACATAGATTGGCTTCTCCGGATACTTCCTGGCCAGGTCGACCAGGAAATCCAGGGGCGGAACACCCGTGTCGTCGGTGAGAAGCAGAATGGGGATCACGGCATCGATGTTGGGATCTCTCAGGGCGGCCTCGGTTCCTTCCCGGTAGGCGAATTCAACGCCGTGAATCCCGGCAGAAAACCAGATATCGACGGGATTGCGCATGCGGACGATGGGGGGACTGATGCTTTGCAGGAATTGCCGGGTGTTTTCCTCAAAGTCGGGGACTTTCAATCCCAGGGAAAGACAGAGGTCAGTCAGAACCACGAGCATGGCTCCGGAAGGGGCCAGGAAACTGACCCGGTTCCCCTTTGGCAGGGGCATGGAGGCGAGGGCCTTGGCGGCGAGAAAGAGGTGGGAATATTGGTGCAGGCGGACTATCCCGGCCTGTTTCAGAGCGCCGTCGATGACCCGGTCCTCGGCGGCCATGGCTGCCGTATGGGCCACCGCCGCCTTGGCCCCTTCGGCGGTCGCGCCCCCCTTGAGGAGGAAGACAGGTTTTTTCCGGGTCACTTCCCGGGCGATCGGAAAGAATCGGCGGGGGTTTTTGAAGGATTCGAGGTAGATGAAGATCGCCCGGGTCTCCGGGTCTTGGGCGTAATACTCCAGGACGTCGCTTTCCTCTATGTCCACCTTGTTTCCCAGGCCGACCACACGAGCGACTCCAAAGTTCTCCCCGGTGGTTATGTAACGCATCGTGTGGGTGGCAAAGTTGCCCGTCTGGGCGATGTAGGAGATGGGCCCGCCCGGAATTTTCCCCTGGGGGAAAAAGGTGGAGGTGAATTTGTGGGGGGTGGAGGTGTGGCCGGAGGTGTTGGGGCCGATGACCCGCACGCCCGTTTCCCGGACGGCGCGGGTCAGCTCTTCCTGCAGCTCCTCGCCTTTTTCATCCACCTCGGAGAAGCCCCCTGCCGCCAGGACGACCGCTTTGATTCCTTTGGCGGCACAGTCCCGGATGGCCTGAGGGTTGAGAGCGGCTGGAAGGACGACAACCGCCAGGTCGATTCCTTCGGGAAGATCCTGAATGGAAGGAAAGGCTTTCATGCCCAAGATCTCTTCCCCTTTTGGATTCACCAGATAAAGCCTTCCCCCGTATCCATTGGCCAGAATGTTCCGGATCACGTCATTGCCAGGCTTATGGGGCACCGCCGATGCTCCGATTACGACGACGCTCTCAGGGTAGAAGAACTTTTCAAAATCAACGGCCATGATGTCTCCTTTCCTGCCGTACCCCCGGATGATGGATTTTGGGGGATATAGGAGAATTCCGAAATTCAAAATCAAAGATTAAAATAATTTACCACAAGACAATGAAAGAATAGATATTTTTTTCTCGGCCGCCGGGAAAATAGGGTGCCCCTGAAGGTTGCCCAATTCTCACTTGCTAAATTTTTTGAATTCCGTTATATTTTAACTGGTTATGCGGCAGGCCCCCTTCAGCACGGAGGGCAATATCGCCCGCCGATCGAGCGCATCTGGCACCTCAACGAGGCAGAAATTTTAACGGAATGGATGAGGATATCCAGCTGGTGCTTGATAGAACCGGAAAACCTTTCTCCTCTCCTCCAAGTCTGGCCGGATCGACTCCATCCTTCACCTGCTGCGCTCATGACAAGCAGGATTTTCCCCGCGCGATTCGGGATCGAAATACCTAACCCCAAGGAGGAACAAAATGAAAACCGGGTTAAAGATGGTCTTCTGGATGAGTTTGGGCATTCTCCTTTCAGCGAACGCTGTTTTTGCTCAGGACGACAGGAAGGGATGTAAAGATCACCCTTTGTTTTCGAGAATGGAGGGAT
>JACAEW010000180.1 GCA_013388675.1 Syntrophaceae bacterium | reverse complement strand
AGGAGGTCGAAGGAAAGGGCGAAAATGCAGAAGATCATGAAATCCGTGACCCGGTGGATGGAGATGAGGGGAACCAAAACGAGAAAACCGATCCCGATGAACAAGATCTCGAGTCCCGTCCGCCCTCGCGGGGGCGAGAAGTCCCGAATCGGGCCCGGTTCAGCCATCGGCTTTTGGGTAGAGTCCAACGCTCACTCCTCTCGATCGAAGTCAGAGATACTCTTCCATTCCCTGGGTATCCGCAATCTCCGACTTTTCCTTTATTTCCTTGGCGAGCTTGCCTTCTTTCAGGATATACACTCGGTCGGCGAGATATTTCACCAGGGCCAGATTTTGCTCGACGATGGCCGCCGAAACCTGCTCCTTCAGCTTCTTCAGGATGACCCCAATGTCCTCAATAACCACCGCGGCCAACCCTTGGGTGGGCTCGTCGATGAGGAGGAACTTGGGATCGCCCACGAGGGCTCTCCCGACGAGAAGCACCTGCCGCTGCCCGCCGCTCAACTGCCCGGCCTTGATATGCAAGAAGTTCTTCAGTTTCGGGTAAAGGGCGATGACTTTTTCCAGGGCCCGGTCCATGGGTTCGTGGCTGCCAAATGCCGCCACCTCGATGTTTTCTCGGACCGTCAGATTGGCAAAGACCTTTTTCTCCTGTCCCACGTACCGAAGTCCCAGGGGGTAGAGTTCCTCCGGCGATTTGCCCGAAATTTCTTCCTCGCCGTATCGGATGGAACCGCTCTGCGGTTTCAACAGACCCATGATCGTCTTCAGCAGGGTGGTCTTGCCCGCTCCGTTCCGCCCGATAAAAAATCCCATCTCTCCCTTTTCGATGCGAAAGGAGACATCGTGGAGGACTTTGGCGTGGCCGTAGGCGGCCTCCAGGTTTCTGATTTCCAGCATAAGCTTTTTTGCTCACCGTAGGGGCGATTCATGAATCGCCCCTGCATCCCCGCTGTTTCAGGCCAGCAGGCTTCCCCGCAAGGGCGGTTCGCGAACCGCCCTTACGAAAGGTTCATCTCTCCTTTGCCCCAATAGCACTCGCGGACTTTTTGGTCGCTCAAAACCCGGCCCGGCTCCCCTTCGCAGATGAAGCTTCCCTCGTTCATGACGCTGAGACGATCGACCAAGTTTACGATTTTGGAGAGCTTGTGTTCGATGATGATCAGGGTGAGGTTTTTTTTGATCCGGTGCAGAATCTGCAGGACCTCGACGATTTCCAGATCGCTCAAACCCGAGAGGGGCTCATCCAGGAGCAGCAGTTTGGGCCTGAGGGATAGGGCAATTCCGATCTCCAGCATTCGCTTGGAACCGTAGGAGAGTTCGGAGGTCAGAGTCC
This sequence comes from Syntrophaceae bacterium, assembly GCA_013388675.1. Classification (GTDB taxonomy): domain Bacteria; phylum Desulfobacterota; class SM23-61; order SM23-61; family SM23-61; genus SM23-61. The sequence goes on along the minus strand of JACAEW010000180.1, from coordinate 26,194 downwards.
GCCAATGATCTTCCAGCCCCACGGCCTTCATCGCTTCGAAGCACCCCTCCCGAATGCTGTCCCCGCTGGCGGGAGAGAAGAGGAATCCCCATTCGGAAAGCGATTGCTTGCGGAAACGAAGGGTAGAAAGAACCAGGTTCTCCCAAACGGTCAGGGAATTGAAAACCGAGACCAATTGGAAGGTGCGGACCATCCCCTGCAGGACTCGCAGGTTTGGGGCAAGCCCCGTTATGTCCTTCCCGAAGAAATGAATCCGTCCCTCGGTGGGGGGAAACAGCCCGGTAAGGAGGTTGAAAAAGGTCGTCTTTCCGGACCCGTTGGGACCGATGATCCCGACGGACTCAAATGGCTGAATTTGGAAACTCACCCGGTTGACCGCAACCAGGCCCCCGAAATGTTTGCTGAGGCCTTCCGCCTTCAGAACCTCCGCCATGCAATGACCCTCAGGAACTCTGAATATCCAAACCCGTAGGGGCGGGTTTCAAACCCGCCCCTACATCCCGCACTCCGAATTCCGCAATCCGCAATCGACTCAGTATCCCATTTCCTTCAAGGGCAGACAAAGTTCGGGACCGGTGTACACCTCGACAATCTTGGCGATGTCCTGTTTGTCCTTCCGGGCTTTGGCCCCTTTTCCATCCATGATGTAATAAACGAATTTGTACTCCGGCCGGCCGTCGATGCGCCACTTGGCCGGGCCTTTCGGGCCCATGAATTCCGGCTTGTCCATGATCGCCTTATAAACTTTGGCCGGGTCGGTGGAGCTGGACGCCTGGACCCCGCGGAGCGTTTCCATTATGGCCAGGTAGGTAAACGTCGCAAAGCTATCCGGCACATCCCCAAATTCCTTGGAGTATTTCTGGACGAACTCGCTGGTCGCCTTCTCGGTGGCGGGGTCTTTTAAACCGCTCAAATCGTGGTACCACCACCAGCCCATGGTAACCCCGTCCAGGGCGTCGGCGGGCACTCCGGAGGCCAGCGTGTAGCCGATCGAATTAAAAACGATCTTCGATTCCTTTCTCAGTCCCAGTTCGTAAACCTGCTTCAGGGCGTTGATGGCGTCGTTGCCCCAGTGGCCCATCATAACCACGTCGGGTTTGGCTTCCTTCACTTTAATAATGTAAGAGGTGAAATCCGGGGTGCCGACTGGAGACCAGAGTTCGCTGAGCTTAATGTTCGGCTGCTTCTCTTTGAAATATCTCTTAGCTCCCCGGGCCGCTCCATGGCCGTAGGCGTAATCCGGGAGGAATAGCATGACATGTTTGGGCTTATAGGTCTTGCTCACGTAGTCGCCGATGATTCGCCCGATGGAGTCCACGGCCCCCAGGGTGGAGGAAAAATGGGGGGCTTTTTCTTTCTTCTCGAAGACCTTTTCCTCGATTCCGTTGGGGACCATTACGAAAGTTTGTCCGTCTTTCACCTGCTCGTTCAAGGCGGTGCTGACGTGGGCGAAAGTTCCGGCGACCAGAAGTTTGACGCCCTCATTCTGGTATTCCCGCAATCGGCGCACGGCCACATCCGGTTTGGTTTCATCATCGCGGATGACCGGCTCGATCTTCATGTTTTTGCCGCCGACGTTCACCCCCCCTTTTTCATTGACCTCCTTGACCGCCAACTTGACCACTTCCACCTGGATCTTTCCCACCGCCGAACCCGCGCCCGGCAGGCTGAACATGGCCCCCACCTTCAGGGTGTTCTGAGCCCCCGAAGGGCACGCCGCGGCCAACAAAAACAAGGTTCCGATGCATCCTGCCAAAATATCCTTCCTCTTCATCGATTCCTCCTTTCCAGAGTTTCTGAGTAATGGGATGCCCAAGCTCTTCTTTTCTTTCCCTGCCGGCGATCCTCCCGTCGGCGGAATGCCCTTCCTCCTCCCTGCCCCCGGGTTTTTGCGAAGACTCCGGTTCCAGGTTTCGGCGAATTCGTTTTGGGGCCGGGTGATCCGCGCCAGGATGAGAGGATGAAAGAATTTTCGCGGACCGGAAACTTCCTTTCCTCGGGGGCTTTGCCGGAAAAATTAAAGCTGATTAAACAATAAGCTGAAGTTATTTGTCAAGTCATTTGTTCATCCCGTTGGCTATCCCGCCGTCTTTACCCTTTATCCTCCTTTCCCCGAATGACCCCAAAAAGAATCCGGACCGTGCGGCCGCAGAGGCGGGCGCATTCCTCGAGGCCGCCCCGTTCCACCCATTTCTTTCTTTCCTCGGGGTTGCTTAGGTCCGCATGGATGATCTCCGGGCAGTTGCGGCTGCCGAAGGCCTTTTCGAATTCCCGGTAGAAATGGATCACCGGCTGGAAGGACTCCACCAGAGCTTCCTGGCTGCTCAGCTTTTCCCCCTCGGTCCCGTAGAGCATTCCCAGAGTCAAAACCCCTGCCTGCAAAGCTCCGCACAAAGACCCCATCCGGCTTCCTCCGGCCATGGGGCCAACAGCCTTGATCATCAGGGGATCGACCTTTCCCAGCGCCTCCTGCATGACCTGCAGGACCGTCTGGGATCAGGCCCTCCTTTGCCCGGTTTTCAGAAGCTGGAAGGCCCTTTCCGCGGCTTCCTCGACCCTTTGTTCCTGGCTGTTCATATTTCCCCCTTTATTATCCGCATCCGCGGATGTCGCCGATTACGCAGAGAAAGGCAATAGAGCAGAATCGCCCCATGTCTTTCCGGAAAAATCAGGGCCATCATATCATTTATAATCTTTCCCTGTCACCCCCCAAAAAATGTGGTATCCTGGGAGAGAAAAAAGGAAATAAGGAAATAAGGAGAAACCGATGCCGGGTTTGGGGCTAATTGAACTGATCATCATTCTGGCCATCATTTTTTTCATCTTCGGCGGGAGGAAAATTCCTCAGATCAGCAGGGGCTTCGGCCTGGCGGTCCGCAATTTCAAAAAGGGCCTTCACGAACCCGAGGCCATCGACGTCACCCCTCAAAAGGAGAACCCCGCGGAAAAATTTCCCCCTTAGCCAACGAGAGAACGCCGGAAAATTTTCAAAATTTTTTCCAAAAAGTGCCTCAAAAAACTTGACAAATATTTCCCGATTTGGTATTTGAAGACGGATTTGGAGGAAAGGGTTTGATCGTCCGTTTGCTCTCTCGATGGAAGAAAGGGAAAACTTTTTCACCGGGGAACACCGGAAAGGACATTAAGATACCATCAACCCTTTTTCCCTTGCTGAAGGATTCGCTGTCGATTAGCTTTTCTTCAACAATCCGGTCCGCAAGCCAAGTTCCCTGAAAAATGGAAACCAATCCCCCGGGGAAGGTCTATGGCCACAAGCCGGGTGGATTTCCCCGGCCTCAGGAATAGAAAGGAAGGTACGAGGGAGGTCTAATTCATGCAGGTTGCCAATCTAGTCCATCGAGATCCACTGAAAGGGAAGGAGGAACGTTATGGAGGTTAGTAGAAGGGGTTTCCTGAAGATTTCAGGAGCCACGGCTTTGGCCGGCGGTTTGGGCCTTCCCGCCCAGAAAGCCTCAGCCCAAGGCCCGCCCCCCAAGATTGTTTACACCAAAGAAACGACCACCATCTGTCCATATTGCGGGGTGGGATGTGGAATCATCGTCCATACCCGGGATGGCAAAGTGGTCAACACCGAGGGGGATCCCGATCACCCCATCAACCAGGGGGCCCTCTGCCCCAAAGGATCTTCGCTTTATCAGCTTTCGGACAACCCCAACCGGCTGACCAAGCCGCTCTATCGGGCACCCAACTCGAAAGAATGGAAAGAGGTCACCTGGGATTGGGCGTTGGACAAAATCGCCGTGCATATCAAGGCCACACGGGACGCCTCTTTCATGCAAAAAAATGGAGCGGGAGAGACGGTCAACCGAACCGACGCCATCGCTTCGGTGGGCAGCGCGGCCATGGATAATGAAGAATGCTACCTCTACCAGAAATTTCTGCGCAGCCTGGGCCTGGTGTACATCGAACACCAGGCGAGGATATGACACTCCCCCACGGTAGCGGCTCTGGCAGAGTCGTTCGGACGGGGAGCGATGACCAACCATTGGAATGATCTGGCCAATGCGGACGTCATCTTGATCATGGGCTGCAACCCGGCGGAAAACCACCCCATCTCTTTCCGCTGGATTAACAAAGCCGTCGAGAAGGGGGCCAAGCTCATCGTCGTGGACCCCCGTTTTACCAAATCCGCCGCCAAGGCGCACATCTATTCCTCGTTGCGATCTGGGACGGACATTCCTTTCCTGGGGGGAATGATCAAGTATATTCTGGATAACGACCTGATCCAGAAGGAATACGTGGTGGAATACACCAATGCTTCTTTCTTGATCGACGAAAACTTCAAGTTCGAAGACGGGCTCTTTTCGGGCTACGATTCCAAGAAGAGAAGCTATGATAAATCCACCTGGAAATACCAGCTGGACGCCAACGGGATTCCCAAGATGGATAAGACCCTGCAGAATCCCCATTGCGTTTACCAGCTGCTGAAGAAGCATTACTCCCGGTATAATCCGGACACCGTCTCCCAGATTACCGGAGCTTCAAAAGACGACCTGCTCAAGGTGTATAAGGCGTACTGCGAGACGGGAAAACCGGATAAAGTGGGGACCATCATGTACGCCATGGGCTGGACCCAGCACACCATCGGGGCCCAGAATATCCGCACCATGTCCATCATCCAGCTCCTCCTGGGAAACATCGGGATGGCCGGAGGGGGCGTAAACGCCCTGCGCGGCGAGTCCAATGTCCAGGGATCGACGGATTATGGGCTCCTCTTCCACATCTGGCCCGGTTACAATCCCGTTCCCCGGGCCGCGGACAAGACGCTGAACGATTACCTGGAAAAGTACACCCCCAAAACCAAGGATACCAAGAGCCTGAACTGGTGGAAGAACCGGCCCAAGTATATCATCAGCTATCTCAAGGCCATGTACGGGTCGGCCGCCACGAAGGAGAACGACTTCGGCTACGCCTGGATGCCCAAGCTGGACAATACGCAGAACGCCTCCTGGCTGGTTCTCTTTGACCAGATGAGCAAGGGTCAGTTCAAAGGGTTCTTTTCCTGGGGACAAAACCCCGCCTGCTCCGGGGCTAATGCCGGCAAGGTGCGAAGCGCCCTGGAAAAGTTGGACTGGCTGGTCAACGTCAATCTCTTCGACAACGAGACCGGTTCCTTCTGGAAGGGGCCGGGGAAAGACCCTTCCAAGATCAAAACCGAGGTCTTCATGCTGCCCTGCGCCGCCTCCTTCGAAAAGGAGGGCTCCATCACCAATTCCGGCCGGTGGATGCAATGGCGGTACAAAGCGGTCAATCCTCCGGGGCAGGCCCAGCCCGACTTGGATATCATCCACGAGCTCTTCCTGAAAGTCCAAAAGCTTTACAAGGAAAAGGGCGGCGCTTTCCCGGAGCCCATCTTGAATCTCACCTGGAATTACGGTTCCAAGGGGCCCGACGGGGTGGCTCATCATATTAATCCTCACTTCGTGGCCCGGGAGATCAATGGTTACACAGCCAAAGACATTGAAGTCGAAAACCCGCAGACCAAGGCAAAAACCTTGGTAGTCAAGGCTGGGCAGCAGGTGCCGAGCTTTGCCTTCCTCCAGGACGACGGCTCCACCACCTGCGGCAACTGGCTCTACTGTGCCTCGTACACCGAAGGCGGAAACATGGCCGCCCGCAGGGGAAAGGCAGACCCCACAGGGCTCATGCTATATCCCCAATGGGCCTGGTGTTGGCCGGTGAACCGCCGGATCATCTACAACCGCGCCTCGGTGAACTGGCAGGGAAAGCCCTGGGATCCCAAACGGGCCGTGGTCTGGTGGGATGGGAGCAAGTGGTTGGGCGATGTTCCCGACGGTCCGCAGCCTCCGGGGGTGGTCTATCCTTTCATCATGGTCCCCGAGGGCCATGCCCGGATATTTGGTCCGGGAATGGCGGAAGGACCCTTTTCCGAGCACTACGAGCCCCTGGAATGCCCCATCGAAAAGAACCTCATGAGCTCCCAGAAATTCAACCCTACAGCCAGGCTGTTCGGAGAGGCCGGGATCGGGGCGGGGGCAGACAAGTTCCTCTCCTGCGACCCGAGGTTCCCGTTTGTTTGCACCACCTACCGGGTAACCGAGCATTGGCAGACCGGGGTCATGACCCGCTGGACCCCCTGGCTGGTCGAACTGGAACCCCAGATGTTCGTGGAACTGTCCAAGGAACTTGCCAAAGAGAAAGACATTCGCGGCGGCGAATGGGTAGTGGTGAAATCGGCCCGCGGCGAAGTCGACGCCAAGGCCATCATCACCGAAAGGTGGAAGCCCTTCAAGATCGCCGGCCAGACGGTACATCAGGTGGGGATTCCCTGGCATTTCGGCTGGGTCACGCCGAAAGATGGAGGGGACAGCGCCAACCTGCTCACCCCCACCATCGGCGACGCCAACACCATGATCCCCGAGTCCAAAGCTTTCATGGTGAACGTGGAAAAGAAAGGGGGGAAGTGAGATGGAAGAAAAAATCATGCTCGTCGACGTCTCGAAGTGCACCGCCTGCCGGGCCTGCCAGGTCGCCTGCAAGCAGTGGAACCGGCTGCCGGCGGAGAAGACCGAGCAGAGGGGCACCCATCAAAACCCCCCCGACCTCACCTGGGCCACCTGGAACCTGATCCGTTTTACCGAGGTTCCGACAAAAGAAGGAAACATGAAGTGGCTCTTCCGGAGGGATGCCTGCCTCCACTGCACGGATGCCGGCTGCATTCGGGCCTGTCCGGTTCCGGGGGCCATCTTCCGGACCCCTCAGGGTGCGGTGGTCATCAACCAGGAGTTGTGCATCGGCTGTAAGATGTGCGTCAACGCCTGCCCCTTCGAAGTCCCCCGGATCAACGCCGAGACCAACCGGGCCTACAAGTGCACCCTCTGCTGGGACCGCACGTCCCGGGGGCTCATTCCCGCCTGCGTCAAGGCCTGCGCCATGGGAACGCTAACCTTTGGGAACAAAGGAGAGATGATTCAGCGAGCCTACGCCCGGGCTAAAGTCCTGGGAGAAAAGGCCTCGGTGTATGGGGACAAGTACGTTGATGGTACCCATGTGATCTATGTATTGCCGGAAAATGCCCGGCTGTACAAGAAACTGACGATCAACCCGTCTATCCCCTTATCCGTGGTCCTTTGGAAGGATGTGCTGAAACCCCTGTCGGTCCTGGCCATCGGGGCCACCCTGGTGGGGACGTTCTTCCATTACATCATCAAGGGGCCCAAGCGGCCGGAAGAAGGAGGGAATCAACATGGCTAAACCCAAAAATATGGTTCAAGCCTCGACCGCCTTTGAGCGGGTAATCCATTGGGTCCTGGGAGGAAGTTGTCTCTTCCTTTTCCTCACCGGGTTCGGGCTCATGTTCCACTCCCTTTCCTTCATCGCCAAACTGTTCCCCCCCATTCCGTACTTGGCCGGCCAGGGGTACGAAAGCATGAAGCTCCTCCACAACCTATGCGGTCTTCTCTTTGCCGTATCCTTCCTTCCCGCCCTGCTCATCTGGGGGAAGGACACCTTGTTCATCAACAAAGAGGATATCGAATGGTTCAAGGTCATGGGGGGCTACCTGTGGGAAGTGGAGAAGGTTCCCGAGGGGGGGAAATTCAACTCCGGCCAGAAGGTCTTCTTCATCGCCCTCCTGTTCGTCTGGCTTATCATGGTGGGCACGGGGATCTTCATGTGGTTCCCGGTCTTGGGACCCGCCCTGACCCGCTGGCTTTACGTGCTGCACGTGCTGGGAGTGCTCATCCTCGGTTCCTTCCTGGTCATCCATTTTTACCTGGGGACCTACGGAAACCCGGGAACCTTTCAGGTCATGGGCCACGGGTACGTGACCCGGGCCTGGTGCCTGAAGCACCGCCCCAAATGGTTGAGGGACGTGGAGGCCGGACGGCGGTCGATTTGATTAACCGAACGGCAGGGGCGGTCGGCCGATTGCCCCTGCCCATTTTTTCCCCGAAGTCGCTTTTCCCAAGGCTTACTCCATAGCGTGGAGCAAGCCTTTTTCTTTGCCCTACCCCCGCGCCCTTCGATTACCGGTCCGCGTTCCCCTCCGGACACGGAGAATCCCCTTTCCCCCGTTCGGAATGGGATTCTTTCTGGACAGAACTCCGCCGGTGGCCTAAAATAAGGCAACCCTCAAAAGAATGGAAAACTTCATGGAACCGTATCTTCAAAGGCTGCGGCAGGCTCGGGAGCGCAAACCGGATTACCGGGAAGTCCTGGACCTGGCCGAACGAATGCTCATCGAAAAATGCCGGGTTAAGGATCAATCGATCGATTCTTCGATTGCCCTGGACCGGACCAAAGCCCGGCGGCGCCTGGAAGAAGGACTTCCCTACTTGGGCCCGGACAGGCCCGGTTTGCCCACCGGCCCCTTAAAGGAGGCCTTTTCCTGTCTCTTGAAAAGCTTTCGGGAATTGAACCCGTCCCGGCACGAGTCCTTGCAAAAGGCCCTGACGGCCAAGGATTTCGTCCTGGAACGGGTTTGGGGCCGCCTTTTGGCAAACGAGCTATCGGAAACGAACCTGGAGGCCGAACTGGGGGCCGAAGGGAGTCTCCTTTTTTTCTTCCTGGTCCAGTCGCTGAAGCCGGTACTGGAAAACCTGGCGGAGCAATGGCGGTCGGCCGTGAAGGATTTCCGCTGGGAGCAAGGCTTCTGCCCCTTCTGCGGCGCGAGCGCCGGAATGGGGGAGATCCGCCAGGAAGGGAGGCGTTTCCTTCACTGCCCCCTTTGCGGCACGGAATGGGAATATCCCCGGATGAAATGCCCCTACTGCCGGAACGAAGACCAGGAGCGCTTGACGTATTTCCAGGTAGAGGGAGAACCGGAAGGCCGGGTGGATATCTGCGGGGTCTGCCGCAATTATTGGAAGACGGTTGATTCCCGGGGGATGGAAGGCCCCCTGGACTTCGAGGTGGAAGACTATCTGACCTTGCACCTGGATCATCTGGCCCAGGAGGAAGGCTACCTGCGGCCGGAGAAGCTGTTTGTGGACCTGGAAAAATAATCGTTAGGAGTTATTGAGTTCGGAGTAAATCGAAGCGTCATCAGCCCAGGTATGGAAAGCGGGTTTGTTGCTCCGAACTTTTATACTCCGAGTTATCTTTGATGGTCTCATAAAAAATCATTTGGAACGTCACCCCGGCGCAATCCGAGGTCCAGAACCTATTGCAATCATTGGATTCGGGCTTCCGCCGGAATGACAAAATGGGGCAGATTTCGACTTTTTACGAGACCATCATCTTCAGGGTTAGGAGCAGTCCATGAAAATTTCCGTGGTTCAAAACATCCTCGAGGCCAATCGGCGGATCGCCGAGGAAAACCGCCGGCGCTTCTCGCAAAACAGGCTCCTCGTGATCAACCTCATGAGCTCCCCGGGAGCCGGCAAGACTTCCCTTCTGGAAAAGACCATCCGGGCCCTGAATACCGACTTCCGGATTGGAGTGATCGAAGGGGACATCCAGTCCACCTACGATGCCGAACGCATCAGCCGGGCCGGGGCGCCGGCCGTCCAGATCAATACGGGGGGGGCCTGCCATTTGGACAGCAACATGGTCCAGGAAGCCCTGAAGAGCCTGGAACTGGACCCGCTGAACCTTCTGTTCATCGAGAATGTGGGCAATCTCGTCTGCCCGGCCGAATTCCATCTCGGAGAAGACTTCAAGGCCATGATCCTGAGCGTGGCCGAAGGGGATGACAAACCGCTGAAATATCCCCTCATGTTCCACGAATCCAAGGTCCTCCTGATCAATAAAATCGACCTTCTCCCCTTCTGCGAATGCAACCCCGACCTGATCGAGGAACGGGCCCGAAGGATCAACCCGAACTTGACCGTTTTCCGGGTGTCCTGCCGGACCGGGGAGGGTCTGGACCGCTGGATAGGCTGGCTGAGGGAGGAAGTAAGGGAAAAAAGGCAGGGTTGATTTCAGCTTTCGATGGGCTTCTTTTTCTCCGTCTCTCCCCGGGGTGTGGATTCTTCTTTCTTCCCGTTGAAATAAAAGATCGCTTCCAGCAGGGTGTATTTCTGCCCGGGGGACTCCAGTTTCATCTCGTTGGCGCATCGCTGGATATTGGACAAGCCCATCCCCGCTCCGAACCCCAACTCCCGGATCCATTCCGCCGCGGTGGAAAAGCCCGGCTGCATGGCCTTGGCGATATCGGGGATTCCCGGGCCCCGGTCCACCGCCCGAAGGATGAGCCGGCCGGGCTGGATCTCCGCCACGATTTCGCCCCCCTCCGTCGTGTGGAGGATGATGTTCATCTCCGCTTCGTAGGTGGCGACCGCGGCGCGGCGGACGACTTCGAGGGGCGCACCCAAGCGGGTCAGGATCAACTTGATATTGCTGGACGCCTCTCCCGCATGTTTGAAATCCCGGGCCAGGATGTTGTAACGGAGAACGATGCTGGTGCGGTCGGAAACCACATCTTCGAAGATATGGCTGACCCGGTAACGGCGGATTTCCTCCTCGTGATACTCCACTTCCATCTTTTTCAGCAATCCCTCGATGATATCGCCCCGGGTAACGATCCCCACCATTTGGCCTTTTTCGTCCACCACCAGAAATCGTCCGTATCCCAGGGTGGCGAAGTGATTAATGGCCACCACCACAGGCTCGTTCTGCCGAAGGGTCACGGGATTGCGGGTCATCCTCTCCCCCGCAGTTGCATCCATGGCCGATTCGGCCAGGGTCTTGATCAAATCTTCGATGCTGATGATCCCCTCCAGCCTCCCGTCCTGCATGACGGGAATCCCGGAGATCCGGTGTTCCCGGAGAAGCTTGCGGATCTCGGACATCGGGGTTTGGGGAGTGACCTGGATGACTTTGCGGGTCATGACCTCCCCGATTTTTACTTCGTAGAAAAGTTCCTGGAGTCTGGTGATCTGGGCCATGGGGACGGGATTCGCCGGAAATTTCCGGAGATTTCGATTCTGCTTTAGGGTCGCTTGAGCCGGCAGCTCACATCGCAGCTCCTAAGCCCTGCCTGGTAGAGGCGGCCGCAGACCTCGAACATGGTGGCTTTGGACACCGCCAGGGGGATCCCCTTTTTCCGAGCCAGGTCAATCGTTTCCGCTTCCGGGGTCTTCCCGCGGACGAAAAGGATCGCGGCAATATCGGCCATCTCGGCGGTCCGCACCACCTGCGGGTTGCACAATCCCGTGATCAAAATGGAATAAGGCTCGGCAAAAACCAGGACATCGCTCAGGAGGTCGGAGGCCGCCCCGCAAGAGATATCCGGGTCAACCCCCACATCCAGCAGGATCTGTCCTTCCACGATGGGAATGATTTGGTGAAGTTTCATGGACGGTAAAAACGATTGAGCATCCCGCTCCGTTTCCTTCCGGTTTTTTCCCTCCCAACTCGGGAGGATCAACGGGTTTCGGCTCCTATCGGGGTTTTTTATAAAGAGCAATACCCTTTATCCGCTAAATATTCAAGAGATACTCGGAAACCGGCGGTGGGAAGAGGCCAACCCCCGGCAAAGAATCCCCACCGCCAGATAATGAGAAAAGCCGCTGGCGAAGCGGCTTTTCTTTTACATGGTGCCGAAGGCGGGACTCGAACCCGCATGAGCGTAGCTCGCCACCCCCTCAAGATGGTGTGTCTACCAGATTCCACCACTTCGGCAGGTTAAATTCCTCCAACTCTAACCCCGGGCCTCAAACCCGTTTCTTTCTTATTTCGCCGCCGGCGCGGGAGCCTGTTGCGGCGCCGGCTGGATCGGGGTTCCCTTTTACACCGGAGCCGGCGGAGGCGCAGGGGCGCTTTTCGGTGGCCTCGTATCCTTTACCGCCGAACCACCCGTCCGGTGGCTGTACATATAGGCCAAACCGATGGAGGTGACCATAAAAATGACCGCCACGGCGGTGGTGATCTTGGTAAAAAAACCGGCCGGGCCCGCAGACCCGAAAAGGGTCTGGCTCGACCCTCCACCGAAGGCGGCCCCGATGTCCGCCCCTTTGCCGGTCTGGAGAAGGACGATCATGATCAAAAGGAAACATACCAGGACGTGAACGATTGCCAGAGCCAACCCCATAACCCAGAAAGCCTCCCGCTTGGAATAAAAATTCTTATACCACAGCCTTGGGGAAAAATCCAGATAAAAAGAAGACCTTAGGCCCTCTGGATGATTTGGCCAAAGGATTTGATTTCCAAGCTTGCTCCCCCGACCAGGGCCCCGTCCACATCTTCCATGGCCATGAGTTCTGCCGTATTATCCGGCTTCACGCTGCCCCCATAAAGGATTCGCATCCCCCGGGCGATAGGGGGAGAAAAGACCTCTCCCAATAGCTTCCGGATGAAAGCCTGGACTTCCTGGGCCTGCTGGGGAGTGGCCGTCTGCCCGGTTCCGATGGCCCAAACCGGCTCATAGGCAATGACCAGCTGAAGGGGATCGTTCACCGCCAGTCCTTTTAGGCCATCCCGGATCTGCCGCTCGACAACCCGAAAAGTCAACTTCTCTTTCCTTTCCGCCAGCGTCTCGCCAACGCAAACGATGGGAATTAATCCCTCCTTCAGCAAGGCAGCGGCCTTTCGGTTGACTGACTCATCGGTTTCATGGAAATACTGCCTCCGCTCCGAGTGGCCCACAATGGCCATGCAGCAGCCCGCGTCTTTGAGCATCCGGGGAGCAACCTCTCCGGTATAGGCACCGCTCTCCGCCCAGAAGACATCCTGCGCCGCCAAGAAAACCTGCGTTCCCCGAAGCGCCTGGGCCGCAGCCGCAAGGGAGTTAAACGGCGGAGCCACGGCCACGTCCACTTTTTTCCCCTGGAGGGCGGTGATTTCATCCTTGAGGCGGAGGCAGAAATCCACGGTTTCCGGGATGGTCTTGAACATCTTCCAGTTGCCGGCGATCAATGGAATCCGGGGCATAAATTCCAGCTCCTTTCAAAAAGCGTTCACCCCAGAGGCACAGAGGTCACGGAGATTTAACCCGTTTAAAAGGAAAACATGAAAACCTGTAATTGTTTAGCCATTTGAAAAAGCTTCCCGTGAAATCCCTCCCGCCCTCCCTTTTTCAAAGGGAGGAGAGCTTTTTGATTGATTCCGATGAATAAAAGCCAATTTCCCCCTTTGAAAAAGGGGGAGCAAGGGGGATTTCTGGGTTTCCTGACATATTTCGAACTCGCTTGTTAGATGCCTAAACAGATACCTAAACTTCAATTCCTTTTTCTTTTTTCCCCCCAAAAAATACTCTATGGCCTCTGCTTCCCTATGGTGAAATTATGTCTTCAAAGCTTCCACGCCGGGCAGTTTCTTGCCTTCGAGCAGCTCCAGGAAGGCACCTCCGGCCGTGGAAATGTAGGAAATCTTATCCGCTTTTCCCGATCTATGCACTGCCGTGTCCGTGTCCCCTCCCCCCACCACGCTCAGGGCCCCGGACTTAACGATATGTTCGACCAAACCCATGGTCCCATTGCTGAAGGGTTCCATTTCAAAAACTCCCATGGGCCCGTTCCAGAGGATCGTCCGGGCGTCCCTCAGGGCCTCGCCGAAGCGTAAGAGGGTTTCGGGTCCGATGTCCAGCCCCATCTCAGTGCCGGGAATCTTGTCCACCGGCACGACCTTCGTCTGGGCCGAAGGGTCCATTTTTTCGGCCACCACGCAATCCACCGGCAAAAAGACCTTCACTCCTTTTTGGTTGGCCCCCTCGATGATTCCCCGGGCCGTGTTGATCAGGTCTTCCTCCACCAAGGACTTCCCCACGGCCATTCCCACAGCCTTCAGGAAGGTGAAAGCCATTCCCCCTCCGATGATCAGCCTATCCACCCGGGGGGCCAGGTTCTTCAAAACCTCCAACTTCCCCGATACCTTGGCCCCGCCGATCACCGCCACCAGGGGCCGGGCCGGGTCTTCCATGACTTTGCCCAGATAATGAAGCTCATCCCTCATCAGGTACCCGGCGGCTTTTTCCTTGAAAAACTTGGTTATTCCCTCCACCGAGGCGTGAGCCCGGTGGGAGACGGCGAAAGCATCGTTCACGTAAACCTCGGCCAGCCTGGCCAGGTTTTGGGCGAAACCCGGGTCGTTCTTTTCCTCCTCTTTGTGAAACCGCAGGTTCTCCAGGAGGAGGACATCCCCCGGATTTAAGGCCTCCACCATTCTCTCCACCTCCGGGCCGATGCAGTCCGGGGCCAGAGGGACCTCTTTTTTGAGCAGATCGCCCAACCTGCGGGCAACCGGCGCAAGACTGAACTCCGCCTCCGGCTTTCCCTTGGGCCTTCCCAAGTGGGATGCCAGGATGATCTTGGCCTTTTTGGAAAGGGCATAATTCAAGGTGGGAAGAACGGCCTGGATCCTTGTGTCATCGGTGATGTTTCCGGTTTTGTCCAGGGGGACGTTGAAATCCACCCGCAAGAAAACTTTTTTCCCGGCCATATCGACCTGATCGATGCTTTTAAAGGCCATACCCATTCCTCCTTCCCCTGGGAAATGAAAGGCAGCCCAGCATCATGATAGGGGTTTTCTGCGGCTAAAGTCAATCCCCCATCCGATGCGGAATATCGACCCGAGAAAAATTTCACTGACCTGGAAGGGAAAAAGCACGGCCTTTCTTTTCATCCGCTTTAGAGCTTCGGGGGATTCCCGAATACCCCTTAGGTCCTATCGATGGTCATTCATCGGGCACCCCGCATTCGGCCTTCGGTGGGGAGGTCAAAGCTTTTGACTTTGTCCCATGTTAATGATATTTTTAAAAAAAAGGGGTTCCAATCTTATTTCGGAAGGGGATCGGATTTCCCCTTCGATTTTGCTCAGCGGAAAGGAGTCGGACATGGCGATCAAGGTAGGCATCAATGGCTTCGGCAGGATCGGAAGAAGCGTGTTCCGCGCCGCCCTGCAGGGAAAGGAGTTTTCCAACATCGAGATCATAGCCATCAACGACCTGACCGACAATGCCACCCTATCCCACTTGCTGAAGTACGATTCCATCATGGGCCGCCTGAACGCGGAGGTCAAGATGAGCGAAAAAGGGCTGGTGATTGACGGAAAAACCGTGGTCATCACCGCCCGCAAGGACCCCGCCCAAATCCCCTGGAGGGACCTGGGCGTGGAGTATGTCATCGAGTCCACCGGCCTCTTCACCGACTCCGGCCGGGCCCGCGCCCACCTCGACGCGGGAGCCCGCAAAGTGATCATCACCGCCCCGGCCAAGAATGAAGACCTGACCGTGGTCATGGGAGTGAACGAGTCCGATTACAATCCCTACAAGCATCACATCGTATCCAATGCTTCCTGCACCACCAACTGCATGGCTCCCATCGCCAAGGTCATCCTGGATAAATTCGGAATCCGCCGCGGGCTGATGACCACCATCCACGCCTACACCAACGACCAGCGCATCCTGGACTATCCCCACAGCGACCTGCGGCGGGCCCGGGCCGCGGCTCTTTCCATGATTCCCACGAAGACGGGAGCGGCCCAGGCCGTGGCCCTGGTGATTCCGGAGTTGAAGGGAAAGTTCGACGGGCTGGCGGTGCGGGTGCCGACCCCGAACGTCTCCCTCGTGGACCTGGTGATCGAGCTGGAGCAGGAGGCCACCGTCAAGGAGGTCAACCAGGCCCTGAAAGAAGGCGCCAACCGCTACCTGGGATACACCGAGGAGCCCCTGGTCTCCATCGACTTTCAGGGGGACGCCCATTCTTCGGTGGTCGACGGGTCCTCCACCAAGGTCATCGGCACCATGGCCAAAATCCTGGCCTGGTATGACAATGAATGGGGCTATTCCAACCGGGTGCTCGACCTCATTCTTCACATGGATTCGCAGAAGCCGGTTTAGAGAAGGGAGTTTTTTCCATGGCCCCCGATTCCCCCTCCCCGGCCCCTGACCGGGTGCGCCGGGGTAGCGACCCTTCCCCCGATTTCTTCGACTCCGATGCGCTGCGCATCAACCTGGAGGAGACGGCGGTGGAGCAGGTCGCCGTGGACCCCAAATACAAAATCCTCCAGGAGACCGTGTCCGGATACCGGGGAATCCTCAAATCCCTCGACACCCTGCTCTACGAGCTCAATCATCCTTACAAGAACTGGGAGATTATCCTTCCGGAGCTTCGGGGGTTCGCCCTGAAGCATTTTTCCTCCTACTCCCGCCACCCCAAGGGAGCCCAGGCCGTTGCCCTGATGGTCGATATTTTTCTGGACGCCCTGATGAACTCCCAACGCGAGGACCTGGAAGCCAAGGCGATTGATCACCTTTTAAGCTACCTGGAAAAGATCTTGAATGAGATGAACCCGGAAAACCAGGAAAGTTTTCTCCCCACGCTCCGGGCCTGCTTCGAGCGCCTCGCCTCCATTCCGGAGAGGAAATTTTTTCTCCTCGCTTCCAGCCACATTCCCTTGAAGCGAATCGGTCAAGCCCTGCTCCGCAAGGTTTCCGATGATTCGGGCCTGAAATCCTTCAACCGGCTTCTCACGCAGAGCCTGCGGGTGGCGTATGGGTACTGGCTGAAGGAGGAAGACCCCCAGGCCTGGTTCGTGCCCGGCGGGGACCACCTGCCCCCCCCCTGGGAGAAAGACCCGGAAGTCTTAAACGGAGTCACCCACCGGCACCTGCGCGAATGGCAAACCCGATTGGATCAGCTTTCCGGCCCGGATGGGTCGGCGGAAACGCTGCAGGGCCTTCTGTCGCTGCCCGGCTACCTGGAGATCGTCCGCGCCTACAAAGAAATCCCCCACCGCCTGGGGGCGGACTCGGATGGCGGCGGGGACCCTCTGGCCCAGGGCTGGAAGATCCTTTCCTTGTTCAAGATCATGGAGGTCCCGGGGCTCAAGGATGTCCACGAGGAAACCCTACGGGAAATCAACCATACCCTGGTGGGCCTGATCCGGAAAGAATCTCCCGAGCGGATGGAAGAGATTTTGGTCAAGGCCTTTTCCCTCCTCAAGTCGAATATGGAAAATTACCCCCAAACCGCCCTCCAGTGCATCCAGGCCATCGGGGCCGAGGTTTTCAGCCGGGAATACAGCCCCCTGGTGGAAACCTTCCTGGAGCAGGTCCTCCGCCTGGGCTTCCAGTATCCGGGGTACCAGGGGGTAAACGCGAGCTGGCAGATCCTCTGCAACCCCTGCCATGTGGTCAACGTCCGGGTCTGGCTGGACATCATCTCCCGCAACCCCAAGTGGTGCAGCACCCTCCTCTCCGCCCTGATCATCAACCTGCGGCTGGGAGGGACCTGCATAAAGGATACCGACCTCTTTCAAAAAGAGATCACCAAGCTGCTGAACTCGGAGACCGAGCCGGTCTTCAATCTGGTGAAGCAGCTCACCAAAGCCCTGCCCGTCTATTTTAACGAGATCGGGGCCGAGGGGCAGCTTCGGGATGTGACCACCGAGATCGACGAAATCCGCAGCCGCAGAGACCCTCTCATCCATTTCCTGAGGAAGCAGAGCCATGTGGAGAGCAGCAACCTGATCGAAGATTTCATCCGGGAAATCTTCCGTTTCTGGCGGCTGAAGGACAAAAACGGCCTGAGCCGGTTCCTGCCCGCGGAAGTGCATCAATCCTTGAGGACCGAGGGCCCATTCATCGACGCGGTTTCGGATATTCTGCGGGAACTTTTCCTGCAGAAGGGCCTCCAGAAGGAGGAGGACCTTCTGCGCTTGAGCGAGGGGGAGGTCGAATCGGCCCTCGGGCGGCTCCCGGGGTTCCCCGACTCCGAAAGGAAGCGGGTGGAGCTCTTGATGAAAATCTACCGCCTGATCAACCAGAAGTACCACCTGGGCTTTCAGGAGATCCGCTCCCACCTTCAGCAGGCCTCGCGGTGGGGCTTCGAGGGCCTGGACGAACTGCAGAAAGTCCTGGACCGCGACGACACCCTGGAATGTCTGGAAGCTATCCTGACTTACCTGGAAGGGTTGAAGGAAATCATCACCTCCCCGGAGCGGTTCGAAGCCCGGGAAGACATCTACCGCAAGCGGCACATCGCCGTGGATATCCCTTCCATGTACGGCCGCTACCGGGAGAAAAAATTCGACGCCCTGGGACTCACCTTCCGCCAGGAAAACCTGGCCAACATCTACTTCGAACGGCTCATCGATTCCCTCGACCTTTCCTTCATCACCCGGGCCACCTTCTTCCAGATCATCCAGGTGATCCATTATTTCTTCCGGGCCATTCAGCTCGACGGGATCTTCTCCCAAAGGCTCGACACCCAGCTCAAGCTCTTGGGAAAGTCCCTGGAGATCAAACGATTCACCTTCACCCAGTATCTGGACATCTTCCGGGGTTTTTCGGAAGCGGTCAAGGACATTCTTTCCGTCTACTATATCAACGCTCACCAGGACAATCTTTCCAACCTCATCCGCCAAATGGGGCGCGCGAACATCCAGGCAAAACACCTCCCCCCGCCGGGAGAGGAGTTGAGCCCTAACGAATTCATCCACCAGATCAGCGAACGGTTCCTGCGGGACCTGGTTTCGAGCACCTTCGGTCTCCAGTACCTGGACAACTTCCTGGCCCGAATCCAGCAGATTCTCTCGGAGCAGAAAGAGACCCTGAGCGAGGCCGACCTGGACCTGCTCATGACCTACGATGCCAAGAAGGTCACCTGTTTCATCCACCATCCCAATCCTCTGACCAACGACCTGATTCACCTGGGAAGCAAGGGGTACAACCTGGTGGTCCTGGCTTCCGAGGGCATCCGCGTTCCCCCGGGGTTCATCGTAACGACCGAGGTCTTCCGCTGCCTGCGAATCATCGATCAGTACAAGCACGCCCGGGACCACTTCGACCGGGAAATCCGTGCGGGAATCGCGCAGATCGAAAAGATGACCGGGAACGAATACGGCAGCACCCGCCGACCCCAGCTTCTGGCGGTCCGCAGCGGGGCCACCATCTCCATGCCCGGCATGATGGCCACCCTGCTCAACGTGGGGATCAACGAAGAGATCGTGGAGAGCATGGCCCGTTCCACCGGGGAGGTCTGGTTCGCCTGGGACAACTACCGCCGGTTCATCCAGTCCTGGGGCATGTCTTTCGGCATGCAGCGGGAAGTCTTCAGCGAGATCATGCGCCAGTATAAGGCCAAGTACCACGTGGAGAAAAAAAGGCAGTTCACCGGCGGGGAAATGAAGCAGCTGGCCCTCGCCTACCGTTCCGCCGTCGAGGAAAGGCGAATCACCCTCTACGAAGACCCCTGGGCCCAGCTCCACGTGGCCATCCATCAGGTCCTGAATTCCTGGGAGTCCAAGAATGCCCGGGAGTACCGCCAGATCCGGGGCATTTCGGATTACTGGGGCACGGCGGTGATCGTTCAGGCCATGGTCTTCGGAAACCTCAGCCGGTACTCGGGCAGCGGCGTTTTCTTTACCGCCCATCCCTACCGGAAAATCCGCCGGGTGGCCCTGTGGGGGGACTTCACCCCCGGAAACCAGGGGGAGGACATCGTCGGGGGCCTGGTCAGCACTTATCCCATATCCAAGGAACAGCGCGAGGCGGCCGGGGAGTCCGGAGACCTCTCGCTGGAGGAGGATTTCCCGGATATTTACAAGCAGCTCTTCTCCATCTCCAAGAACCTGGTTTACGACCGCAATTGGAACCCCCAGGAGATCGAATTCACCTATGAAACCCCGGAACCTTCCGGCCTGTATATCCTCCAGACCCGGGACATGGTCTCCGCCAAAAAGGAGAGGTTCGAAGTCTTCTCCCCTTCCCCGGAATTGGAGCGAAGCTTCATCGGCAAAGGGATTGGGGTGAGCGGTGGAGCCCTATCGGGAAGGGCGGTCTTCACCCTGGAAGATATTCAGCGCTTCCGCAAGGAGGACCCGAGCATTCCGCTGATCCTCATTCGGTCGGATACCGTCCCGGAAGACATCCGCGAGCTCTCCCTTACCGAAGGGCTGCTGACCGCCAAAGGGGGGCAGACCTCCCATGCCGCCATCGTCGCCTTCGAGCTGGCCAAGACGGCGGTGGTGGGATGCCATCAAATGGTGGTCACCGAAACCGAGGGCCGCAGCCATATAAACCGGACCCTCATCCAACGGGGAGAATGGATCAGCCTGGACGGGCGTAAGGGTTTTGTCTACCTCGGCAAACACGAAACCAAGGATGAGGGAGAGCCGTACCACAGCTACTTTTAGGCGCTTGGCGCCTCATTAATACAAACATATTGGTAAGAAAACCTAAATGATGCAAAAATACCCCCCTTTGAAAAAGGGGGGAAAGGGGGGATTTTCTTGGAGAGCCTGGCTCAGAAATCCCCCCCGCCCCCCTTTCCTAAAGGGGGGCCAAAGGTCACCAGCGGTGAAATCCTGCAACAATGTCTGGATCGCATTTTGACCCAATGGAATCGGGGCTGCGGAAACGCTTGCAGAGAATATTTATGAACTTGTTGAGAAAACAATATCCACTCTGCCAGGCAGCTTTGGACGCGGCAGGGAGCCTGGACCCATTGGAGGTAACGGCTGAGCCTGGGGACAAGACCCCCTTATGATCCATTCATATAATCTTTAGGAGGTTCCTTCATGAGCGATATTTCACGGCAAGGCAGAGGCGCGGCCCCGGGGGGAGAAAAACTTCCCCTAAAGCTGGGAATCAACGGGTTGGGAAGAATCGGCAAGCTAACCCTCTGGCACCATGCGGCGAGGGGCGCTTTTTCCGAACTGGTGGTGAATATCGGCCGGGAGGCCGGAACCGGCCTGCAGGATGTGGCCGACTATATCGAACGGGACAGCACCTACGGCCATCTGGGCCAGTACCTCCATGGATACCGGTGGGGCCGGGTCATCGAGAACCTGAATGAAGAGCATGGAACCATGCAGGTCAACGGCATTCCGGTGACCGTTCTCCGGAAAGACCGCAACCCCAAAGACCTCCCCTGGAAGAACCTGGGGGTCCCTCTGGTGGTGGACACGACGGGAAAGTTCCTGGACCCCACGGCTTCCCCCGACGACAAAAAAGGGGCCATTCAGGGGCATCTCCAGGCCGGGGCCCGGAAGGTCATCGTATCCGCCCCCTTCAAGATCAAGGAAAAAGGGGTCAAAATGCCCCCGGATGCCGTGACCGTGGTCATGGGCATCAACGACGACCACTTCGACCCCAGGCAGCACCGGATGATCTCCGGCGCCTCCTGCACCACTACCTGCCTGGCCTTCATGGTCAAGCCCCTGCTGGATTATTTCGGCGCCGACAAGATTCTCACCGCGTCCATGGTGACGGTCCATGCGGCCACGGGGTCCCAGGAAGTCCTGGACCGGCTGCCCGACCCCAAGGCCAGTGACCTTCGCAAAAACCGGTCCATCCTGAACAACATCATTCTCACCTCCACGGGAGCGGCCAAGGCCCTGGCCCTGGTGATCCCGGAGATGAAACGGATCGGGTTTATCGCCGAGTCCGTGCGCATCCCCACCAGCACCGGCTCCCTGATCGTCCTCGTGGTAACCCTGGAAGACGAAAGCCTGGAACATCCCATCAAAAGAGACCTGATCAATCAGGTTTACCGGAAGGCCTCGGAGGGGTATATGAAGGATTACCTCCTTTTCACGGAAAAACAGAATGTCTCCTCCGACATTATCGGCAACCCCCGCGCCGCGGCCATCATCGAAGGCTCGGAAAACCACACCCGAACCGCCCATATCTGCATCGACCTGGCCAAAATCCCCCAGCTCAAAGGTGTCGGCCTGAAAACCGGGGAGGGAGCCTGCATCGCCGAAATTCCGGTCACCCAGGCAGTTATCTATGGCTGGTACGACAACGAACTGGGAAGCTACACGAACCTCCTGGGAGATTTGACCTTTAAAATCGGCCAAACCCTCTGATCGTCAAGGACGAATGATTACCCCCGAACAGCCTTAGGGGCGCGAGCCTCGCGCCCCTGGGAACCGACCCTTGCCGGCAGCCCACCTACGTCCCTTCTCCCGCACCCGCCCTAATCCTATCAAGGCACAATATATAGTAGTCAAAGCACAAATGATCCCCAATAGGTTTGGTTATTTCCCTTTATTCCTTTTGCCATGAATAAATTTATTTAATAATTTTAAATAGTTAAAATTTTTTACGCTTTGTAAAATAATTTTCCCTTGACAAACACTATATGTAGTGGGTAATAATTTCATTAATACAATATATATCCTCGTAAGAACAGCTTTTCCATTTCTTCCCGGCCGGATAGGCCTTTTTTTTCTAAGGTTTTTTCTTAACGAAAAAATTTTAGCCTTTTGATTTTTTTAGCTAAATTGAATTTTTTATAACCCATCCTTTTTAAAGCGCTTAAACCCCCTTTTTTCGAAGGGGTGGAAGGCTCATTTAATTACCGTCTCTTTGTAAATCATATTTCCTCCCCCTGGAGAACAGGGGGGAGTTCTGGAAAGGTGCTTTTTACCGCCAATAATTTTGAAACAAGGAGGGAATGAATGGGGTTAGGGAACTCTCAGGTTCATCCGGGCCAATTTCGACCGGCCGAATCTTCCATGGAAAGCGCAGACCGAGCAAAATCCCCCCCTCCCACCAATGGGGGAACGGAAAAACACGAAGTCCCCTCCCTCCCTGCTGCCGAACCCTCAAAGTTTAAAAACGAAACCACCGACATGGCCCTCTTTGTCCGAACTTCCGCCGAGACGCTCTCGGACTGGGACCGTCAGCGGATTGTGGAGGCCCTCCTGCGCGAAACGACCATCGACGGCGATACGGCCGAGCGCATCAGCCGGGAGGTGGAGGAAATGATCCTAGCCTCCAAGATAACGCTGGTCACGGCGCCGCTGATCCGGGAATTGGTGGATTCCAAGCTCATCGAGTACGGCTTGGAGGAAGCCCGCAGGATGCACACCCGCCTGGGGGTTCCCCTTTACGATGTGGACCAGCTCATTCTCCACCCCAACCGGGAAAATGCCAACGTCCCCCACGGGCCGGAGGCCACCAACCTGACCCTGGCCGAACGGATCAAGAAGGAGTACGCCCTGCTCAACGTGTTTTCCCAGGAGATCGGCGACGCCCACATGCGCGGGGACATCCACCTCCATGACCTGGGGTTTATCGACCGTCCTTACTGCTCGGGCCAATCCCTGGAGTATATCAAGAAGTTCGGCTTAAGCCTCCCCAACTCGCTCTCCATGGCCAAGCCGGCCAAGCATCCCGAGGTCCTCCTGGCCCACATGGTGAAATTCGCCGCCGCTCTCCAGAGTAACTTCGCCGGAGCCATCGGGTGGGACGCGGTGAATCTCTTTTTCGCCCCTTACCTCGAGCCCTTGAGCGACCGGGAGGTGAAGCAGCTCGCTCAAATGCTGATTTACGAATTCTCCCAGCAGGCCGTAGCGCGGGGGGGACAGGCCATCTTCACCGACATCAACCTCTATTGGGAAGTGCCCAAACATTTCGAAAAGGTCATGGCCATCGGGCCCAACGGGGAGTTCACCGGCAAGACCTACGGAGAATACCTGGATCAATCCCAGAGGTTCGTCTGGGCTCTCTTCGACGTCTTCCGGGAAGGGGACGCCGTGGGCCGGCCCTTCTTCTTCCCCAAACCCCTGGTCCACATCACCGAAAAATTCTTCCAGACCCCCCGGCACATGGACTTCCTCCATCACATCTGCGACGTGGCCGCCGAAAGGGGCAACACCTATTTCGTCTTCGACCGGGGGAATACCGCCAAGGTCTCCGAATGCTGCCGGCTGAGCTTCAAGCTCGAAAAATCGGACCTGGAAGACGCCAATTACCCCTGGCGCATGCGCTACTCCGCCCTGCAAAATGTCACCCTGAACCTTCCCCGCATCGCTTATCAGTGCGGGGGGGACGACACCAAACTTTTTGCCAAGATCAGCGAAGCCCTCCAGTTGGCCGTCCGGGCCCACCTGGAAAAGAAAGTTTTTCTGGAGCGCCTTTTGGCCCTGGGGGACGGCGGACCCTTGGCCCTTCTCACCATGAAGAGAGACGGCCAGCCCTACCTGCGCATGCATCGGGCCACCTTTCTCATCGGCATGGTGGGGCTGAACGAGATGATTCAGGTCCACCGGGGGGAACAGCTTCATGAATCGGACGACACCCTGAAATTCGGCCTGAAGGTGATCGCCTACATGAAACTCCTGGCCGATCGCATGAGCCGGAAGCATAACATGCGCTTCGTCCTGGAACAGACCCCGGCCGAGAGCACGGCCTACCGGTTCGCCAAACTGGACCTGCGGGCCTTCTCTCCCCTTTCCGATTCGGTGGTCAAGGGAGACCTCTCCCGGGGAGAGGTCTACTATACCAATTCCACCTACTTGAACGTGGGGACGGTCCTGGACCCCATCGACCGGGTCCGCAAGGAAGGGCTCTTCCACCCCCTCATCGAGGCCGGATCCCTTACCCACATTTGGCTGGGAGAGAGCCGGCCCTCCAGCGAATCCTTGGCCAACTTCGTGATCAAAGTATTCCGTCATTCGCAGAACGACCAGATCGCCTTCTCCCCCGAGTTCACCACCTGTACGACCTGCGGGCGAACGGCCCGCGGCCTGAGCAGTCAGTGCTCCTATTGCGGTTCGGAAGAAGTGGAAGGAATCACCCGGATCACCGGGTACTTCACCAAAATCTCCGGATGGAACAAAGGTAAACTGGGGGAGCTGCGGGACCGGTACCGGAGCGGACCCCATTTCGGCGCCCCGGCTTCGGCCAGCGCGACGGCCCTTGCGGTTTAAAAAAATACGGATAGGACGCAGATGAACGCAGATTTTCAGGATTCTTAAAAAAAGGTGAAATTTTGCTTTTTGAAAGAAGCCGCCCTATTTCTCATCATCTCCTTTTTAAATAAGGCATCTACAGAAATCCCCCCGTTCCCCCCTTTGAAAAAGGGGGGCGGAGGGGGGATTTACGTGTTTTAGGTGTATTCATTCATCCGCGTAAATTGGCGTATTCATTTGATGAAGGAGGTGGGAACTTTGACCCTTTTTACCAAAGAAGGCTGCCAGAAGTGCGAGTTTGTAAAAAAGAGCGTGGACCTGAGCGAGTTGGGAATCGCCGAAGAAATCCTGGGACCCGACAACCCAGCCTCTCTGGCCCACCTGGCCTGGCACGAGCTGGTGTCCGTGGCCGAAACCCAGCTCCCCATCCTGGTCCTGGACGATTCCACTGCCATCACCGGGGCCATCCGGATTAAAAATTACCTTCAAGCGTTCAGCAGCCAGCGATCCGCAGTCAGCTAACCTGGATCGGTGATCCGTAGGGGCGATTCATGAATCGCCCCTACAAGCCACCTTCAAGCGATCAGCGGTCAGGATTCAGCGATCAGCTAATCGCGATCATTGAGTTTGTAAAGGCGGTTCGCGAACCGCCCCTACGAGCTGGTCATGGCAATGATCTATTCCATCAAGGGCTTTGTGGAAACCTCGTTTTCGGACTGGAGCGGAAAAATCGTGTCGGTCCTCTTCCTCCCCTCCTGCAATCTTCGCTGTCCTTTCTGTCATAACCACCAACTGGTCCGCCGGCCCGAGGCTTATGACGATTTCCCCTGGGACGCTATCCTGGAGAGCCTGCGGAGACGAAAGGGGTGGATCGATGGAGTCTGTTTGACCGGAGGAGAGCCCACCCTCCACCCCTGGGTTTTGCCGTTGATCCGGGAGCTGAAGTCCAACCGGGATCTGACCGCTTCCGGAGGACCCTTGGCCGTCAAACTGGACACCAACGGCACCCATCCGGAAGTTCTGGAGAGCCTCCTTTCCCAGGGGCTTTTGGATTATGTGGCCATGGACCTCAAAGCCCCCCTGGAAGCCTCCCGGTATTCCGTCCTGACGGGGGTATCTTTCACGGAAGACCGGATGGAGCGGGTCCGGACGAGCGTCCGGGTTTTGCTCCGGGGGGAGGTGGATTATGAATTTCGCACCACCGTGGTCCCCGGCCTACTGGAAGAAGAGGAGATTTATGCCATCGCCCGCCGAATTCGGGGAGCGCCCCGCTATACCCTGCAAAACTTCAACCCCCGGGAGACCCTCGACCCAAATCTGCGGCAAACCCCTCCCCTGGAACCGGCCGTTCTCCAACGGATGCAGGAGCGGGTGAAAGAGATCATCGGCGTAAGGAAGTTTCGGGTTTCAGGTTTCGAGGCTCGTGTTCCAGTTTAGATATTTCCGGTCTCCCATCGCAGGATTTGGGTTAAAATGAATCTGAAGGTAACCCTTTAGCCTTTTGAAAAAAGGGGCCATATCTCTCAACATCTATCTTTTGAGCAAGGCATCTGCAAAAATCCCCCCCGTTCCCCCCTTTGAAAAAGGGGGGCGGAGGGGGGATTTAAAGAGGCCACTTCAAAAGGCT
>JACAEW010000200.1 GCA_013388675.1 Syntrophaceae bacterium | reverse complement strand
CTCCGGAACCCCGGATTTTTCCCGCCGAGGCTGTCCCGCCCCGGGCGGGATGCCCCCCTGGGCCTGTGCGATGGAGTCGTTTTATACCTTTTTAACCGCTCGGTTGGGAGAAGACCCTAAAAAAAAGGGTTCCTAAAATCCTTCAATGGCCGGTTTGCTGTGGGACCTCATTCCCGATCAGGCCAAAAGTGATAAATGGTATTAGCCTTGGTAGACCATTTCCAGCGGCGATTCTCTTCCTGCCCAATTTTGCCTTGACTACCGATTCCCATAAGAGTAATTTTGGGGTGTCGTTTTTCCTCAGGACCAAGAAAATTCAACAACAAAACCTTTACCTTTCCGGGGCGTAAAAAGGGATGTTGAGGTTACCCCAAGATGGCGAGGTGAAGCCTCTAACCCCCAAAAAAGCGGGAGTGAATCTGAATCGAATCATCCGGTTCATCCATCCGCTCTTGCGGCCACCGGGTCCCCTTTTGGAAACCGACTGGGAGGAGGGTATTCATGTACGACGATTTGAAGGGTAAAATCGCGATGGTAACGGGTGCGGGGAAGAAGACCGGGATCGGGTTTGCCATCGCCGAAAAAATGGCCGCATGCGGGGCAAATGTGATCATTGCCGATCTCGGCAAGGGCCCGGAAACCGTCGGGGGGATCAAAATGGGAATGCGCCAGGAAATGGAAGAGATCGCCCGCAGCCTGGCGGAAAAGCACGGAGTCCAGAGCCTGGCCGTGGACCTGGATGTGACCCGGAATGATTCCATCCAGGAAATGGTTCAAAAGGTAAAGGAGAGATTCGGATGCATCGATGTCCTGGTAAATAATGCCGGAGCTTCTTTCGGGGCCCCCTCCCCTGCCCACACTTACAACGAAGAAGCCTGGATGAAGACAATCGACATCAATCTTCATGGAACTTTTCGGGTTTCCAAGGCCGTGTTTCCTCTCATGACCCGCAAGCCGGCGGCCATCGTCAATATGGCCTCCAAGGCCGGAAAAACTCCCCCCTTGGCCAACGGGGCTTATGCAGTTGCCAAGGCCGGAGTAATTATGCTAACCAAAGTCATGGCCCTGGAACTGTCCAAGCAAGGGATCCGCGTCAACGCGATCTGCCCGGGGATTATCATGACCGACCTCCAGGTGTTTCGATTCCAGATGGAGGCTAAGTTTCTGAATCAGACCTTCGAGGACCGGCAAAAGGCCTGGGCCAACGACATCCCCCTGGGCTGGATCGGAGCCCCCTCCGAGGTAGCCGATTTGGCCGCTTACCTGGCTTCGAAGGAATCGGGGTACATAACCGGGCAGGCGATCAATGCGGACGGCGGACTGCTGATGGCCCTTTAAAATGCGGGATTCGAAATGCGGATTGCGGAATGAAACCAGTTGCAGGTTCCGAGTTTCTGGTTTCAAGTTAAATACCAAAGACTCGAGAACGAATAAGACAATACACCGAGAGGCTTAATAATGAAGCAGTTGACTCTACCGGAAAAGGGAAAATCAAAGGAAGAAATTCTGTCGCTTCTGCATTCCTTTAAGTCGGGGGACTCCGACTGGCATGAGGGACGCCTTTTCGGACTCATCTACTATGCAGGGCAGGATGTGGAGGACATGGCCCGGGAGGCCTATGCCGCCTATATGTTCGAGAACGCCCTGAGCCCCTTCGACTTTCCCAGCCTCCTCAAAATGGAGACTGAATTCATCTCCCTGGTCAGCAGCCTTTTTCATGGCGATGAAGCTACGGTCGGTTCCATGACCTCAGGGGGCACGGAGAGTATTTTGATGGCGGTGAAGGCGGCCCGGGACTGGGCCAGGGTTCACCGCCCGGAGATCAAGGCCCCCGAGATGGTCGCCCCCCTAACCATTCACCCGGCTTTCAATAAGGCCGCAGACTATTTGGGTTTGAAAATCATCCAGACCCCCGTGGACGGGGAATTCCGCGCAGAGCCGAAGGCCGTTAAGGAAGCGATCACCCCCAACACAATCATTCTGGCCGCCACCGCCGTCACTTACCCTCATGGGGTCATCGACCCCATAGAAGAAATCGGAGCCCTGGCAAGGGAAAAGGACCTCTGGTTTCACGTGGATGCCTGCCTAGGGGGCTATATGCTGCCTTTCCTCGAAAAGCTGGGCGGCGAAATCCCTCCCTTTGATTTCCGGGTGCCGGGGGTCCTCTCCATGTCCGCCGATATTCACAAGTACGGATATGTCCCCAAGGGAGCCTCCACCGTCCTTTACCGTATCCCCGAATTGCGGCAGCACCAGTTCTATGTCTATACGGATTGGCCCGGAGGGGTCTATGCCACCCCTTGCCTCAGCGGAGCCAGGCCCGGCGGGGCGATAGCCTCGTCTTGGTCTATTCTGCACTATCTGGGAGAGGAAGGGTTTTTAAAGCTGGCCAAGTCCGCCCGGGAGGCCACCGTAAAACTGTTGGATGGAATCCAGGCTATTCCCGGTCTCTTCGTCCTCGGGAAGCCCCCAGCGACGGTTTTCTCCTTCGGGTCGGATAAAATCAATATTTACCAACTGGGGGCCAGGCTGAAAGAGAAAGGCTGGCGCCTCCATGCCCAGCATCGGCCGGCGAGTTTGCATCTCACCATCTCTCCCTATCATGAAAAAATTGTCGATCCTTTTCTCGATGATCTCCGCGCCGTCGCCTCGGAGCTGGCGGCCGCCGGACCGGCAGAACCCACGGGAGAAGCGGCGCTTTACGGAATGATGGGAACTCTCCCGGACCGCAAAGCAGCCAGGGCGCTGGCTTTGCAGTACCTGAATAATCTTTACCGATTGAAGGAATGATATGGATTCCGGATGGAAGATTTTATGGGCTTACCGGCCGGAATTGACGCCAACAGGGTATCAAATTGTAGGGGCAACCCTGCGTGGTTGCCCATGGCGCGGGCGGCCATCCTGGAAAAGGCGGGCCCCCTGCAACATCCTGTTTGCTTTCGGCTTGGTCGGGTTCGTTTTGGGACTCGCGACGTGCGAGTTGTAACCTGAAACTTGGGACTTGGGACTTGAGACCAAAAAATGAAAGCCGCCGTTTACCGAAAAAACAAGGGATTGGTCGTCGAAGAAATTTCCGCCCCCGAAGCGGGGGACGACGGGGTTCTGGTAAGAGTCTCTAACACCGGATTTTGCGGGTCCGATCATTCCCTGATCGAAAGCGGTCTGCTGCCCGACGGGATCATTCTCGGCCATGAGACCAGCGGAACGGTCTACGATCGGGGCCGGCAGAGCGATGCGCTCCAGGAAGGGACCCGGGTCATTATCCGGCCCACTTATTGCGGGAATTGCCGGGAATGCCTTGGGGGCAAGCCCCACCTTTGCGGAATCAAGAGACGTTCCATCGGGGTAGGGGATTTGCCCGGCGGGTTTGCGGAATACGTACGAGCCTTTCCGGCCATGCTTATTCCCATCCCCCCGAAGGTTGATTCCCGGAACGCGGCTTTGGCCGAGGCTTTCGCCTCCGCCCTCCATGGTATCCGTCGCGCGGAGAACGAGGGCGGTTCGGTCTTGGTCATGGGCGGAGGCCCGATCGGATTGGCGGCCGTGCGAATCCTGAAAATCCTCGGGTTTCATCCCGTCGTCCTGAGCGAACCCGTGGAGAAAAAGAGGGAACTGGGAAAGCGATTCGGCGCCGATTTCGTCCTCGACCCCTTGAAGGAGGACATCTCCCGGCAGGGAAGGGAATGGACGGGAGGAATCGGTTTTGATACCATTCTGGAGTGTTCCGGCGTCCCCCATAATGTATCCCTGGCCTTTACTTTGGTGGCTAAGGCAGGCACCATCAGCATCGTGAGCATGTTCAAGGGACTGGCGGTCAATCAACCCATGGCCCTGAACTTCAAGGAACCCAGGCTAAACTGGTCCTATTCCAACACCCACGAGGAGAACATCCAGTGCCTGAACTGGATGGCCGCGGGAAAGATCGATGCCCGGGAAATGATCACCGACCTGATTCCCCTGGAAGAACTTCCGCGAGTGTACCGGCAAAGAATCCATCCCGGTGAAACCATTAAGGTGATGTTGAAGATCGGAGAAGAGTTTTAAAAATCAGCCTACGCGGATGGTCGAGCGCATGGAGTCCAAAGGTTACTTCCTTCAGCCTCCTTGGGCTTTGAGCTTTCATTCCATGCGCCCGGCTTGATGCGGATAAGGAGAGAACCGTGGCCATGATATCCGGCGGGCAACTGGCAGTGGATGCTTTGATCGAGAAAGGCGTAAACAAGGTTTTTAGCCTTTCCGGCGGACACATATTTCCCTTTTATGAATGCTCGGAGGGTTCCTGCTTGGAGATTTTTGCCACCCGGCACGAACAGGCGGCCGTGTTCATGGCCGAGGCCTGGGGCCGGATGACTCGCAAGCCGGGGGTAGCCCTGGTAACGGCCGGGCCGGGGTTCAGCAACTCCATCAGCGCAATCGCCAATGCCCAGATGGCCAATTCCCCCCTATTGCTCATCGCCGGGGTTGTGGGGCTCCGGGCCAACGAAAAGCTCGACCTCCAGGACATGCGCCAGCT
>JACAEW010000089.1 GCA_013388675.1 Syntrophaceae bacterium | reverse complement strand
GTATGCGAAGAGATGATCGATTGCCTGGATGCTCCGGTCCTCCGGGTGGGAGCACCTTTTACTCCTGTGCCCTTTAACCCGGAGGACCTTTATCTCCCCAATGCCAAGGATGTGATCCAGGCGGTGAAGAAAGTACTCGCCCATTAACAAGAGGAGAAGAAAATATGAAGGCAGCGGTTTGGCATGGCCGGGAAGACCTCCGGATCGAGGATATCCCGGAACCGCCGGTGGGTAAAGACCAGGTCAAGATCCGGGTCCGGTGGTGCGGCATCTGCGGCTCGGATGTCCATGAATACCGGGAAGGTCCGATGATTATCCCCAAAAAGCCCCATCCCCTCACAGGAAAAAGCTCTCCCATCATCCTCGGCCACGAATTCTCCGGAGACGTAGTAGCTGTGGGCGAGGAAGTCAGGCGGATAAAATTGGGTGACCGGGTGACTATCAACTGCCTGATTTACTGCGGCAGTTGCCCCTTCTGCCTCCAGGGCGAATACAACATGTGTTTACGACTGGCCACGGTGGGCTTAGCCTGGGACGGGGCCTTTTCCGAATTTGTGGTAGTGCCCGAATTCACGGTGCTCAAAATAGCCGATGCGGTTACCTATGAGATGGCCTCCTTTGCCGAGCCCCTGGCCGTTGCCGTGCGGGCGGTTAAGAGAAGCCGCCTAAAAGTGGGAGATACGGCGGTAGTGGTCGGGGCCGGGCCCATCGGTCTTCTGGTCCTGCAGGCTGCCCGAGCCGCAGGGGCCAGCCGGGTTTTTGCCGTAGAGCCGATCCCCGGGCGGAGAGATTTGGCCAAACAGTTGGGCGCCGATGTGGTATTTGATCCCGCCCAGGGAGATGTGGGTAAGGAGATTGCCGAAAGGACCGATGGGCTCAGGGGAAACGTGGCCTTCGAGTGCGTGGGGAGCCAGAGCGCTTTCGACATGGCCGTTCGGGTGACCGGGCGCAGGGCCATGATCGTCATGGTGGGAATGGCCATGAAACCTATCGAGGTTCCCTTCTTCCGCCTGTGGGGCCACGAAAAAGAGATGACCACCTGCACCGGATATGTAGATGAGTATCCCGCTGCCCTGGCTTTCCTGGCCGACGGCCGGGTCCGGGTTGAGCCCATGGTTACAGCCAAGATCAGACTGGATGATTTCATCGAAAAGGGGCTGAAGGAAATGATCCGCAGCCCGGACCGGTATATCAAGATTCTGGTAAGCCCGGGAGGGGATGCGTGAATCGTCTGGCCATGTTCGACCTGACCGGCAAAGTGGCCATCGTCACCGGAGGGTACCACAGGATCGGCCGAGGAATCGCGGAGGGGCTGGCCGAGGCCGGAGCCAACATTGTCCTTTGCGCTCGGAATTCCCAGCGTTGCCTGGAGGCCTGCGAGGAGATCGAGAAGATGGGGGTTCAGACCCTAGGACTTCGGTGCGACATCACCCAGGCCGGAGAGATTTCCGAAATGGTCCGAAAAACGGTGGAAGGAATGGGAAGGATCGACATCCTGGTGAACAACGCCGGGGTAGGGGGGAGCGAAAAGGCCATCCTGAAAATGTCCGAAGAGGATTGGGATTACACGGTGAACATCGACTTGAAAGGGGCCTTCCTCTGCACCCGGGCCGTGGTCCCCGAGATGATCAAACAAGGAGGGGGAAAGATCATCAACGTTTCCTCCATCGGAAGCTTGATTGCCTTCTCCAATATGTCCGCCTACTGCGCCAGTAAAGGGGGAATGGTCCAGCTAACCAAGGTCATGGCCCTGGAGTTCCTCCGGTATAACATTCAGGTTAACTGCCTTTGCCCCGGCTATTTCTACACTCCCATGAACGAGAAATTCTTCGCCTCCGAAGCGGGCCGGCGGGTTATTCAGAGAAATATCCCCATGAATCGGGCGGGCCGAGTGGAAGAGCTGAAAGGGACCGCCATCTACCTGGCCTCTGCCGCCACCAATTTCATGACCGGGTCCTGTTTGGTCATCGATGGGGGCCAGACCATCTGGTGAGGGAACGGCCATGTCCTATGAAACCATTCTTTTAGAACGTAAGGAAGGAATCGGATATTTGACCCTCAACCGCCCCAAGGTCTTTAACGCCATCAACGAACAGATGATCCAGGAGATGAGGAAGGCGATTGGGGAACTGGACCGTGACCTGGACATCGGAGTGGTGATCATCACCGGAGCCGGAAGGGCTTTCCAGAGCGGGGCGGATATCGAAGAGTTGAGCCGCATGACCGCCCTGCAGATTCTCCGGTGGAACCAAGGTGTGGTTGAAAACTTCGATGCCCTGGAGAAGATGCGCCCTCCGGTAATTGCGGCCATTAACGGATATGCCTTAGGAGGAGGGCTGGAACTAGCCCTGGCCTGTACCATTCGAGTGGTCTCCGAGGCCGCCCGGATGGGACTTCCCGAAGTCAAGATCGGAATCCTCCCCGGGGCCGGGGGAACCCAGAGGCTTCCCCGGCTCATCGGCAAAGGGTTGGCGGCGGAGATGATTCTGACCGGGGAGATGATCGACGCCCAGGAAGCCTACCGGGTCGGGCTGGTGAACCGTGTAGTGCCCCCGGAGCGGCTCATGGCTGCGGCAGAAGAGTTGGCCCGCAAGATCCTGGCCAATGCACCGGTGGCCGTTGCCCTGGCCAAGGACGCCATCGAGGTGGGGAAGAATCTACCCTTGGACGGAGCCATCCAGTACGCCCAGAAAAATTGTGTGACCTGTTTTTCCACCGAGGATATGAAAGAAGGGACGGCTGCCTTCTTGCAAAAGAGAGACCCTCAGTTCAAAGGACGATAGAACATGGCCATCCAAGTATTGATGCCCAAGATCGGCCTGACCATGACCGAAGGCAAAGTCGTGGAGTGGAAGAAAAAGGAAGGAGACCGGGTCGAAAAAGGAGAAGTCCTTTTTATCTTCGAGACGGAAAAAACGACCTTCGAAGTCGAAGCGCCGGAATCGGGCACCCTGAGCAAAATCCTTGTGAAAGAGGACGAGACTGTTGGCGTGGGAGTCGTGGTCGGGTTTATAAACGGACTGGAGGAAGTGGCCGAGGTTCCCCCGGAAAAACCCAGGGAAGTGGTCCCAAAAGAGATAAAAGGCCCGGCTGAAATCGGGAGGGGGGACGGGCAGAAGGTTCGGGCCACCCCCCTGGCCCGGAAAATAGCCAAGGAAGAAGGTCTGGATTTAAAGAGCATTCCCGGCTCGGGAATGGGCGGGAGGGTTCACCGGAGCGATGTGGAGAGATTCTTGAAGGTTGCATGGAAACCATCCCCAGTCCCAGAACCTACCGAAAGAACTCAGCAAGGAAAGCTGGTCAAAATGACCGGGATGCGCCGAATTATCGCCCAGAAGATGCTGGCTAGCAAAATTGAAACCGCTCAGGCCTACATGAGCCACTCCGTCGATGCCACCCGGATTCTGAATGCTAGGGAGAGGCTCTTGCCGCTGGTAGAGAAAAAGGCCGCAGTTCGCTTGACCATCACCGATATCCTTATGAAAATTACGGCGGTGGCCATTACTCATCATCCGGTCATGAACACCCGGTGGAGTCCCGAAGGCATCTTGTGGCTGGAGGACATTCACATGGGAATGGCCATGGCTCTGCCGGAAGGCCTGATCGTGCCGGTCATCTGGGACATAGGGAAGAAGGCCTTATCCGAGATTGCCCAGAGCCGGACGGACCTGGTAGAACGGGGGAAGAAGGGAAAACTGACCCCCGACGAAATGAAAGGAAGCACCTTTACCCTTTCATCCCTGGGAATGTACGGAATCGAGGAGTTTTGCGCCATCATCAATCAGCCCGAGAGCGCCATCTTGGGCGTGGGGGCGATCATCGATAAACCGGTGGTCCAGAAGAAGGAAATCGTGGTTAGGCCGGTGATGAAGGTCATTCTGAGTTACGATCACCGGGTGATCGATGGGGCAAGGGCGGCCGAGTTCATGAAAACGCTGAAGGAACTCCTGGAGGACCCCATCTTGATCCTGGTTTAATAAGGAGCAGCAAATGAATTTTGGGTACGCGAAAGAAGAAGAGGAATTCAGGGAAAGGCTTAATTCTTTTTTGGACCGGGAGCTCACCGAAGAGATTGCCCGCCAAAACTGGGAGGACAAGGGGGTCGGTCCGGAGGCCCGTGAATTCAGCCGCAAGCTGGCGACCAGCGGCTTCCTAGGGATGAGCTGGCCGAAGGAGTATGGAGGCCAGGGGCTATCGCCCACCTATGATTTCATCCTTCTGGACGAACTGGGAAAAAGATGGGGGGCCCATGTTCCCCTCGATGTAGGGTACACCATGGTGGGCCATACGATCCTGCGGCGGGGAAGCGAAGAATTGAAAAGGGAATTTTTACCCCGAATCATCCGGGGGGAGATTGAATTCTGTCTGGGCTACACCGAGCCGAATGCTGGGTCGGACCTGGCCTCCATGAAGATGCGGGCCGTCGAGGAGGGAGATTTCTACCTCATTAACGGGCAAAAAACCTTCAACACCGAGGCTCACTACTCCGAATATCATTGGCTGGCCGCACGGACGGATTTTAGCCCCGCCATTCCAAAACACCGGGGGATCAGCCTCTTCATCGTGGACATGGACAGCCCCGGAATCACCGTCCGCCCGCTATGGACCATGTCCGGGGAAAGGACCAACGAAGTCTTCTACGAAAACGTGCGGGTTCCCAAGTCCCGCCTGGTGGGGGAGAAAAATAAAGGTTTCTATTACATGATGGAAGCCATCGATTCGGAAAGGAACCACGTCTTTACCCCTTGCCGCCTGATTCCCCTCTTGGAAGACCTCGTCTCGTATGTCCGGGAGACCCGATTCAACGGCCAGCCCCTGGCGGAGGATCCCAAGATAAAAAACCAGTTGGCCCAGATGGCCGTGGAGCTGGAGGTAGCTCAATTGCTTGCCGAGCACTCCCGTTGGATGGAGAGTCACGAAATTCCCATGACCTACGAGCCGGAGATCACCAAAGTATTCGTATCCGAGCTGGACCAGCGCTTGGTCGACGTGGGGATGACAATTCTCGGCCTCTACAGCCAGCTGGAAGAGGGATCCAAGTGGGCTCCCCTTAGGGGTAGGGTTGAATGGTACTTCCTCCATTCTTTTATGACCACCATCGGGGCGGGAACGAGCGAGATAGGCCGGAACGTTATTGCCCAACGGGGTCTGGGCCTTCCCCGATCTTAGGTATGTGCGCTTAGATTCTTTATTTCTAGAGAGGTGTGGAATCATGGATTTTTATCTCACGGAAGAACAGAAGATGTTGAGGGAAAGCGCCCGGAATTTCCTGACCACCGAGTGCCCTAAAACTTACGTGCGGGCCATGGAAAAAGACGACCGGGGTTACAGCCCGGAGATGTGGAAAAAGATGGCCGATCTAGGGTGGATGGGAATTGCCTTTCCCGAAGCCTACGGGGGAATCGGGGGAGATTTTTTGGACTTCCTGTTCTTGCTTGAAGAGATGGGACGGGCCTGCCTGCCAGGCCCCTTTTTCTCGACCGTAATCCTGGGGGGGGGCACTCTTCTGGAAGCGGGGAATGAATCGCAAAAGAAAGAATTTCTTCCTCTGATTGCCAGCGGTGACCGGATCTTGACTTTGGCCCACACCGAGCCGGGCACCACTCAATTCGACCCCTTCCTCATTCAATTGAAAGCTCAAGGCGAGGGGAAACACTATTTCCTCGATGGAACCAAGATCTTTGTCCCCGATGCCCACGTGGCCCACTGGCTGATCTGTGTAGCCAGGACCCAAGGAGAGACTTCCTCTCCGGAAGGCATCTCCCTGTTCCTTGTAG
>JACAEW010000120.1 GCA_013388675.1 Syntrophaceae bacterium | reverse complement strand
GCCTAAGAGCAGGTACCATTTGCTGAAAAAGCCGCAAGTAGGAGGAATCCCGACCATGGAAAGCTCCCCGACGGCCAGCGCCGCCGAAGTGAGGGGCATCTTTCGGTGGAGTCCGCTCAACCGATAAATGTTCCGGCTCCCCGCCTTGTACATCAATGCTGCGGCAACAAGAAAAAGAACCGCCTTCATGAACCCGTGGTTCAAGATGTGGAGCAAAGCGCCCGTAAACCCGTTGACATTGGCCAGGCTGATTCCCAAAAGAATGTACCCCATCTGGCTGACACTGGAATAGGCCAGCATTCTTTTGAAGTCGGACTGGGCGATGGCCAGGACCGATCCGACCAGAATGCCCGCCGCCGCCAGCCAGCCCAGGATCAGCCCGAAGGGGAACGGGCGGAGGGAAAAGGCCGGATCAAAGACCGTGAAAACAATCCGCATCAGGACATACGCCGCCACTTTGGTCATCAAAGGAGCGATCAGTGCGCTCACCGCCGAAGGGGCATAGGTGTAGGCATCGGGGAGCCAGACATGCAGGGGAAACACGCCCATCTTGATGAAAAGGCCGATGAGGAAGAAAGCCAAGGCCATTCGCACAACCTTGGAGGAGTAGAGCGGCGGAAGCAACCGGGCAAGGTCGGCAATGTTCAAGGAGCCGGTCATGATGTACAGATACCCGACCCCGAGAAGGTAGAGACAGGCCCCGATGGTGACCAGGATGATGTAATTGAAGGAGGCGAGGGGCGCCCCGTCTTCGCCCAGGGCGATCAGGGCGTAGGCGGCCAGGGAGGCGATTTCCAGGAACACGTAGAGATTAAATACATCCCCGGTTACCACCATCCCCATAAGGCCGGTGAAGAGTAATAGGTAGATGGTATAGAAGCGGACGATCTTATTCGGCAGCTCTTTTTCCACGCTCTCCCGGGAGGCCAGGCTCACCAGGAAGCCCAACCCGCTAACGACCACCCCCAGGAAGGCGTTTAGGGGGTCGGCGGCCAATTCGATCCCCCACGGGGGAAGCCACCCGCCCAGGGGGTAATGAATGTTTCCCCGGGTGAGAACTGCATGCAGGAGAATCAGAGAAAAGGCCATTGAGGACCCGATAGCCCCCTGGGCGATAAAATAGGCCGTTTTCCTCCAGCGCCAGCCGACGAGGGGGATGGTGAATGAAGAAATGAGGGGCAGGATGACGGTCAGGATGACGGCATGGGCCCGTAAGGCGTTCATCGCATCGATTTCAGGATTTCATCCTCTTCCAGGGTACGGTACCGGCGGTAGATCAAAAGGATCACGGCCAACGCCACCCCCGTAGTGCCCACCATGACCACGATCGCCGTGAGCATGAGAACATGGGGCAGGGGGTTGGCGTAATCGGCCGCCCGGGTCGCCCCTTCCATCCAAATGGGCAGGGTCCCTCCCTTTTTCACCGCGGTGGAAATGAAATAAAGAATGATGGCGGTCTGGAAGATATTCATCCCGATCAGCTTTTTCATCAGGTTCTTCTTGCCCATCATGGCGTAAAGACCCACCATGAGCAGGGCGACGTACATCCAGTAATTGAACTTGCTGAGAAGAATCTCACCCATCCTTACCTCCGGTCGTGTCGAAAGCGGCCAGGGCCCGGAAAATGCCGGCCATGATGGCCATGACACAGAGGCCTACCCCGATCTCGATTCCCAGGATTCCAAGGGACCGATTCCCCGGAACCCCGGCGATGGGCAAGGCCCCGTAATCCAGGTAAGCCCCGCTCAGCAGGAGAGGGAGGGCCCCGATTCCGGAGTACAGAAGAACCCCGGCGCAGGCCAGCGCCGTGACCGTCCGGATGGACATGCGCCGCCGCAGCTCCTCACGCCCATAGGCGATCCCCAGGAGAATAAAGCTGGCCCCCAGGATCACTCCCCCCTGAAATCCCCCCCCGGGGGTGTAGTGCCCGTGCGTAATGACATAAAGGGCGGACAGTTGGAGGAAGGGAATGATCATCCGGCTGACGGTCCGGACCACCACGTTTTCGCAGGGATCGATCACTCGGAATCCCTCCTCAGGAGAAGGAGACAGGAGAGGCCGGCGGTAAAGATCACCGTGGTTTCCCCCAGGGTGTCGAAGCTACGGTAGTCGGCCAGGACGGCGGTTACCATGTTCGGGGCGCCGGTCTCTTCCAGCGCTTTTTCGATGTAACGGGGCGATACATGCCGGCTTGCGGGCGAATTCCCGTCCCCCCAGCCGGGCATGTCCTGCTCCCCGTAAATCAACAACCCTCCCGTGAGGAGGGCCAGCAGCAAACCCGCAATCTTCATTCCTTCGACCTCCTTCGGGTCCGGGAGACCGCGGCGATAAAAAAAACCGTGCTCACCCCGGCTCCCACCGAAGCCTCGGTAAAGGACACGTCCACCGCCCCCATTTCCGCCCAGAGCAAGGCCATGAAAAAGCTGTAGGCGCCCAGGATGACGACGGAGCTGAGCAAGTCCTTCACGGTGATGGCCCCGATCGCACAGATCACCGCAAAAACCAGGAAAATGAAATCAAGGGACCAGATCATGCCTCTTCCCCCTGCTCTTGGGGCCGGAATTCGGAGGGCTCTCCCTCCTTCGTCCACGGCTGGACCCCGTTTAGAAGCGCAGCCCGGCCCAGGGCGTGAGTGGCCGTCGGGTTGGCGACGAAGATAAAGAAGACGATGAAGATGATTTTCAGGCTCACCAGGTTCCACCCATTGTACACGACGAGTCCCAGAAGAGCGAAAAGCGCCCCCAGGGTGTCGCACTTCCCCGTGGCATGCAGGCGACAATAAAAATCGGGCAGGCGGATCAGTCCCAGAGTCCCCGAAGCGAAAAGAAATCCTCCGATGAGAATCAGCGCGGCGGACAGGACTTCGAGAATCATACCGTTCCTTTTCGCTCCAAGAATTTTGCCGCCGCCAGGGTTCCGATGAAATTCAGGAGGGCGTAGACCACGGAAATGTCTACGAACATATCGATTCGGTTGTACATGAACCCGATAAGGGCCAGGATGATCACGATCTTGGTGCCGATGACATTCACCGCCACGATGCGGTTCAAAAAACCCGGGCCGCGGATCCCGCGGTAAAGGCAGAAGAGGATCATCATTCCCAGGGCCACGCTGGTCCAGTGAAAGAAGTCAACCATGGTCCTGCCAGTCCTTTTGGCCGAACATTCGCCCCACCCTATCCTGCATCTTACCGCCCAGAAGGTCGGCAGCCACCTTCCGGCTCAGGGCATGGACGTGGAATTCCCCCGCGCGAATGTCCAGGGTGGCCGTTCCCGGGGTCAAGGTGATGGAGTTGGCCATCACCGTGAGCAGGAAGTCCTCTCTCCACTTGGTTTTGAAGCGGACGATTTGCGGGTCGATCGGCATCCGGGGATGCCATACCAGGTAGATCACATGGAGGTTAGCCAGGGCGACCTGGACGAGGAGCCAGGGGATGTAAAGAAGGAAATTCAGCGCGGGAGAAGCGATCGTCCGGAAGGACGGCAACCCCCTTTGGGGGAAGAGAAGATCATGGGAAAAAAAGGAGACCCCCGCCGAACCGGCGATTCCGAGGGACAAATGGAACCAGTCAAAAAAGCCGGAAAGGACCGCCCAAAAGGAAAAAAGGAGGATAAAAGTAAGCCACCTGCTGAACGGACGATGGTTTTTCTTTCCGCTTTGCGGCATCGGCAGCGATCGGGCCCCCCGCAGGTTCCAAGGAGAAAACCTTTCTCCTCAAAGCAGCCACGGAAACGCCCCTCCCCGGGTTCCCAGAATCGAATCGATGGATGGGAATCATTCTTTGGATATGGTCCAATGTTGCCCCCGCTCAAAAATGTTGTCAAGAATTTTCCTCAGGGAAAGCATCCCCCGGGTGGATTTTCTGGAGGGTTCGAAGGCCAGGAAGCAATGCGGCGGGGAGCAATGAAAGAGCGGGAATGGGTCCTGAAAACTAGGCCCGTTCCCACCCTTCGGAATTCATCTGAACTTTCTTGCGGTCGACCCATAAGGCCTCGGTGCCGGGAATCGCCCGGAGGAAAGCCCGGGCTTCTTCCCTCGGGGGGATGAAGGCCGCGGTGGCCAGGGCATCCGCCAGGGTGAGGGACCGGGCCCGGACGCTCACGCTGGTCACTTGCTGGGGAGAGTGGCCGGTGTGCGGATCGATGATGTGATGGTATTTTCTTTCCCCGTCGAAAAAATTCTCGTAATCCCCCGAAGTGGCCACCGCCCCGTCCCGCAGGGGGATGATCTGGAGGACCTGGTTCCGTTCCCGGGGATCCTGGATGGCGATTCTCCAGGGTTGGCCGTTTCCCTTGTCCCCGAGAGCCAGAATATCCCCGCCGGCGTTGATGAGGGCATGCCGGATTCCCCCAGATTTCAACCTGGAAACGACCTTTTCCACGATGTATCCTTTGGCGATCCCGTCGAGGGAAATCTCCATCCCTTCCCGGAAAAACTGGATTTGTTTCTCCCCGCACCGGATGTGCTCGGCCCCCACTCGCCTCAAAGCCCGGCCGATCTCTTCTTCCGACGGAGCGCTTTGGTTCCGGGAAAAGGAATCCTCAAAAAGGTCCAACACCGGCTTTACCGAAATATCGAAGGCCCCGCGGGTCAGCCGATGGATGCGCCGGGCCTGATCCATGACTTCAAGAAGCTCAGGGGGTGCATCCTTCAGGATTCCCCGGTGGTTCAGGCGAGAAACGGGGGTGTCCGGCGCATGTCGGTCCAGAAGGGGGATCAACCGCTCCATCTCGGCAAAAGCGTCCTCCATGGCTTCGCGGGCCTTCTCCGCAGACGGATGCAGGATGGTGACCGTAACCACCGTTCCCATGTGGGGCCGGGTTTGGCTGGCGGACGCCAGGGATTTTCCCAGGATTCTTTCCCTCACGGGAGCGGCGAACACCAGGGGGGTAAGGCCGACGCCCAAAGCCCCTGCCCATTTGAGAAATCTTCTTCGATCCATGGTGGAATTCCCTTCCTCCCCCTCAGGCCCAATCTTAGGAGGCCTTGAGCGTTTGCATCGCCTCCGCCCGGAGGGCGGTCCCCCCGGTGTACCGATCGATCAATGGGGTGCAGGCGTTCATCAGGAGAATCGAATAACTCACCCCTTCCGGGAGAGAACCGAAAAGCCGGATCAGGACGGTGATCACTCCGCAGCCGATCCCGAAATAAATCCTTCCGGCTTTGGTGACCGGGCTGGTGACCACGTCGGTGGCCATGAAAAAGGCCCCCAGCATGAGGCCTCCCGAGAAAAGGTGAAAGACCGGGTCCCTGCCGAAAACGGCCATAAGGACGGCTACGGTT
Source organism: Syntrophaceae bacterium (assembly GCA_013388675.1). GTDB lineage: Bacteria > Desulfobacterota > SM23-61 > SM23-61 > SM23-61 > SM23-61. The sequence continues at coordinate 20,782 of JACAEW010000120.1, read as the reverse complement.
GTCAGATAAGTCAGGGGAATGTGCCATTTGACGGTGCCCTTGTAGAGCATGTAGGCCCCCCCCAGCAGGACAGCCAGGGCGGAGGTCTCCCCGATGCAGCCCCCGATGTTTCCCAGGAAGAGGTTCAAGTAGGGGGTCATCACCCCTTGTTCTTTCATGAGACCCAGGGGGGTCGCGGAGCTGACTGCGTCCACAGCCTGGACCTTCCAGGTAAAAGGAGACCAGGAGATGCGACCCAAATAAGAACCCCAGTCAAAAGGAGCCACCCAGGAAGTCATGTGGGCAGGCCAGGCCGCCAGAAGAAAGGTCCGCGCAAACAAGGCCGGGTTGAAGATATTATGTCCCAATCCCCCGAAAATTTGCTTCCCCAGAGCGATGGCCACCACGGAACCCACCACGGGGAGCCAGAAGGGAACGCTGGGGGGCACGTTGAAGGCCACGAGCAAACCGGTGACCAGGGCGCTTCCGTCCAGGATGGTAATCCGGTCGCTGGTCAACAGGTTGTAGAAAAAGGGGCGGAAACGGTATCCCGGGGTCTTCAACATCTGGATGATCGCTTCAGTACCCAGGGCGGCAAAGACCGCCAACAAGATGACCAAAACCGAGTACGGACCGGCCACCAGGAGCGCCGCCAGCATGACGGGCAAAGCGGCGATGTACACATCGAACATGAGACAGTGGTTGGTCTCCCCGTTCTTGATGTAAGGGGGGCCGGAAACGATCAAGGGGTTGGGCATTCGGAAATCCTCTTTTTTCTTCTCTACGAAACCGCTTCGTCGGCGAAGAGGCCTTTGCGGGCCTTGGCCTCCCGGAGGATCTCGGCCAGGGGAATTCTCGCCGGGCACACGTAAGTGCAAAGCCCGCAATCGATGCACACAAATAGGCCTTTTTCCACCGCTTCGGCGAACATCTTTTTCCGGCAGTAGGCCGCAATCAAGTTGGGAAGGACGGACACCGGGCACCGGTCCACGCACTTGGCGCACCGGATGCAGGGTCCCTCCTCGTACATCTTGGACTGATGGCCTTTCCCCATGGCGAAGGAAACCAGGGCCAAGATTCCGGGGGTCCGATGGGTGACCGGGACCTGGGCCGTGGGTTGGGAGACCCCGGTCAGCGCTCCGCCCATGACGATCTGGGTAATGCTCTCCAGGTCTCCTCCGCAGCGGCTTATCACCTCCCCGAAGGGGGTCCCTATCCTGACCCGGATGTTCACCGGACGGGGAATTCCCGAGCCGGAAACGGTTATGACCCTTTCGATAAAGGGCAAGCGTTCCTCCACCGCGGCCCAAACCGCCGGCAGGAAGGCCATGTCCACGAAAGTCGCCCGGGGGAACGATCCGTTGCGCTTCTTCAGAACCTCCCGGGCCATCGCCGCTTCCCCGGCCGGGGGAACGGCTTTTCCCACCGGGCAAAGGCGAATTCTTCTCTCCCCCCCAACCTCTTTTTCCAGGGCCCAGAGAAGGCCGGGTTGTTTGCGGTCCAGGCAGACGCAGGCCCGGGGTATGGAGAAAACCTCCATCAGGGCCTTTAACCCGCCCACGACCCGCGAGGCCTCCCGGAGAAGGAGGTAGGGATGAACGGCAAGGTTCGGCTCGAACCCCGTCCCGTTGACCATGAGCACGTCCGTATTCCCGGAGGAAAGGCGCAAGTATTCAAGAGGAATTCCCGCCTGGAGGAGGAGGTCCGTCCCCCCTCCCGTTTCCGGAGCGATTTTTAACGGGGTCTCTTCTTTGCCGCCGGACTCGATCACCACGCTGGCCACGTTAACGCCTTGGGGAGACGGATGCGTCTCCACCTCCTTCACTTTCCCGGAGAGGGTGGCGTGAATAGCCAGGCGAAAGGGCGCCTCGCCCCTCTCGCCGATTTTTTGTCCGGCGGCCACATCTTCCCGGGCTTTCACCAGGCATGTATAGGGACCGCGGGGATCCTCCTGCAGGGGAATAATCACCGTCCGGGGATTCAAGAAGGATTGAGCCGGCTGGTCGTAGGCCGATAAGCTGGACCCGGGGGGAGTCTGCTTGCGGCGGATGAAGGTAGGCCAGAAACCATCCATCTTCAGCCCCCCTGCTCCACGAGACTTTTTATCTCCCGGCCGAACTGCTCCGCCTTTTCCAATTTCTTCCGGGTGAGGGTCAAACCCAGCAGAGTGGTGGTGTAGGAAAAGCCGATGAGATTCACTTTCTTCTCCTCCAGGATATGGAGCAGGTCCTCGTAGGCATGGCCGCGGGACAGGCTGGCCCCGCCCGTTAGGCAGACGGCGACTTTTTTGCCCTCCAGGTTCCGGCATTCCCGGATGTAGGCGGCCAGGAAGGGGTGGACCTTCATGACCATGACCCAGGAGGCAAGGCAGAAGAGGTCATAGGGACCGGCATCCAGGGTGAATTTCGGCTGGAACTCTTTCAGGACCCCCTCGGGGGAAAGGTCCAGGTTCACCACGTCGATCTCGCCCCCGAGCCCCCGGGCAAACCTTTGGGCCACCTTTTCCGTGTTCCCGGTCTTGGAAACGTACACGAGCAGGCTTTTCAATGGTTGGCCGCTCCTCTCCGAACGATGCTGCCCGTGGGGCAGACCTCCACGCAGAGGCCGCAGTTGGTGCATTTTTGCACATCGATCCGGGCCAGGTTATCCTACACCCGGATGGCGTCCACCGGGCAGGTCTTCTCGCATTTTTTGCAGGCGATGCACCCTTTTTTGCAGGCCTGCATGACCTTCTTTCCCTTGTCCTGGGAAAGGCAGGCCACGTAAACCTCGGAGGAGGAGGGGATCAGAAGAAGCATTCCTTTGGGACACTCCTCGACACATTTCCCGCAGCCCACGCATTTTTGGGGGTCCACCACCACCAGTCCGCGATCACCCTTGCGGATCGCCTGAAAAGCGCAAACCTCCACGCAGTCGCCGAATCCCAGGCATCCATAGGAACAATCCCGGTCCCCACCGAAGGACAGAGCGGCCGCCCGGCAGCTTTTCAAGCCGGCGTATTCGGCGCTCTTCCGCGCAACCCCGTCTTCTCCCTGGCACCGCAGAACGGCCACGAACCGTTCGGCGACTTGATCTTCCACGCCCAGGATGGAGGCGATGGCCGAAGAACTCTTTTCGTCCACCACCCGGCAGGCCCCCAGGGAGCTGCCACCCCCCGCCAGCTCCTTGGCGTACTCGGCACAGCCGGCAAACCCGCAGGCCCCGCAGTTGGCCCCCGGCAGCAATTTAATGAGGTCCCCCACCCGGGGGTCCAGGGTGACGGAAAAAAACTTGGAAGCCACCAGCAGCAGGCTTCCGCACAGGAGGCCGATCCCCCCTAAAATCAAAACGGAATAAGAGATGACGGATTCCATTCCCATGTCCGGTTCCTATTTCGAAAAAAACCCTTGAAAACCAAAAAAGGCGAAGGCCATCATGCTGGTGATGATGAAGGCGATGGGAAAGCCCTTCATGCACTCCGGGATATTGGAAAACTCCAGGCGCTCCCGGATGCTCGCCATGATCAGGATGGCCATGGTGAAACCCAGGCCGCCGCCGAAACCGTTGACCAGAGTTTCCAGAAGATTGTACCCCTCCTTGATGTTCAGCAGGGAAACTCCCAAAACCGCGCAGTTCGTGGTGATCAGGGGAAGGTAGATACCCAGCGCCTCCTGGAGCGCGGGCGATGTCTTAGAAATGACCATTTCCACAAACTGGACAAAGGTGGCGATGACCAGGATGAAAACCAGGGTCTGCAAGAATTCCAGGCCGTAAGGCACTAGGAACAGATAGAAGAAAATCCAGGTCACCAGGGAGGCCATGGTCATAACGAAGGTGACCGCAATCCCCATGCTGAGGGCCGCTTTGGACTCCTTGGAGACCCCTAAAAAGGGACAAAGACCCAGGAACTTGGCGAGGATGAAATTGTTGATCAGCACGACGCTGAAAAATATGATGACAATCTTTTCCATCACCGTTTCCTGCCGAGATAATTCATCAGCCCGATGAGCAGGGCGATGGTCAGGAAAGCGCCGGGAGCCAGGATCATGACGACCGCCGGATCATAGTTCACCCCGAAGACCGGGTATCCCAGGACCGTCCCGTTGCCCAGGGCTTCGCGGATGGATGAGATGAGCATGAGGGCCAAAGTGAACCCTGCGCCCATGCCCAGGGCGTCGGCGATGCTGTAGAGAACCGGTTCCCGGGAAGCGAAGGCTTCGGCCCGGGCCAGGATGATGCAGTTGACCACGATCAAGGGGATGAAGATGCCCAGGGCCTTGTGCAGGTCCGGGGTGAAGGCTTCGAGGGAGAGGTCCGCGATGGTCACGAACGTGGAAATGATGATGATAAACACCGGGATGCGGACTTTCGAGGGAGTGAAGTTCCGGATCAGCGAAACCATGACATTGGACCCCAGGAGCACAAAGGTCGCCGCCACCCCCATCCCGACCGCGTTGATCACCGAAGTTGATATGGCCAGGGAGGGGCACATTCCCAGGACGATGCGGAAAGTGGGGTTTTCCCGCGAGATTCCTTTGAAAATTTCATCGATAAAGCGGAATCGGATTCCCATGTCGGTCTTCAATTCGCCTTCAAAATCTTTTCCGCGTTGGCCTGGTAGAGGGCCAGGCCTTCCCGGATGCCTTTGGTGATGGCCCGGGAGGAAACGGTGGCCGCGGTGATCTGGTCGAAATCCCCCCCTGCCTTTTTAACCTCCCAGCGCGAGGAAGCCAGCTCTTTGCCCAGGAATTGCTTGGTATAACTTTCCTGAGCGATTTTGTTCCCCAGCCCCGGGGTTTCATTCTGGTCCAGCACCCGCAGGCCGTAAACCTTTCCCTCCGGAGTCAGCCCGATCATCAAGGAAATCTTCCCGCCGTACCCGACGGTCGCACTGCGAAAAGCCACCCCGGTGGGGGTGCCGTCTTTTTTGCCCACGAAAAACTCCACCGGATTCCCCTGGCTGTCGGGGATTTCCACCCTTTCCTTTTCCGGCTGATTGTTAAAGGCAGGTAGAACCTCGGCGATGGCGGCTACCTTCTTTTCGTGCCGCTTGACCTCGATGATGGGTTTGGTTATGGTATAAGTATAGGATAGAGCCCAGCCGGAGAGAACCGATACCAGGGTCAGAATCCCAGCCAGTTGGATGAATTCGCGCATTTGTGGACGGCTTTCATATTACCCGGCCGTGTATTCGTCGCTTCCCGAAGGAATGATTCTTTTCGAATACCGACTTGTTTTTTTCTCCCTCGCGGAGTCCACCCGGAGGACGTTAACCAACATCTACCACGCGCCCAAAAATATTGTCAAGGATTTTTTGGCCCTTTTTTCCCCTTGACACCCCGGAGAGGGCAAAATAGTATTCTCTTCTGAAATGAGGAATTCTTAGAAGGTACCGCGGGTCACTTCCATGAGCATCATCATCATCGGGGCGGGCGAAGTCGGGTACCATCTGGCCCAGCGCCTCTCCCAGGAAAAGAAAGACGTGGTGGTCATCGACCGCGACCCGGAGAAGATCAAACGGGTCCAGAACACCCTCGACGTGAAGGCCATCCATGGAAGCGGCGGTTCCCCCAGCATTCTCCGGGAAGCGGGCATTTCCGAGGCCTCCATGGTGATCGCAGTCACGAACAGCGACGAAGTGAACATGATCTCCTGTCTGGTAGCCGGGGTTCAGGACCGGGTCCCCAAGAAGATCGCCCGGGTGCGCGACCCGGAATACTCCTCCCTGCCGTCCCTCTTCGAAAAGGAGCATTTGGACATCGACCTGGTCATCAACCCGGACCACGAAGTGGTGGACCTGATCCTGAAACTCATGGAGGTCCCGGGTGCGGTCGACGTGGCCGACTTTGCCGACGGAAAAGTCCGCATGGTCGGTCTCCCCTTGCTTTCCGACAGCCCTATGGTGGGCAAGACTCTGGCGGAAATATCCGCCATGTACCCCCACTCGGGTATTCTTATGGTAGCCGTACAGAAAGGAGAGCGGGTCTTCATCCCCAAGGGATCGGATGTCATCCGGGCCAATGACCTCCTCTTCATGGTCATGGCCCGGGAAAAGACGCGGGAGGCTCTGGAAAGCTCGGGACACCGGCGGCCCCCCATAAAGCGGGTCATGATTCTGGGGGGCACCCTGATCGGGCTGGAGCTGGCCAAGGGCCTGGAGGCCCGGGATATCCAGGTAAAGATCGTCGAGCAGAACGAAACCCGCTGTCAAGAAATCGCGGAAAAATGCAGCCGCGCCCTGGTCCTGCGGGGGGACGCCACCTATCAGGACCTGCTCATCGAGGAAAACGTGGGGGAAATGGACACCTTCATCGCCGTCACCGAGGACGAAGAGACCAACGTGATGATTTCGCTTCTGGCCAAGAAGATCGGCGTCCGGCGAGTCATGACCCTGGTGAACAAGGTTGGGTACTCCCCCCTGGTTCATTCCATCGGGGTGGACGTGGTGGTCAGCCCGCGGCTGGCCGCGGTAAATAAGATCATGCAGTTCCTGCGGAGGGGCAAAATTCTCTCCATCTCTTCCCTGCCGGAGGAGAATGCCGAAGCGTTCGAAGCGGTAGCCATGGAGACCTCGGACATCGTGGCACGCCCCCTGCGGGAAATCCAATTTCCCAAGGACGCCATCGTGGGCGCAATCGTGCGCGGCTCCGAAGTCATTATTCCCAACGGGTCCGCGGTGATTCAGCCCGGGGACCGGGTCATGATCTTTGCCCTCACCTCAGCCATCAGGGAAGTGGAAAAGGCCCTGATGGTTAAGCTGGAGTACTGGTAACCTTGTCTCCTTCCACCCTCCTCAATCTCCTCGGATTTCTGAACCTAATTCTGGCCGGCACCATGGTTTTCCCCCTCCTGGTGAACTGGGTCTACGGAGAGCCCCATGCGCGGGGCTTTCTTTTTTCCATAGCCGTCACCGCTTTGAGCGGCCTCCTTTTGGTCCTGGCCTTTAAGCGGTCCCCGGGGGACCTCACCCACCGCGACGGGTTCGCCATCGTGGCCTTCGGATGGATCAGCGCCGCCTTTTTCGGGGCCCTCCCCTATCTGTTCACCGGGGCCTTCGATTCCCTGGTGGACGCCTGTTTCGAATCGGCCTCGGGCTTCACCACCACCGGCTCCACGGTCATGGCCGACATCGAAAAGAATCCCCACGGCATCCTTTTCTGGCGGGCCTTGACCCAGTGGCTGGGGGGGATGGGGATCATTCTCCTCTCCATGGCCATCCTCCCTTTCCTCGGGGTCGGCGGCATGCAGCTCTACAAGGCGGAAGTCCCCGGCCCGACCGCGGACAAGCTCCGGCCCCGGATCGCCACCACGGCCCGCATTCTCTGGGAGGTCTATCTCCTTTTTTCGGTGGCCGAGGTCGGGGTTCTGCTTCTGGGGGGAATGGACCTCTTCGATGCCCTCTGCCATACCTTTACCACCATGGCGACGGGCGGCTTTTCCCCCAAGAATGAGAGCATCGAATTCTACCGGAGCCCTTTCATCGAGTACGCCATCACCTTTTTCATGTTCCTGGCGGGGGCCAATTTTTCGCTCCATTACCTCGCCCTGAAGGGGAATCCCCGAGTGTTCTGGCGGGACCCCGAGTTCCGCTTTTATGGGGGCGTGGTCCTGGCCTCCACTGCCCTGATCAGCTTCAACCTCTGGGCCCATCTTCCCGGGGACTTCCTCCAATCTTTCCGCTTGGCTTTGTTCCAGGTCGTCTCCATCCAGACCACAACCGGCTATGCCACCGCCGACTTTGAAAAATGGCCGGCCTTCTCTCAGTATCTTCTTCTGGGCCTCATGTTCGTGGGAGGGTGCGCGGGGTCCACGGGGGGAGCGATCAAGTGCGTGAGGTTCTTGGTCCTGGTGAAACAGGGAGCCAACGAACTTTACCAGTTGGTCCATCCCCATGCGGTGGCCCCGGTGAAGCTCGGGGCCAAGGTCGTCTCCCGGGATACGCTGAACGGAATCCAGGGATTGTTCTTTCTATATATCGGCATTTTCATCCTCGCTTCCCTGGCCGTATCCCTTCTGGGGTCCGACATGATTACCGCCATTTCCGCCGTGGCCGCAACTCTGGGCAACGTGGGCCCCGGCCTCGGAGCGGTGGGCCCCATGGACAACTTCGCCCATCTGCCCGATGCCTCGAAATGGGTCCTTACCGCTTGCATGATCTTCGGAAGGCTGGAAATCTACACCGTCCTGATCATCCTTTTCCCCGAGTTCTGGCGCAAGTAACTCGTTGTTTTCCCCGGGAAATCGGTATATATTGAAAATTAGGATGGGCAGCGATGATTTGGGCCGTTATTCGGCCCCAGCCGGCGGCGCTGGGGGCACGAATCAACGGTTTTTTTCCCATGTCCCCGAAAGAGATTGCCAGGGCCATCAATAACCTGAGGAAGGACCTGCGAGCCTTGCAGGAGGATTTTTTTTCCTTCAAGGAAAGGCGGGAGGGTTTCTCTGACCTCAAAGGGGTTTTGTGCCGCCGGGGCCTGGACCTCTTCCGGCAGAACCCGACGCAGCACTTATGCTTTCCGCCCGCTTTCCCTCCCGAAAAAAAAGACCAGTTTTACGAACTCTTCAAGAGGTACTCCTTTCGCCTCTTCCTCCGGGAGGTCTTAATGCGCAAAGGGGTCTTCCGGCTTTCCGAAGTGGTTCGTTTCTCCACCCCGGAAACGGGCCGAAAGTACCTTCATTTTTTGATGGACCTGGGCCTGGCCGCGGCCCTGGGGGATTCCTATTACCGCTTGTGCTACCCAGTCCCGGCGAGTCTGGGGCCTACCCTGGAATGGTTCATGGCCGAGGTCCTGCGCCGGGAATTTTTCTGCCCGGCGCTCTACGGCTTGCGCTGCCGGGGCAGCCGGTACGGGGGGGACTACGACGTGGTGGCCCTGATGGAGGGCTCGCTTCTCTACCTGGAAGTCAAATCCTCCCCCCCGAAGAACATCGAGGGAGACGAAATCCATTCTTTTCTGGCCCGGTTGAACGACCTTATCCCCCATCTGGCCCTTTTTTTTGTGGATACGGAACTCCGCTTGAAAGATAAAATCGTGTCCTTTTTCGAAACCGAACTTTTCACCCTGGGGCTTAGGGACAATGGGAATCCCCCCCGCATTCAAAAGATCGGGGACGAAATCTTCTTCGCCCCGCCCCGGGTCTACATTCTGGGGAGTAAGCGGTCCATCGTAAAGAACCTGGGAGTCTGCTTCCGCCATTACTTCACCCACTCCCCTTCTTCCCCGGCCACCGAGGGACGGGGTGAAATCGGGAAAGGCTGATCCTTGTTCCGTTTTTTCATCTTCCTTCTGATTGCCTTCCTTCTCACGCTGCTTCAGTCCACGCTGATCAGCCTGATCTTCCCCTCTCACTTGAAGCCCGACCTCATGATTCTTTTGGTCGTCTTCTTGGGGATTTTCTTCCCCCCCCTTTCCGGCGCCTTTCTGGTCCTTTTCTGCGGCCTCCTCTACGACACCTTTTCGAGCGGTCCCCTCGGCCTCTTTGCCTTCGTGTATCTCAGCATTTTCTTCTTCTTGAAGGTTTTGGCCAAAGTGTTGATCTTGGGGGAAACCCTGCTTTTCCGAATCATCCTGGTGGGGGTGCTGATGGTCTTTCAATCCCTCCTCCTCCTGTTTCTCCCCCTCGTTCTGGGGATCGCGCCCCGATTCCTTCGTCCCCCGCCGATCTGGATTCTGCCCCAGATGCTCATCACCTGCGCAGCCATCTGGCCGTTTTTCCATCTGTTGCGCCGGGTGGATATTCCCCCGGCCGAAGAATCGTTCCCCCCGGTTCCATAGGTATGCGCGTCAAACTGGATAAAAACGAAACCCCCGAGATCAACCGGGTCTTCCTTTGGGCCAACATGGCAATCGTCGTAGCCTTCTCTCTCATCTTCTGCCGCCTCTGGTACCTTCAGGTCATCAAGGGCGATTATTACCGGGCCCTCTCGGAGAACAACCGGGTCCGCATCCAGGAGATCGCCGCTCCCCGGGGAATCCTTTTCGACCGCAATGGGGTCCCCCTGGTGGATAGTTTCCCATCCTTCGATGTGTCCCTCTACCGGCAGGACGTTCCGGACATGGAAGCCCTGATCCGGGCCCTCAGCCGCCTCCTATCCATGCCCGGGGAAAAGGTCCGCTCCCGGCTGGAGGGGGCCCGGGGCATTCCCCTTCACCAACCCGTGAAGATCAAAACCAACATCACCCGGGAAGAGCTCGCCGCGGTGGAGACCCGGCGCCTCGATCTTCCGGGTGTGGTCGTAGATGTGGTGATCCGCCGGAATTACCCCTATAAGAATCTTGCCTCCCATCTTATCGGCTACCTGGGAGAAATCAGTCAGGAGGAACTTGCCAGGGAAGAGTTCTTGAATCACAAGCTGGGGTACCTGGTAGGAAAATACGGGATCGAAAAGAAATTCGAGCTGGATTTGATGGGCGAAACCGGGGGCCGCCAGATCGAGGTGAATGCCTTGGGTCATAGAATCCGGGTTCTGGGACAGGTCGAGCCCAACCCGGGGAACAACCTTCACCTTACCCTGGACCTGGAGCTTCAAAGGGCGGCCGAAGCCGCCATGGCCGGGAAGCGCGGCGCCCTGGTGGCCATGAACCCCCGCAACGGCGACATCCTGGCCATGGTCAGTAAGCCGGACTTCGACCCCAACCTCTTCGCCCGCGGAATCTCCGCCGAAACCTGGAAGGGAATCGTGGATCATCCCGCTTACCCTTTGCAGAACCGGGCGATCCAGGGCCAATATCCCCCCGGATCGATCCATAAAATCCTGGTAGCCATGGCCGGCCTGGAGGAGAAAATGATTACCCCGGATACCGCTTTTCAATGCACCGGGGTATACCCTTTCGGCAATCGCGAATACCGATGCTGGAACAAGGACGGGCATGGATGGGTCAACCTGCGCAAGGCCCTCGTCGAATCCTGCGACGTTTATTTCTACCACCTCGGCGCGCGGCTGGGCGTGAACCGGATCGCCAAATATGCCTCCGCTGCGGGCCTGGGATATCCCACGGGTTTTCCCCTGGGCCTGGAAAAACCGGGTTTGGTTCCCACTTCATCCTGGAAGATGAAGAGATTTGGAATTCCCTGGCAGGCCGGGGAAAATCTGGCCATCGCCATCGGCCAGGGCTATAACCTGGCCACCCCGCTTCAAATCGCGTGCACCGTCTCGGCGCTCTTCAACGGGGGCAGCTTTTACCAGCCGCGCATCATCGAGACCATCCGGGCCCCCCATGGCGAGGTCTTGAAGGAGTTCCAACCCCTGATCTTGAGAAATATTCCCATCTCCCCGGAGACGATCGAGTTCGTCCGCGAGGCGCTCTGGGGAGTGGTCCATTCTCCCAACGGCACGGGAATCAAGGCCCGCGTCGAAGGATTCAACGTGGCCGGCAAGACAGGGACCTCCCAGGTCGTCCAAAAGAAGGAGGGCAAGGCCGAGTCCAGCGCTGCGGAGCTCCAGGACCATGCCTGGTTTGTCTGCTTCGCTCCGGCCCAAAACCCGGAAATCACCGTGGCGGTTTTGGTGGAACACGGCGGGGGGGGCGGGGCCGCCGCCGCTCCGGTGGCCCGGCAGGTCCTGGAATATTATTACCAGAATCCGAAAAAACCGCCTTTCGCCCAACCCCAAATCGCGGGACAACCGCGGGCCGGCAGGCCCGGGGAGGGATGAAAGATGCTCGACCGGCGTTTGATCCTCAACTTTGATTGGCCCACCCTGGCCACCGCCTTCCTCATATCCTGCATCGGGATTTTGAATATTTACAGCTCCACCCTTCCCCATTCGGGGACCGCCACTCCGCTTTTTCTTAAGCAAACCTATTGGATGTTTCTGGGTTTCGGCCTCGCCGCTTTCATCCTGAGTTTCGATTACCGCACTTTCGTCCGTTATTCCTACCCTTTTTATCTTCTCTGCCTTCTGTTTCTCATCCTCGTCGTGGCCTTCGGGCGGACCACTTCCGGTTCCCAGAGGTGGTTGCCCATGGGTTTCTTCTCCTTCCAGCCCTCGGAGTTGACCAAAATCGGCCTGATCCTGGCCATGACCCGCTTTTTTACCGAGAAGGAGAATCCCGGGGGATACAGCCTTCGGGACCTGGGCATCCCGTTTCTGCTGCTAGGGCTGCCCACCCTCCTCATCTTCAAGCAACCCGATTTGGGAACGGTGCTCCTTCTTTTTTTAATCTTCACCTCCATGCTTCTCTTCGTGGGGGTGCGCTTCAAGACCTGGGCCATCCTGGGGGCGGGATTGGCGGCGGCGATTCCCATCCTCTGGACCTTTCTCAAGGAATACCAGAAGAATCGTCTGTTGACCTTTCTCAATCCCGACCTGGACCCGCTGAAAACCGGCTACCACATAACCCAGTCCAAGATTGCCGTGGGTTCGGGAACCTTCTTCGGCAAGGGATTTCTCAAGGGGACCCAGAGCCAGCTCCATTTCCTCCCGGAGCAACATACGGACTTCATCTTTTCGGTCCTGGCTGAAGAGTGGGGCTTCGCCGGCTGTTTTCTGCTTCTCTTCCTCCTTCTTTTCCTCATCACTCGGGGATTGAAGGTCGCCAAGACCTCGAAGGACCGGGCGGGGGCGATCCTGGCGATCGGGGTGACGGCCATGCTTTTCTGGCAGAGTTTTTTTAACGTGGGAATGGTGGTGGGAATTCTCCCGGTGGTGGGAGTTCCCCTCCCCATGGTAAGTTACGGGGGCACGGCCTTGGTGACCGCTCTGGCCGGGGTTGCTCTTTTGATGAACGTCGGTATGCGCCGTTTCATGCTCAGCCCTTGAAGAAAGCATGCCCCCCAGAAGATAGGGCGGGATGCTATAAAAACTCAACAAGTGCATAAATATTTTCTGCAAGCGCTTGCGCAGCCCCGATTTCATTGGGTCAAAATGAGTTCCAGACATTGTTGCAGGATTTCACCGCTGGTGACCTTTGGCCCCCCTTTAGGAAAGGGGGGCGGGGGGGATTTCTGAGCCAGGCTCTCCAATAAAATCCCCCCTCTCCCCCCTTTTTCAAAGGGGGGGGTATTTTTGCATCATTTAGGAAAAGATAACCAAGGTTCGGCGGGGTCGTGCTTCCGAGACGACAGACGGAATCAATGGAAACCGGATGAAAAAAATCCCCATTGCCGGGCTCCGGCAAGCCCTCCGTTTTTCCCAGATCGAAGTTCTGGCCCTCGCCGGGGGAACCCCGGCCCTGGCCCGGGTCCTGGGTCCCCTGGCGGAAAGCGGAATCAACCTGGAGTTTATCTCCTTCCACGGGGAGCCGATGGTCCCCCCCAACCTCATCTTGGGGGTTCACCGGAACCAGGTTGCGGCCACCCTGGGTTTGCTGAAAGGAAAGAAAGAGGAGGGAAGGTTCCTGGAAATCCGGTGCCGGGAGCCGGCGGGAATGATCTCTCTTTTTCCCCACCGCAACCGCCCGGAGGTGGTCGGAAACTTCCTGGCCGCCTTCCGGCAGGCGGAGGTGGAGATATGGTCCCTGGGTTTCTCTCTGTCGGCTCTATCGGCCTTAGGGGAGGAAAGCCGGATTCCGCGGGCCTTGAACGCCCTGAGCGACTTTTTTGAGCTTGCCGGGTGACTCGCTCCCATGGCCAAGATCAAAGTGCATAACATTCTCTGCAGCGGAGATCAGGCCCTGCTCACTCTCCGACTCGGCCTCCGCTGGGGGGAATTCCTTCCCCCCATTCTCTATGCCTTCCGGGAGGAAAAGGTTCCCATCTCTTTTCTCCTCCATTCCCTCGACCCGAAAGGGGACTGGATCCTGACCCTCATCCTTCGTGCGGAAGACCTGGACTGGGCTCGGGCCGCCTTGCAGGAGGGGCTCGACCTGCCCTCCTGCGGGACCCTGGAAACCCGGCAAAAGGCCGCCTTGATCACCTTCTACGGCCCGCACCTCGGGGAGAAACCGGGAGTTGCCGCCCGGATGGCTTCCGCCTTGGCCCAGGACGGAATCGAAGTCCTGGCCCTGGGCGCCTCGCTTAACTCCTGCCTCCTCCTGGTCCCCGACGAATCCTCCTCCAGGGCCCTTCATTCCCTACGGCGGGTTTTCGAAATTCCCCCGGCCTAGTCAGCGAAGATTTTCCGCCAGGAAAGTCCTCGTGCGATGGAGGCGGGTCGCAATGAGGGTGGAAAGTTTCTTGAGGAACAGCCATCCGCAGGAGGGATGGCGGCGGAAAAAATCTTCCAAGTCCTTTCCCGCGATGGACAGCACGCGGCTGTCTTCCAAGGCTTTGGCCGTTGCCGTGTATTGCTTCGGGGGAACGAGGGCCGACCAGCCGATAAGGTCTCCCTTTTTCCGGTGGACCTCCACGATCAATTCCTCCCCCCCCCGCCGGATGGAGACTGCCACGGCCCCCTGAAGAAGAAGGAAGAGACGTCGGGCCGGCCTTTTTTCCTCCAGGAGGAGCGATCCCCCGGGGAAAAAATCCTCCCGAAAGAAACGGGACATCTCCTCCAGCTTTTGGGCGGGCATTTCCCGGAAATAGGGAGACCTACGAAGGGCCCCCAGGACTTCCGGAGTCGGGTGCCGAAACCGTCTCTTCATGTCCCTCCTTCCAAAAGGGGTCCAGGGGAAGGTAGACCCGAAATTTGGAACCCGTTCCAACCCGGCTCTCCACTTCCACCGTCCCCAGATGGGCTTCCACGATCCGTTTTACGATGGGAAGGCCCAATCCCGTTCCCACGATTCTCCGGGTCTGGGCGTTTTTCACCCGGTAGAACTTATCGAAAATATGGGGAAGGTCCTCGGGCGGGATGCCGATTCCGTTGTCCTCCACCTGCACGCAGAGATAGCTCCCTTCCCGCCGGGTCTCCACCTTTACCCATCCCCCTTCCCCCGTGTATTTGATTGCGTTGCTCAGGAGGTTGATGAAGACCTCTTCCATATTTCTCCGGTCGGCCATGACCGGGGGAAGAGAAAGGGGCGCGGAAAGATGGAGGGTTTGATTTTTAACCTCCGCTTCGCCCTTTAAGATGTCCACGGCCTTCTCCAGGACCTCGGCGATCGACAACCGCTCCCGGTACTGGACGACCACCCCGGCCTCGATCTTGGCCAAATCCAGCAGGTCGTTAATCAAGCAGATGAGGCCGTGGGTTCTCTCTTTGGCCCTGGCCATCATCTCCTTCTGCCGTTCGTTGACCTCCCCCAGGATGCCGGCCAGGATCACGGAAAGCTGTTGTTCCACCGAAGCCAGGGGCGCCCGGAGCTCATGGGAGACCATGGCCACGAAATCCGACTTCATTCGGTCCATGGCCTTCAGCAGGCCGATGTCCCGCAGGACCGTTACCGTCCCCAGGATTTCCCCTTCCTCGCCGATCACCGGAGCGGTGTGGCCCATGAGCGTGGTTCCGCCGATGGGGATCTCCTGGGATACGGCCGGGCTCTTTCCTTCGCAGACCTGGTAGAGCTTCTCCACCCAGGCCTCCAGCCCCTCCCGGCTCAGCGCCTCCCGGATCGGCAGGCCGAAGCCCGGGGGCCCGTCCATCTTCAGCATTCGCACGGCCGCCGGGTTGTGCAAAACCAACTGGCCTTCGTGGTCCGTGACCAGCACTCCGTCCACCATGCAATGGATGATCGTCCGGATCTTGCTCTTCTCGCCGGCGATCTCCCGGAGCCCCCTTTCCTTCTCCTTCCGCAACCCCTCCGCCTCCATCTCCAGGGCCTTTTTCTCCAGGGCCCGGTGAACGACCAGGCGAAGCTGGTCGGGGGTGAAGGGTTTGGGGATGAAATCGTAGGCCCCCGCCTTCATGGCCTCCACCGCAGATTCCACGGTGGCATATCCGGTGATCACCACCACCAGGAGACTTGGATGATTCTGCTGCACCCGCTGCAGGACCTCCATGCCGCTCAGCCCGGGCATCTTCAGGTCCAGCAGGAGCAGGTCGCAGGGTCCGGCCCGAAGAAGGTTCAGCCCTTCTTCCCCGCTTCCCGCCTCCCGGACCTCGTACCCCAGCTTGGCCAGGATTCGGTTGCAGCCCTCCCGGATGATTCGTTCGTCGTCCACCACCAGGATGCTGGCCATGACTTGCGCTCCGAGGGAAACCCCATCTCCTTCAGCCGGAGATCAGCGCCTCCACCCGGCGGACCAGTTAGGCGGGCTCCACCGGCTTGTCGATGTAGTCATCGGCCTCGGTCCTCAGGCCCATATCGATGGTGTAGAGGGTATGGGGGACCGCCTGCATGACCGCGGTCAGGAGAAGGATGGGGATCTTGCACAGATGGGGGTCCCGCTTCAATTCGCTGCAAACCGCGTACCCGTCGGGCGGAGGCATCATGACATCCAGAATGATGACCCGCGGGTTCTCCTTCCGAGCCTTGGCCAGCCCCTCCTTTCCGTCGTAGGCCACGATCACCTCGTAGGGTTTGGTCTCCAGGATGGCCTTGGTCGCCTCGACGAAGTCGGGGTCGTCATCCACCAGAAGTATCCTTGGTTGAACTGCCATCGATCTACCTCCTTTCCTTGTTTTTCCTTCGGGTCGAACCCGGCCAGGGCCATCAAGCCGTGGAATGCACGGATGGGGACGGGGAAAGAGGAGTGCCGGCCGGCGGTCCGAGGCCCCCCTCCTGGAGGATTTGGGGGACCACCTCTTCCCGCCCGATGGCCATGATGTGCACCCCGTCGCATATCCTTTCTTCCCTCAGGGTCCGGATCATGCGGCCGGCAATCTCGATCCCCTTGGCCAGGGCCTGGCCTTTGGGCGCTCCGGCCAGTTCCTCGATGAGGGAGGCGGGAACGAAGATCCCGGGGACATTTTCGGCCATGTATTTGGCCATCCGGGCCGAAGTGAGAAGCACGATCCCGGCCAGGACCTTGGCCGGAAACCGGCGGGCGTAGTCCATGAAGCGCCGGAAGTTGTCCAGGTCGTAGATGGCCTGGGTCTGAAAAAATTCCGCCCCGCAGGCAACTTTTTTTTCGAATTTCAACAACTGGGGTTCCAGAGGGCGAGCTTCGGGAGTAACGATGCACCCCGCACAGAACTCCACCGCGCCATCCAGGGCGTTTCCCCCCATGTCTTTACCCGATTCCAGGGTGCGGATGGCCTTTAGGAGCTGGGTGGAATCCAGGTCGAAGACCGATTTGGCCGTTTTGTGATCCCCCACCGTGACCGCATCCCCGGTCAGGCAAAGGACGGTGCGGATTCCCCGGCTGAAGGCGAAAAGCAGGTCGCTCTGCAGGGCCATCCGGTTTCGGTCCCGGCAGGTCATCTGCAGGATGGGTTCGCCCCCCTTTTCCTTCACCAGGATCGCCCCCCCGAGGGAGGGGAAGCGCATGACCGAGCTCTGATTGTCGGTCACGTTCAAGGCGTGCACCCGGTCCTTGAGGAGTTCGATGTGGTGGATCATCTTGGAAACCTGCCACCCTTTGGGCGGGCCGATCTCGCTGGTGACCACGAACTCACCCGACTTCAGCACTTCCCCGAAACTCTGGGCCATCCCTCTCCTCCCCCTTTTCTTTCCGACCCTTCCCTCTCTCCACAATCCGAGAAGCAGTCCGGAAGACCTAACCCGGCATAGCCGGAACCAAACAGGCGGTTGTAGGGGTCCCGCCGTGGCGGGATGGCCGCCCGCAAAATGGGCGATCCCGCCATGACGGAAGGGTTGCCCCTACCGTTTGTTTCCATGTTGCGCCCAAGTCCGAAGGGGCGGTCCGCCAACCGTCCCTGCACCTGCTGAGCGCCTAGGGGCGGTCCGTAAAGATGACTTTCCCCGGCTTGGGTTCCACTTGATAGTTCTTGGCCGGCTGAAAACGGCGCATGGCGGAAAGCCGTCCTTCCTTGTGTAGCCTCTCGTAGATAAGCGTCCAGGCGCAGTCCTTGTTCGCGTCCACTTCGCATTTCCCGTTGTTGGTCCCGCCGCAGGGGCCGTTGACGAGCCCCTTATGGCAGGAGGTGACCGGACAGATTCCCCCCGTTTCCCCCAGAATGCACTCGCCGCACTGGGTGCAGACCTCCTGAAAATGACCCGTTCCCAATTCCTTTCCGATAAAGAGGGTGTCCAGGGCGGGAATGACCGGCCGGTCCGTGAAACGGGAAAGGGTTTGCACTCCGAAGGCGCAGGTCAGGATCAGCAGGGCCTGGGATTCCTTCATGGCCGGAAGGCAATGGCGGACCATCTCTTCGGTCAGGTTGTCGCAGGCCACGGGAATAACCTCGCTTCCGGTCACCGCCTTCCGGGCTTCCTGCAGCTTTTCCTTCATCGCCAGGACCTCGGCCGTTCCCCCCGTGCGAGCCATGGTGGTGCAGGTCCCGCAGCCCACGAGAAAGACCCGGTCCAGGCCCTCCAGCAACCGGAGGATTTCATCCATGGATTTCTGTCTGGTGATCGAACGGATCATCTGTTTTTCCTCCCCCCCTTTACCTGCTGAGGTCGCAACGCAGGCAGCGCTTGGCCTCCTCCACGGCCCTCTCTTCGGCGAACCCGCACTCGATCTCCTTGAAAGAACACCGCCGTTCCTCCGGAGGAAGAACGGCCATGGGTTCCCGCCTCTTTTCCGCGGGCGATTCCTCCAGTTCCAAGGGCTGCTCTTCGGCCATCAATTCAGCCCGGGCGTCGATGATCTCCACCGGCGTCCGGTCGCCCCGCAGGTATTTGTCGATGGCCATGGCCCCCCGGCGGCCCGCGGCAATGGCCTGGATTACGTAGGTGGGCCCGGTCACAAAATCCCCCCCTGCAAAGATCCCCGGCACGTTGGTGGCCAGGTTATTCGCGTTCACCACCAACGTCTCCCAGCGGGTTCGCTCCAGCTTGCTGTCCGCCGGCAAAAAGGAAAGGTCCGGGGCTTGGCCCACGGCCGGGATGACGGTGTCGGCTTCGATAAAGACCTCCGTCCCGGGAAGGGGCACGGGTCTCCTCCTGCCGGTCTCATCCATCTCCCCCAGCTCCATCCGGATGCACTCCAAGCCGCGCACCCGCCCGTTGTCGCGGACGATCCGGGTGGGACTGATGAGAAAATGGACCCGGACTCCTTCCTCCAAGGCCTCCTGATACTCCACCTCGGTGACCTGCATCTCCTCCCGGGACCGGCGGTAGTACACGTCCACCTCCTCCGCTCCCAGCCGCAGGGCCGTCCGGGAGGCGTCCAACGCCGTGTTTCCCCCGCCGATCACCGCCACCCTTCTTCCGAGCCGGAAAGCTTTTCCCATCTTCACGTCCCGCAGGAAGGACAGGCCGTAGAGTAACCCTTCGATTCCCTCCTCCTCCCCGGGTATTCCTACCCGCTGGCTCTTCTGGGTTCCGGCGGCGATGAAGACCGCCTCATATCCTTGCTTGAAAATGTCGTCGATGGAAAACTGGGTCCCCACGGGATGGTTGTAGCGAATCTCCACCCCCCGGCGGACGATGTATTCGATCTCCTTCTGGAGGATTTCTTTGGGCAGCCGGAAATCGGGGATGGCCACGGAAAGCATCCCCCCGCCCACCCCCAGCGCCTCGAAGACGGTCACCGGGTAACCCAGGCGGGCCAGAAAATAGGCGCAGGTCAATCCCGCCGGCCCGGCCCCGATGACCGCCGCTTTTTGCGAACGGGTCTTGGGAAAGGGCTCCGTAGGAAGGGATTCGTTCTGAAAATACCAGTCCGCGGCAAAGCGTTTCAAGGAACGGATGGCCACCGCCTCATCCAGCTCCCCCCGCCGGCATTTGACTTCGCAAGGATGATGGCAGATGCGTCCGCAGATGGCCGGAAAAGGGTTGCGCTCCCGGATCAACTCGGCCGCTTCCGCGTATCTCCTCGCGGCGATGAGGGCCACGTAATGGGGGACGTCGATCCCCACCGGGCAGGTGTGACGGCAGGGGGAGGTGACCAGGGCTTCGCAGACCGCGGCCGGGCACTTCTTCTCCTTGATGTGAGCCTCGTACTCGTCTCTAAAGTAAGATAGGGTGGTAAGAACCGGATTAGGGCAGGTTTGGCCAAGGCCACAGAGTGAACATCCCTTGACTGTCTTGGCTATGGTCAGCAGGGTATCGATGTCACTGTCTCGTCCTTTCCCTTGAGTGATCCTGGTCAAGATTTCAAGCATCTGCTTTGTCCCCAGACGGCAAGGGACGCACTTCCCACATGATTCAGTCTGAGTGAAGCTGAGGAAATATCTGGCCACTTCCACCATACACGTCGTATCATCCAATACCACCATGCCCCCGGAACCCATGATTGAGCCGAGTCGGGCCAAGGTCTCATATTCAACAGGCGTATCGAGGAAGCGGGCAGGGATGCATCCGCCTGAAGGACCTCCGGTTTGGACTGCCTTGAAGCGTTTCCCGCGGGGAATGCCGCCCCCGATATCAAAGATGATGGTCGAGAGAGGGGTACCCATGGGCACCTCCACCAGTCCGCTGTTAGCAATCTTGCCAGTAAGGGCAAAGACAGCTGCGCCCTTGCTCTTTTCGGTGCCAATGCTGGCAAACCAGTCTGCTCCCCGATTGATGATAAGAGCAACGGAAGCCAAAGTCTTCACATTGTTGATGATGGTGGGCTTTCCTTCCAGACCCGACTCGGCCGGAAAAGGCGGACGGGGACGGGGCATTCCGCGCCGACTTTCAATAGAGGCTATCAAAGCCGTCTCTTCCCCGCAGACGAAAGCGCCGGCGCCTTCTTTGACATGGATCATGAAATCAAAGCCTGAGCCAAGTATATTCCTTCCCAGGAAGCCTCTCTCCTGGGCCTGCCCTAGGGCGATGCGAATTCGTTTTACCGCGAGAGGATATTCGGCACGCACATAGATATAACCCTCCGAGGCTCCTATGGCATATCCCGCAATCGACAGTCCTTCAATCACAGCATGTGGGTCTGCCTCCAATATGGATCGATCCATAAAGGCACCTGGATCCCCTTCATCAGCATTGCAGAT
>JACAEW010000162.1 GCA_013388675.1 Syntrophaceae bacterium | reverse complement strand
GGGGCGCGTTCTCGTAGCTGGGCTGGATCCGGTCCCGTTTCTGCCAGGCCTCGTTGATCTCCCCTTGCAGCCACCTGATGATTTTATCCGCTTCCTCTTCGTCCTTCAGGGCGTTGACCGCGATCCGGTCGCCGTACACGGTGATGAGCTTGCCGTGCACCCGGAAGGTGACCGAAGGCGGGTCCTTGATGTAGGTAAACCCGCCCAGGGAAGCGTTCAGGTAAGGAAGCGCCTCGCTCACATCCTGATCCAGTTCGGCGATGCAATGGAGGGATTCAAAGCTCGGGTTGCATTCCGCCCTGAAAATCTTTTTCCGATAACCCTTTAGGAACATGATACACCCCTTATGCCCGGCGTTCTGTTCTCCAGGCGCAAATTCCTTATCCCCTCAAAGCCCTTGCCGCCCGTGTCGCACGAAGAAATATGTAATTATGCATAAATAATCATAATAGCATTTAAAAATCCGGTCAACAACAAAAACGGGAAGACGGTTTTCTCTCTCCGAGGCCGGGGGGAAGACAGAGGAGGAACGCCCGCAAAATAACCCAAAAAACATTTCACGCCCCTGCTTTTTCTCCCATCTCGAATGAAGTGGGCAAGAGAAGAGCCTTCTCCGTTCCGGCGCATCCAGGACGCTCCCCCCGAGCCATCACCCCGATGTCAATAGGGCCTACGATTTGCGGGTCGGTTTAGCGGGAGGCGGGGCAGCGGACTTTGGCCAAGTAGGGAGCATAATCGAAGTTGGGGCTCTTGGCCGGGCTGTGGCAAACGAGGCATTGCTTTTCGGCTACTGCAGGGCCTTTTTTCGAGTCGTCGGGATGTCCCCTTCGGGGTCCATGGCAGGACTCGCACTGGACGTTCTCCAGCACATCCGCGAAGCCGGAGACCTCCCCGAAACCGGTTGTATGGCACGGAAGGCAAGTGTGGTCCGATTCCCTTTTGTCCCGGACCAGGGTTTGAAAGGCCTTGGCATGGCCGGTCTTTTTCCAGTTTTCGTGCTGCGGTTGATGGCAGGAAATACAAGATTGATCTCCTACGAATTTGGGAATCGGATAGGCGTAGGCGCGATTCTGCGTCCACGGGTCTTTTCCCTCGTCGGGGCTTTTCTTTTCCGCAAAATACAGGGGCTTGGCGTCGGCCCGGAACTGATTCACCCGTTTGGCCGCCTGGGGATGTTCCCCCCAGAGGTCCTTGAGGTCTATGATCCGATAATGGGACAAGAGACGGGTTTCATCCGGCTTCTCCTTGAGGGAAAAATCCATTTGCCCGACATATTCCCCCCTCGTTCCTGCGGTCAGGATCTGGGCGTTCCGAATCTTCATCGGCTGCCGTTTGAGGCTCCGGGTGTGGCCGCTGACTACGAAGTAAATCTCGCGGAAGGCTTCGGCCAGCTTTTTTTGTTCGCTCTCTTCCATGTGAGCGACCGCTATGATGACTTTGACTCTTTTCTGCTTCAACTCGTCGATAACCTGCCCGGCCGCCTCCATGGGGTCGGTCAGCTGGAAAGCCTCTTTATCCAAGGGGTGCAGGCTTCCGGAAAAGCGGTTGGAAAGCAACCCGAAGAGCCCCACCCGGATGCCCCCCATTTCCTTGATGAGGTAGGGTTGGAAGACGGGCTTTTTCGTCTTCACCTCCCGGAGGTTGGTCAAGAGAAACGCAAATCTCGCCTTCTTGCTCATTTTCTTTAGTTCGGGAATCCCCCAGGAAAGGTCCACCTCTCCCGGGGTGAAGGCATCGTATTTCATCAGGTTGTAGGTCTCGAAGAAAAGGTCCGCCTTCAAGGCGGTAATATCCTGGTCCTTCTTGGCAAGGCCGAAAATATCGTACCCGGCGGAATAAAGAAGATCCCCGGAGTCTACCAAGATGACATTCTTGCGGTCTTTGCGCAGCTTTTCCAGATAGGATGCCCGCCTGGCCAGACCGCCAAGCTTACCCCCCCCTCAGCCGCAGGGCTCGTACTCGCCGTACAGATTCGAGCTGAAAACCAGGGTGATGATCTGCTCCGGGTTCACATCCGGAGACTGTCCCCAGGTGATAAAGGGGATCAGGCAAAATAAAACGGCCGCTATATATCTCTTCATCCATACCTCCTGAAGATCAAGTCTATAAATCCATTTTACCATTTCCGTCCAAGGGTGCAATTCTTGCTCTGGGTTCTTGAATTTATTCGCCCTTTTTCCCCAAGGAAGGGCTGGTTGATTCCTGATCTTTCTTCCCATTTTCAGCCTTACCTTCCTTTGAATCGCCCGCGGGAGTCTTCCCGAAATTATCCCTCAGGATTTCCAGGGCTTTGATGATCTCCAGGCCTCCGACATGAGTCTTTTTCTCCTCTCCATAGATGATCACGCAAGAAGGGGTACCTTTGACCTGGTCTTCCTGCAAAAGACGATTCCAAAGATCGAAAGCCGGCGCCAAATCAACCGTTTTCAGCCCGATCTTTTTTTCGGCAAGCAGGTTGGCCAGCTGGTTCTTATCCACCACCTTTTTTTCCGCCGCTTCAAACAAGGTCCTCCGGGCATGTACAACAGAATCAATATCGCCTCTCTCGGCCAGCGCAAAGAGAAAATGCCTGGCGTACAATGCGGTGTATTGGCTGGTGGGGACATCGACAAAGGTAAGATGGATGGTTCCATTCTTAACCAAATCTAGGAGAATGGGTTCGATGCTGGGTTCCGTGTCCCGGCAGGGGGGACAGAAATAATCGGTGTACAGCCGCACCTGGATTGTGCCGTTTCCGAAAGAAGGCAGAGAAGGCCCCTTTCCCCCGGCCTCCCCCCACCCGGCCATCCCTGAAAAGAGGATCAAGAGAGCGGCCCAAGGGATAACCGCGAAACGTCTCCTAACGTATCGGCTCTTTTTATACTTAATGATGAAAATGCTCATGCTTCCTCCTGTTGCGGGAAAATGCGAGGGTTGAAATTTCATACCGGCCCCGGATTCACGGTCCGTTCCGCCAAAGAGATCGAATTAAATCCCTGTCCTCAGAAAGCCTAAAAATATCAAGGATTAGCGCTTGGATTCTTAGCAATCCAGCTCTAGCCGCCGGGATGAAAGGACAAAATCAGCAACGGAGGGGAAGGGAATTGGGTTGAGCTGGGGAAAGGACAAAAGGATCCGGAAGAGGGTCTAAGGCCAACAGCCGATTTGCGTTCTCAGGGAGCGGGCTGGAAATCAATCCCATCCCCAACTCCACCGGGTTGGCTTTCGGGGAAAGGGCCTTATGTCCGCAAGGCCCGCCAGGCTTGCCCTCTTTCTGTTGGAATAAGTTGCAGATCGAGGCCAGATTTTGGGAAAAGAAAAGGGGTGGGGAAAAAATGATGAAAATTCCCAAAACAACAAAAAGTCTTCGGTAAGCCTTCAAGCCAGCCATGGTATTCATACGAATCAAATCATTGCTGATTGCATTCTTTGATTTATATCACAGGAATGAGGATTTGGGAATCCGGTCTCTTTTAGTATCGACCCGGACATATAATTTCTTTAGCCAAATTTGCCCCCTTTTTACTTAATCCTACCAACCCCCAGAGCATCCTGGCGGCGATGAGGTAAAGAACCACCCCGATAATGGTTTTGACCTGAGCGCCGAATTGCGACATATCCAGACCGAATTTTTTCATCAGCCTTTTCTTTGTCATTATCAAGTTATTATCACCCCCACCCCGACCGTTCGGCTGCCTTCGGCCCTGAGCTCAGACCAAGGGGAGCTCACGCCCGAAGCCCTCCCCCATCAAGAGGGAGAGAATTGGGAGAGGGCTGGCGGGAGGCAGGGCTGCTTTTTTACCATCTCCGCCCGGACCAATAGGGGAATCCCTGGGGGTTCCGGAATTGCCAGGTTTTGTCGCCTTTCGTGATCGAAGAAACCAAAAGGACCGTCTCCCCTTCCACCATGACCTTGGAGCCGGTTACCTCCACCTTGTCTCCCACACAAGAACTCCGAGCTGGAGCGCAGCCGCAGGAAAGACTCGGAGTCTCCTGGCTTTAAAAATTCTTGATGCTGTTCCTCATGATCGGGTAGGCGCCGCTTTTGATTTTGGTGGCCAGTTCCACGGCTTCCAGGATCTGTTCAGATGTCAGGCTGGCAGCAGAGGCCTTTCTATGGTAGTGCTCAAACCAAGGAATGCAGTTCGCCGCGGTAGAGGCCCCCAGGCAAATCAAAAGAGATGTTTTTTCATCCATAAGACCTATCCTCCTTAGGTTTTCGTTCACCTAAAGGACAGGAATGATCCCTGAGAGGCTACACCCGAACGAATTTTTATTCCTGGTCCCTAACCACTTCGGCAAAAAATGACCGTTCTTTAGAAGGAAAGCGCTTTCACCATGCAAACGGAGCTGGCCGGGCAGAGGCTTTGGAATTCCGTCGTCCCCTGGATTTCGGGCGGGGTCGAATTTCTCTCGATTTTTTGATACCCTCTTTTTCGAAAAAAACTTTCCGCCGTCATCGTGAGCAGATAAAGATTTTGGATGTGGAGCGAAGCCGCATAATCCTCGGCCTTTTTCGCTAATTCCGAGGCGAATCCTCGCTTGCGAAATCGGGGATTGACCGCCAATGAACGAAGGAGTGCGGATCGGCCATGAATTTCCAATCCAACCGACCCGAGGATTTCTCCCTTTTCCTTTATGATCCAAAAATGGCCAAGATGCTCGGGGGTCAGGTCCTCGTGGGGCAATCCGCAAAGCGTAAGCAATTGCTTGATCCAGGGTTCATCCCCGGACGAGGCTAAAAGGATGTTCATCTCTGAGTCCCTTTCTTTCGGACAAGGCCCCGGCCCGGGCCGATATGCCCTTTCGCCGGGACTCTGCCCCTTTCTTTTTTCCTTAAACTGCCGGTTTAACAGCAGAGACTTTTAAACTAATAACCGATTCGCCCAATTCCCGCGCCTTTTCCGGGGTGAGGTTCAATTTTTTGGCAATTTCCTGCGCGATCGGATCATGGGCGAAAACCTTTGTGGGAAAGACGGTTTCATCCAGAACTCGCACCTCCTGAAAACCCGCCCCCCGGATGGCTCCCAAATAATTCTCCCGAATCTCCGCCCCGGCCACACACGCGGTGTAGGCGGCAACGGAAGCCCTGATTTGTTCCGGAAGCTCTTTCTTGAGAACAATATCCGACACCATCAATCTTCCACCCGGCTTGAGCACCCGAAAAGCTTCTTGAAAAACCCTCTTCTTGGCCGGAGAGAGATTGATGACGCAGTTGGAAATGACCATATCGACCTGTTTGTCCGCCACCGGGAGGTTTTCGATCTCTCCCAGGCGGAATTCCACGTTCGTGAATTCCCCTTTCTTGGCATTTTCTCTGGCCTTATCGATCATCTCCGGGGTCATGTCCACGCCGATCACCTTCCCGGTTTTCCCTACTTGCCGGGCAGCCAGAAAACAGTCGAATCCTGCGCCCGAGCCGAGGTCCAGGACGGTTTCTCCTTCCCGGAGGGATGCAAGAGCAAGGGGATTTCCGCACCCGAGCCCCAAATTGGCCCCCTCCGGAACCAGTTTCAGCTCCTCATCTGTGTACCCGATGCTTTTGCTGATGACGTCCGTTTGCCTTCCTCCTCCGCAGCAGGAGGAGGCCGGCGGGCAGCAGGAAGTCGCCTGATTGGCCGCCCGGGCATACCGATCGCGCACGTATTTTTTGATTTCCTCTTCTTTCATTTTTCTGCCTCCTCTATTTCGCCTCGTTTTTGGATAGATCCTGCATCATGGGCCCGAGAAAATCACGAATTCCCCCGGCCAAGGAATCGGCCTTGATCAGCGTAAAGCAGCAAATAGCGCCGTCCTTTTCCCAGCTGATCACTGCCAATTTATCCCCTGGCTCTATATTGGCCTTTTCCCTTAAATCCTTCGGAAGCACCATCTGACCCCGCTCATCGATGCTGATCAAAGATTCGACTTTGCAGCAGCTTTTATTTTTCCCGCTTCCTGCCGAGCAACTCGTCTTCTTCATGGCCTTTCCTCCCTCGGGGTATCTGACAAAAGTCCCTTTCCTGCGCCTGCTTCTTTGATTATTTTTTGATTAATCAGCATTTACTGATTATTTTAATAATTCAGATAAAGCTTGTCAAGGTTTTTTTACCAGGCAAATCCCATTGCCCCAATATCCTTGGTTCGTCCTTTTGGGATGGGTTCGGGTGGCAGAAAAGCCTATCAGGGGGGATGAAAAGGGAAGAAATCCATGAAAAAAGGCGGGACGATATTTTCGGTGCGGTGAAAAAGATCGGGGCCTGACAGCGTCGAGTCCGCTACCGCGACCTTCTTCCTGTCCTCGCGCAGCTGTTCCCAAAAGGAAACCCGTTCGGCCAGACCATAGCTCGTCCGGGAAAAAGTCTAAAAATAATACCGCGCGCGGAATTCCAAGCGATAGTCGTTGGGTTTTTCCCCGAATTCCG
>JACAEW010000058.1 GCA_013388675.1 Syntrophaceae bacterium | reverse complement strand
ATCACCATCGATAAGGACAATACCACCATCGTCGAAGGTGCGGGCGATTCCAAGGCTATCGAAGGCCGGGTGAAGCAGATCCGCGCCCAGATCGAAGAGACCACCTCCGACTATGACCGCGAGAAGCTGCAGGAACGGCTGGCCAAGCTGGTCGGCGGCGTGGCGGTGATCAACGTGGGAGCGGCTACCGAATCCGAGATGAAAGAGAAGAAGGCCCGGGTGGAGGACGCCTTGAACGCCACTCGCGCCGCAGTGGAGGAAGGAATCGTTCCGGGAGGCGGCGTGGCTTACCTCCGCACCCTGCCCCTCTTGGAAAAAATGAAGCTTCCCGAAGAGCAGCAGTTCGGCCTGAATATCCTCAAGAGAGCCCTGGAAGAGCCCATCCGCTGGATCGCCATGAACGCCGGTTTCGACGGCTCCATCGTGGTGGAGAAGGTGAAGAATGAGAAGGGCAACCACGGGTTTGATGCCCAGAACGAGGAGTACACCGACATGGTGAAGGC
The DNA here is from genome assembly GCA_013388675.1 of Syntrophaceae bacterium. GTDB lineage: Bacteria > Desulfobacterota > SM23-61 > SM23-61 > SM23-61 > SM23-61. Next base: position 17,139 of record JACAEW010000058.1, on the reverse strand, counting down.
CGGGATCATCGACCCCACGAAGGTGGTGCGCACGGCCCTGCAGAATGCCGCTTCGGTCGCCTCCTTGCTCCTCACCACCGAAGCCATGGTGGCCGAGAGACCCAAGGAAAAAGAGAAAATGCCCCCCATGCCCCCGGGAGGAGGAATGGAAGGGATGTATTAAAAGCATAGCGCATAGAGAATAGGGCACAGAGTCAAAAACTCATCCCCCTATAATCAATCAAAGAAAAAGCCCTCGGCCAAAAGCGGAGGGCTTTTTTCCATTCTTCCCGTAGAAAGGATGAGGTCACTCGGTTTTGGGGGAGGCCTCGGCCAGGGCGGTTTCGAGTTTATCGTCCAGGGCGCGAAGGCGCAGGGCCATCTTCTTCAGCATCTTCATGGCGATTTCGGGGCTATTCTTGAGAAGGCTTTCAAAGGTATCGGGGCCCACCACGAGGACTTTGGAATCTTCGATGACTTCCACCGTGGCGGACCGGTCCATTCCCAGGAGCAGGGCCATTTCGCCGATGAATTCTCCGTCGGAGAGTTCCGCCAGGACCTTTTCCCCTTTTCCGACCTTCTTTCTGACCCGGACCTTGCCCTTCTGGATGATGAACATCTCGTGGCCGGCGTCCCCCTCGCGGCAGAGAATGGTTCCTTTGGAAAAATTCTTGCCGAACTTCCAGAAAAGCTGTTCTTCCCGGCTCATGGCGACGGGGGCTCCTTTCCCGGGGTTGGGCCTTGCTCTTCGGCCAGCCGGCCGATGATTTCATAGGCCTTTCGCAAGCGCGCCGCCAGATTTCCCAAAACCTTGATCCCCAGGCCGCTCTTTTCCCGGAACAGCCCATCCAGGACCTCGGGTTCCACCACCAGAATCTGGCTCTCTTCCTCGACTACGGCGTTGATCGACCGGGGCTGGCCGAGCAGGCAGGCCATTTCCCCGAAAAAATCCCCGTCCCCGAGGACGTCGATGGTCACCTTATTTTGCCCGGCTTTTTTGTACAACCGGACCCGGCCTTTCCGGATGATATACATTCCGGCACAGGGTTGGCCCTCCTCAAAAAGGAGGGTGCCGGGCGCGAAGGTCACGCCGAATCTCTTCAAGAGAAACTTTTCCTCTTTCATCGACCCTCCGTGACCTCGGTCTGGAGCGAATAAATCAGGCTCACGTCTCCCTCGATTTTGACCATCAGGTAAAAGATGGCGGGTTTGTTCCCCGATCGAACCTGGGGGTGATAGACTCTTACCGCAAAGGGGGGTGATTCGGCCGAAGAACTTTGGCCGTCCTTCATTCGCTTAAGGGACTGGTTCAGGAGATTCCAATGCACCTTTCCCTTTTTATCGGTCCCTTTCCATTGGACCGGGATCGCTTTCAGGCTCAGAGAGTGATTGGGCCGAAGGGAGAATTTGTAAATGTCATAAAAATCAGCGGTTCCGCTTGCAAAGCACTCGTCAAAAATGTTGACCCCCGGCTGATAAACGGGAAGCTCCAGGGCCTTTTCGAAGGTTTCCGGGGCGTCGGTTCCCGAGTCCCCGTCGTTCTGATCCCAGAGAAAGATTTGGACAACGTACTGGCCCAGGACTTCTCCGGGCGATTGGCCCCCCCTGCCCCGGATTTGGATTCGGTAGCTTGCGGGACGGGGTTCGGAGTTCGAGGTCCATTACAGGAGAATCACTTGCTCCTCGGGCTGGCGGTGGGTGGCCGCCCTGAGCATAGCCTCGCCCCCATCGGTGAGCGCCCATTCAACCCGCCCCCTTTTTTCCTCATTCCACTGGGGGCATACCAGCGCCTGAATGGTCTGACCCGGTTTGACGGCCTCAACCCTCAGGACCTGCTCGTCTTCGTTAAGGATAAACCCGCGGTGCTCCCCCTCGCCCACGGTTCTCTCCTCTGCCCCCAGGGGAAATCCCGCCAGGGTCAGAGCGGAAAGAATGACCCCGAAGAAAGGGTTTCTCCACCCAGACATCTCTCTGTGAACCCCTGTTGAGGCAGAAGAGACCGGATCGGGCCCCTTCCGCAGCCGGTATATTTTACTTTCCCTTAAATGATTCCCGCATTTTTTAGGGCCTTCTCGATTTGGGCCGGTTCGTACCCCACAATCACTTCTTCACCGATGATCAGGGTTGGAGTGGCTTTCCTTCCCGTCTTCTGGGCCAGCTCCTCCAGGTTCTTCGGGTCCTTGATCACGTCCTTTTCGACGAAGGAAATCCCCTTCTGCGAGAGAAACTCTCTCGTCGTCCTGCAGGCGTGTCAGGCAGGATTGAAATAAACCACCACCGGTTGAGCCATGTGTCCCCCCCCAAAAGAAGTTTCGAGTTTCAAGTTCCATAGGGGTCTTTAAGGATTCAACCCCAAACGCGAAACCTGCAACTGGAAACTTTTTAAAATCGCCTCATCAGCCTTTCCCACTCCCGGTTCACGTTCTCCTGGATCCGTTCGAGGTCCCCCTCCCTCAGGAAATGGAAACGCCCTTGGGGCTTCAGATATTCGCCCACCGGGATTCCCTCGGGTTCCAGGTTGAGGACGTAATGTTCGCCGTTCTCCACTTCGTAGAGGGGAAAGATTTTTGTTTGCACGGCCAGGCGGGCCAGGCGGATGGTCATCTCCGAAGGGAACCGCCAGCCCACGGGACAGGGCGAGAAAGCATAGATGAATTTAAAACCCCGGGTTTCCCGGGCCTTTTGGACCTTGCGCACGAAGTCTTCGGGATAGGCAATGGAGGCGGTGGCCGCATAAGGGATGCGGTGGGCAGCCATGATCTGGACGATATCCTTCTTGGGCTGGAGTTTCAGCTCCGCAGGCGGGGTGGTCGTGGTCCAGGCGCCCCAGGGAGTGGCCGAGGAGCGCTGGATTCCGGTGTTCATGTACGCTTCGTTATCGTAGCAAATAAAGATGTAATCGTCATTGCGCTCGGCGGCTGCGGAGAGGGCCTGGATTCCGATGTCGAAGGTGCCCCCGTCCCCGGCAATGGCCACGACCGTGGTTTCCGTGTCCCCTTTCACGTCCAATGCCGCCCGAATTCCCGATCCTGCCGCCGCCGCGGATGGAAAGGGGGTGTTGTATGCGGGAATCTTGATGGGAGAAGCCGGGAAAGTCCCCGAGATGGTTCCGAAACAGCCGGCGGTGATGGCGGCAATGGTTTTTCCCCCCAGCGCATGGAAGAGGGTTCGCAAAATGACAGGCATGGCGCACCCCGGGCAGGCGCCGTGGCCCGAGTGTAGGAACTCGTCCAGCAATTCTTTGGCTTTGGGTTCAATTCCTTTCATTTCTTGACTCCCATCCAAACCGGGGCCCCGTTGGGGCTGGACTGGCTCATCGTATATTCAAAAATTTCCCCGATATCTTCCGGGGTGATGTCTTTTCCCCCCAGGCCGGCGATGAATTCGTAGACCCGGGGCCTCTTTGCGGACCCGTAAAGAGCCGCCTTCAGCTCCTGAGCGACGATGCCCCCGGCCCCCAGGGAATGATCCCGGTCCAAGACGGCCACTTTCTTGGCTTGGCTGAGAATTCGCCCTACTTCTTCCGCCGGAAAGGGGCGAAACATACGCAGCCGGCAGAGGCCTACCTTTTGGCCCTGTTTTCGAAGGGCATCCACCACTTCCAGGGCCGTGCTGGCCGCTGTTCCCAGGGTGAGAAGCACCACTTCGGCATCGCCCAAGCGCACCTTTCCGGTTGTTCCATAGCCCCGGCCGAAGCGGGCCCTGAACTCCCGGCCCACCCGGGTAATCACCTTCTTGGCCTTCTCCATGGACTGCTGGGCTTCCTGTTTGAAGCGGATGAACGTGGAGGGATCGGCCATGAGATTGTACGTATGGGGGTCCTGGGGACTGAGCTTAAAACGGGGCTGAAAGGGTGGAAGGAAGGCGTCCACTCCCTTCTGATCGGGCACATCGACCACATCGGAAGTGTGGGAGAGAAAAAAACCGTCTTCCATGATCATCACCGGGAGAAGAACTTCCTCGGCAATCCGGTAGGCCATGATTACGGTGTCGAGGACCTCCTGAGCGCTCTGGCAGTAAAACTGAATCCATCCCGTGTCCCTCTGCGACAGGCTGTCGCTGTGGTCGCACCAGATGTTCCAGGGAGCTCCAAGGGCCCGGTTGGCATTGACCATCACCACCGGGAGACGGGAGCCCGAGGTCCAGTGGAGCATCTCGTGCATGTACGCCAGGCCATGGGAAGAAGTGGCGGTAAATACCCGCGCGCCGCTGGCCGAGGCGGCGGCCACGCTGGCCAGGGCGGAATGCTCCGACTCCACCCGAATGAACCGGGCCCTCAGCCGGCCGTCGGCCACGATTTCCGAAAGCTCCTCCACGATGGTGGTCTGGGGAGTGATGGGGTAGGCGGAGATGACTTCGGCCCGGCAGAGGAGGACCGCCCAAGAGACCGCAGAGTTTCCGGTGAGCAGTTTTTTCATTTCTTCACCTCGATGGCGATGGCTCCGCGGGGGCATTCTTCCACGCAAATACAGCATCCCTTGCAATAATCGTAGTTGATTTCGTAGCCCTGCTTGTCCGGCCGGGCGGAAATGGCCAGGTCGGGACAGAAGAAAAAGCAGTTGTCGCACAGGTTGCACACCCCGCAGTTGAAACAGCGCCGGGCTTCCAGGAGGGCGGAAGCCTTGGAGAGGCCTGGGGTGATTTCGGAGAAGCTTTTGGCCCGTTCCTTCGCGGAAATCTTCTCTTTGGGCCTGCGCCCCTGGCGGGTAAAGTAGGCGGTGTTCAACTCGGAGAACTTCACCACCTCCTGAGCGGTGCCGTCGCTCCCTCCGTTCCGGTAGCGGAACATGGAGAGGCTCCCCTTCTCTCCCTGCCGGGCCATGCGGATGGCCTCGGCCGCGTCCTTGCCCCGGAGGGTCGCGTCGATGGCCATGGCCGCCTTTTTCCCCGAGCCGATGGCGAAGGAAACGGTGCGGGGCTGGGCCACGACATCGCCCCCGGCAAAAACCTTCTCCACCCTCGTAGCCCCGGTTTCATCCACCGGGATTGCACTTTGGGAAATCTGCAGCTCGGGAGGAAGGAAGGACAGGTCCGGGGCCTCCCCGATGGCCGAGATCACCGAATCCGCAGGGAGGGTAAAATGGGAATTCTCGATGGGAACGGGCTCTCTTCGCCCGTCTTTTCCCGGAGGGCCGAGAATATTCTTGAGGCATTCGATTCCCCTCACCTTTCCCCGGTCGGTTATTATTTTCACCGGAGAGCTCAGGTAGATGACCTCGATATTCTCTTCTTCCGCCTCGGAGACCTCCTCCTGCCAGGCGGGCATTTCTTCTTGGGTCCGGCGGTAGACAACCAGGGGCTTGGCTCCCAGGCGAAGCGCCGAGCGGGCTGCGTCCATGGCCGTGTTTCCCCCGCCGATAACGGCAACCCTTTCGCCCAGGTCGACCTTCTCCCCGGAATTGACCTTTTGCAGGAAGTTCACCCCGGACATGACCCCTGGGGAATCTTCCCCCGGAACGCCCAAGGGTAGGCTTCTCCAGGCCCCCGAGGCCACAAACACGGCGTCGAACTTTTTCAATTCCTCCCATTTTATATCTTTGCCCACGCGGCAGTTGGCTTTCGGTTCCACTCCCAGAGCCAAAATTTGATCGATCTCCTGTTCCAGGATCTCTTTGGGCAACCGGTAGGCCGGGATTCCGTAACGAAGCATTCCTCCGAACTGGGGAAGGGCTTCGAACAGGGTGACCCCATACCCCAAGGAAGCCAGGTGGTAAGCGCAGGAAAGGCCCGCCGGTCCAGAGCCGATGACCGCCGCTTTCTCCTTCCTCTTCTCTGCGGGAGGAGAAAAACGCCTTCCTGCCTGAAAAGCATAGTCCCCAAGAAAACGCTCCAGGGCGTTGATGGCCACGGCTTCATCGTAATCTTTCCGGTTGCAGGACCCCTCGCAGGGATGGAAGCACACCCGCCCGCAAACCCGGGGCAGGGGGTTTTCCCGGGTGATTTTTTCCCACGCTCCGAGATAATCTTCCCTTCCGGACAGAACCATGGCCGCTTCCACATCTTCGCCCGCCGGGCAGGCTTCATTACAGGGGGCCAGCTTGTTCAAGTAAGCGGGAGTGAGATACCGCCAGGTCCCGGTTTTGGTCGCCAGGGTTCCCTCGAAGGAGAGGGACATGGGGGGAAGATAGGGCTTCTTTCCGGCAACCGCTGGCTTTTTCACAACGGCTTTCTTCTTGGCCGGTTTTTTCCTCATTCTTGACTCCTGTATAAAGTTCGTAGGGCCGACCGGCCGGGCCGCCCCTACAGACTTCTCAAGCCTTTGCCCGTTCAAAAGCCGCCTCGGCCGCAGCTGCGTTGGCCTCGGGCTTCGAAGGGACGTACTCTTTGATTCCCTCGATCACCGCTTTCAGCCCCACCAGCCCGCTGACCTTGGAAAAAGCCCCCAGGATAACCGTGTTCACTACCGGGGCCGTGGCCGTGCCCAGCCCATTCTCCGCGGCAATCCGGCTGGCATCGACCGTGGCCACATGGAATCGATTGTATCGGGGGAAATCCGAAGGCAACCGGGGCGTGTTGATCAGGATCCATCCTTTTTCTTTGAGCCCTGCGGTCACATCGACCAAATCGAGGATTGGCTCGTCCAGGACCACAACGTGGTCCGGCTCGTAGACCATGGACCTGCGGGTAATGGCCTTGTGGTCGAATCGGGTGAAGGCCATGACCGGGGCGCCCCGCCTCTCGGCGCCGAAGGCGGGAAAGGCCTGGGCGTATTTCCCCTCCTTGAAAAGCGCAGAAGCCAGGATCTTGGAGGCAATAACCGCCCCCTGTCCGCCCCTGCCGTGAAAACGAATTTCCACCATCTCCGATCTCCTCAGTTTCTCCGGGCCGAACGGCCCAACCGCAAAAAAGGTCTGCCATTGACCCCCTCGTGCATCGCTTCGCATTCAAAAAGGGTGTATGGAGAGGGGCTGGGAAAGGGGGACAGCACGAAGATCGCCCGGCCAACGATTCAAACGCCAAATCAGGCCCGGCAAGGTTTTCCGGATACGAAAAAAGATACCTTTTTTTCCCCACCGCCAAACCCAGTTTCATCTTATAATCTCTAAAACAGGATCTGTCAATGCTTTTCCTCCACAACATTACCGCTTTATGTCGATCTGGCTGCCGATTCTTCAAAGGCCAGAGATTAACCCGGGAAAAACCGCATGTTAAAGATACTTGACACGGCCGGCTTTCTATTGTAGAAATCGTAGCGTTCATCGTCAAACTGATTTTTTCCTGCTGGGAAGAGTCGGCAAGATATTTAGCGAGTTTTTTGGGGGGTGAAAGAATGGAGCTGAATCCGATCGGTTTTGTGGGGCTGGGAACGATGGGAAAGCCCATGTCCAGGAATTTAATAAAGGGAGGCTATTCCCTGGTCGTCCACGACCTGAACCGGGAGCCGGTAAAAGAACTGGTCGCCGCGGGGGCCAAGGAGGCCTTCTCTCCCAAAGAGGTGGGTCAGGCGGCAGACCTGGTAATTACCTCTCTCACCAATGACCAAGTAGTGGAGAGCGTCGTCCTGGGAAAGGACGGCCTCGGCGAGGGGATGAAGAAAGGGTCGATCCTGGTGGAGACCAGCACGATCTCCCCCCTCACGGTACAGAAGATCGCCGCCCAGCTCAATTCCAAGGGAATCGAGATGCTCGATTCTCCTTTGAGCGGAGGAGAAGTCGGGGCTCAGCAGGCTTCCATGTCCATCATGGTGGGCGGGAAGAGCGAGGTTTTCCAGAAAGTGCTCCCGGTCCTCCAAAAGATGGGAAAGAACATCACCCATATCGGAAACCAGGGAGCGGGGCAGATTGCCAAAGCCGCCAATCAGATTATTGTGGCCCTTACCATCGAAGCGGTCTGCGAAGCCCTGATCTTCGCCCAAAAAGCCGGCGCCGACCCGGCTAAGGTGCGCCAGGCATTGTTGGGAGGGTTTGCCCAGAGCCGCATCCTGGAAGAGCACGGCAAAAGGATGTTGGACCGCAACTTCAAGCCGGGGGGCAAGGCCGTTTTCCATCAGAAGGATATCGGGATCGTCCTGGCCGTAGCCAGGGAAAAGGGAATTTATCTGCCGGGGGCCAACATGGTGATGGACCTCTGGAATGCCATGGGGGCTTATGATCTGCTCCAGGAAGATCACACCGCCATGCTGAAGGTCCTGGAAAAGATGTCCAACATCGAATTGCGTCCGGGGGGGAAATAGATATCGGCCGTCTCCGGATCGGCGCTCGCATGAAAGGGAAAGAATCTCTTTTTTTTGATAAAAACGGCTATCTCCCCCTGCGTCTCTTTTTCGGTAAGGGATCTTCACAAATCCCCCCGTTTCCCCCTTTAAAAAAGGGGGGGGCGGAGGGGGGATTAAAGAAGACCCTTTCAAAAAGGTGAATCGATACAAGGGAAAAAATATATGAAGCCCAAAAGCAGCAAGATTCGGAAAGAATGGTTGCAGGTGGACACCCTCTGCTGCGGCATGGATTGGGACGAGGCGGACCTGAGCAAGCCCCAAGTCCTGATCGAAGATGTTTTCGGTGACAGCCATCCCGGCAGCGTGCACCTGGATGCTTTAGGAAAAGAGGCCTCGATCGGGGTCTTTCAGGAAGGCGGAAAGCCGGCCCGCTTCCACGGCACCGACATCTGCGACGGTTGGGCCATGCTGCACAGCGGGATGAATTTCATTCTTCCCTCCCGGGAGGTCCTTTGCGACCTGGTCGAGGTCCACGGGCGAGTCATCCCCTGGGATGGAATCGTCGCGATCTCATCGTGCGACAAGTCCATTCCGGCCCATCTCATGGCCCTAAGCCGCTTGGACATCCCCGCCATTCACATCCCCGGGGGCAGCAATCGCGTCGGACCCAACATGTCCCACAGCCTTCTGGTGGGTGAGACCGCCGCCCGGTGGCGCCGGGGGGAGGAAGTGTCCCGGGAAGTCCGGGATTACCAGCTCTCCGGCTGTCCCGGGGCCGGGGCCTGCCAGTTCATGGGTACGGCGAGCACCATGCAGTGCATGTCCGAAGCCCTGGGCTTGACCCTGCCGGGAGCCGCCCTTCTGCCCGCCAGCCTCACGGCCATCGGGCGACTGGCCCGCCAGGCCGGCCGACAGGTGATGGAGCTGTCCAAGCGAGGAATCAAAGTATCGGACATTCTTACGAAAGAAGCCTTGGAAAACGCCATCAAGGTCCATGCGGCCATCAGCGGGTCCACCAACGCCCTCCTGCACTTGCCGGCGGTGGCCCACGAGCTGGGGATCGAAATCGACGCCGAAATCTTCGACCGCTGTAATCGCGAGATTCCTTACCTTGCAAATATCCAACCATCGGGGGAGTATGTAAACGAGCTCTTCTGGTATGCGGGAGGAGTTCCTCGGGTGCAGATGGAAATTCGCGACCTCCTCAATTTGAAGGTTTTGACCGTAACCGGGAAGACCCTGGAGGAAAACCTGCGCCAGACGGAGAAGGAAGGTTTTTTCCGCAGGGGGGAAGGATACCTGGCCAATTATAAGCTGAGGAGGGAAGAGGTGATCCGCAGGGTGAAGGACAGCAAAGCCTACGGCTCCATCGCGGTGTTGAAGGGAAATCTTGCTCCCGAAGGGGCCGTGGTCAAATACGCGGCGGTGGCCCCGGAGATGCGCACCCATGAGGGGCCGGCGCGGGTCTTCGATCGGGAGGAGCCGGCTTATGAGGCCATCCGTCGGGGAAAGGTCAAGCCCGGCTCCGTGGTGGTCCTCCGCTATGAAGGCCCCCGGGGAAGCGGGATGCCCGAGATTCTGGCTACGACCGAGGCTCTGGTGACCCCCCCAAACCTGAGCAACACGGCCATCGTGACCGATGGAAGATTTTCCGGCGCTACCCGGGGACCCTGCATCGGCCATGTGTCCCCCGAGGCGGCTCAGGGCGGCCCCATCGCCCTGGTGGAAGACGGGGACCTCATCCGGATCGATATCCCCAAGCGGGTGTTGGCGGTGGTGGGAATCAAGGGGAAGAAGATGGAGCCCCGCCCGATTCAGGCGGTCTTCGAGGAGAGAAGAAAGCATTGGAAGCCCCCCAAGATTCAACATCCTGCCGGGATTCTCCGCCGCTATGCAACACAGGCGGTTTCGGCAATGAAGGGAGCGTACCTGGAGACTTGATATTCTCAATGGTTTTTTCGCCAAAGAAGGGACGGAAGAGAATTTAACGAAAGAGCAGGAAGAAGGGAAAAATATTCCTTTCCATGCATGGGGAAAAAACAAAGAAAAGGAGGTTGGAAATGAAAAAGGCAAGTTGTTTCGTTGCATCCGTTTTGGGAGTCACCTTGATGTTTACAGCGGTTGCGTCCGCCAAGCCCATTGCGGCATTGCTGTTCCCGCTTTCTGGGCCTTTTTCGGCCATGGGGACGGATATGAAAAAAGGGTCGGAGATGGCCCTGGAAGAAATCAATGCGGCCGGCGGGGTCTTGGGTCAGAAGGCCGAAGTGGTCATGGGCGATGATGAATTTAAGGCCGCAGTGGCAATTCGAAAGTATAAAGAAATGGTTGACGGCATGGGAGTGAGAGCGATCGGCGGGACTCTTTCTGGAGGAATTGCCGTAGCGGTCAACGAATGGGCCTGTAAAAACAAGGTTCTCTACATGTCCTTCTGCCACAGCAGCATTCCGGTCGGCAAGGAGCAGTGCGGATACGGCTTTGTGTCCGGAATGATCCCGTACCAAACCGGCGTGGCCACCGCGAAATATGCCTTTCAGAATTTGGGCAAATCTTGGATGATTATTACCCAGGATTATCGCTTTGGCCATGATGAACTGGCCGCCTGGATGGTGATCAGCGAAAGGATGGGAGGGAAATTTTTGGGAAACATCTATTCTCCCCTCGGGCAGACGGACTACTCGGCCCATATTCCCCGAATTGCGGCCACGAACCCGGATATCCTGGTCATCAACGTGTACGGCCAGTCGATGGATGCCATTATCAAACAGTTGGGAGAAGCCGGATTGACCAACAAGAAAATGAAGTTCGCCATTCCCAAAAGCCATTTGTACACCATCAAAGCCGCCGGGGCGATCTATAATGAGAACTTTTTCGGTGGGCACACCTTTTATTGGTCCTTGCAGGATAAATTCCCCAAGGCCAAGAAGTTCGTGGACGCCTATGAAAAGAAATACGGAGAGGTCCCCTCCCAGGATTCCGACGGCGGGTACGTGGGAACCCGTGCTCTCCTGGAGGCCATGAACAAAGCCGGAACGACTACGGACGTGGACAAACTCGTCAAGACCTTGCAGGGGTTCAAAATGGATTACAACAAAGGTCCCGAGGAGTTTCGGGCCTGCGACCATATCCGCACCACCAGCGTCGTCATCTTGCAAGGAATCGGGGCCAAAGCTTCGGGGCGAAACTTCGGAAAGGTCGTAGCGGAAATTCCATGGACCGAAACCCTGGAAAGCTGCGAGAACCAAAAGAAAGATGTCCCCTTTGGACAGGTGAAGCTTCCCGGTAAATAATTGGATATCCCCGGGGGCTTGGGGATTCCAAGCCCCCTTCTATTCAGGATGGATCATGGAAATTGATTCAACTCTAATCATTAACCAGATGCTTTTCGGCTTGGCCCTCGGAGCGGTTTATATCCTGATGGCCTGCGGATTGACCATTATTTTTGGCCTGCTGGATGTGGTGAATTTTGCTCATGGGACCTTCTACATGTTGGGGGCCTTCGCCACCTTCGTAATCTTTTCCCTGTTCGGAAACTTCTGGCTCGGTCTGGCGAGCGCCGTGATCATCGTGGGCCTGATCGGTTGGGTAACGGAAAGCTATCTAATTAAACCTCTTTACGGAAAGGACCCTTTATATCCGTTAATGTTGACCTTCGGTTTTTCCGTGGCGATTACGGACCTCATGCGGATGATCTTCGGGACGGTGGGGCAAATTGTACCCCTTCCGCCGCTTTTTACCGGCTCCCTGACGTGGGGGGGGGTTTTTATCCCCAAATACCGGGTATTCATTATTTTACTCACTTTGGGGGTCTTAATTTTTCTCTGGTACTTTTTTAAAAAAACGAATCTGGGAATGATCATCCGGGCGGCGACGCGGGACAGCCTTATGGTGCGAACTCTGGGTATCGATGTCCCCCGCATCTGGACCTTCGGTTTTGCTTTGGGGGTTGGGCTGGCCGGGCTGGCTGGGGGGATCAATTCTACCATTCAATCCGCCCTGCCTGACATGGGAGTAGAGATGACCATCGAATGCTTCGTGGTAGTGGTCATCGGTGGATTGGGCAGTTTAGGGGGAGCGATCCTTGGAGGGCTGATTATCGGACAGGTCATTAGCTTTGTATCCCTTTTGGCCAGTGACTGGTCCAATGTGGCTATTTTCATAACGATGTTTTTGATTCTTTTGGTTCGAACCCGGGGCCTGTTTGGGGAAGCCGGCAGAGTATAGTTTGGAATGATGATTTCAAGATGGATTGAGCCGATTGGGAGCCGGGGAAAAAATCGGTATTCTTCGCATGGGCAGGGTTCGCCCATGGAAGATGGATTTTTTGGGAATTGAGGATAGGGTCGAAGAAAATGAAGGTCCCTAAAACGGATGCATCCGGCGCCCCAACAAGCAACCGGGTTGTCTGGATTACCCTATTGGTTTTCTTGATCGCCCCTCATATCATCTCAACTCCCCTCATGACGGAAATTCTGATCTTTGGTCTTTTCGCCCTCGGCTTTAACCTGCTTTTGGGACATACGGGAATTCTGTCTTTCGGCCATGCCGCCTATTTCGGCCTGGGGTGTTACGGATGCGGAATGGCGATCCGGTATTTTGGCCTATCGGTTTGGGGAGGGCTAGCGATCAGCATGGTTTTGGGCGCACTCTTGGCGGTCTTGGTGGGGGCTTTGGCCATCAAAAAGCGGGGAGTTTATTTTGCCATGATCTCCATGGCCGTGGCCCAGATGTTTTATTTTATGGCCCTCTCCCCGTTTAAAAAGTGGACCGGTGGGGAAGACGGATTGAAATTCATTCCTAAGCTGAGCCTGTCTTTTCCCTTTTCCGTGGACCTCCAGAGCCCCTTTCCCCTTTACTATTTCGTATATGTAGTCGTGGGAGCTTCCATCCTCTGCATTTGGCGGATTTTAAATTCCCCATTTGGGCGCTTGCTCCAGGCGATTCGCGAGAATGAACCGCGGACCATCGCTTCTGGCTATAACGTCACGATGGCGAAATTTATATCCCTTCTCTTTTCTGGCCTCTTTTCCGCCTTAGCGGGCGGGCTGTTCTGTGTCTACCTCGGATACGGGCCCCTATCAGCCCTTTTCTGGCTTACCTCCGGGACAATCCTTCTGATGACTATCCTTGGAGGAATGCACACCTTCATCGGTCCAGTCGTGGGCGTCGCCGTTTTCCTATACGCCCAGAACAAGCTAAGTTGGGTGTTGAAAGAGTGGGAATTGGTGGTGGGGATTCTTTTCATGACCTTGATCCTGATTTTCCCGGAAGGGATTGTGGGCACCCTCAAGTCAAAGTATATGGCCCGAAAGGCGGCAGTACAGGAATTCGAGGAAAGGGATTCCGGAAAAGGATAGAATCGATGGCCTTTTTGGAAACCCATAATTTGTGCAAATATTTCGGGGGCCTTAAGGCGGTGGACCGCGTCAATTTTCAGGTGGAGGAAGGGCAACTGAAATCGATCATCGGTCCCAACGGAGCCGGAAAGACGACCCTATTCAATCTATTATCGGGCCTCTACAGCCCTACCGATGGGAAGATTTTTTTCCGGGGGAAAGAGATTACCCACAAGAAGATGAACCAAATCTCCCAGATCGGTATTACCAAGACATTCCAGATCACCCATATCTTTCCGCGGCTTTCGGTTTTTGAGAATGTTCGGATTTCGGCCCAGTCGCGGAAAACTTCCTTCAATTTTTGGCAAAAGGCCGACTCCCTGGAAGATATCAATCACAAAACCATGAAGATCCTCGAGATGGTGCAACTGGCCGATTCCCGCGATCGAACCTCCTCAACCCTATCCCACGGAGAAAAGAAGTATCTGGAGATCGGGATTGCTCTGGCAACGGAACCCCAGTTGCTGCTCCTGGATGAACCGACCGCCGGGATGAGTCCGGCGGAAACGATCATGGCCACGGAAATGATCCGTGGCCTAAGGGATAGCCTGAAGCTGACGATCATTCTCGTGGAGCACGACATGAACGTGGTCATGAAGATTTCGGACGAGGTCCTCTGCCTGAACGAAGGAAGGGTGTTGGCCTGCGGTAGCCCCAATGAAATCAGCTGTAACGAAGAGGTCCAGAGGGTGTATCTAGGGGGCAGGAAAGAATGTTAACGGTGGAATCCATCCATACCTACTACGGAACCAGCCACATTCTGCACAACGTATCGCTAGAAGTCAGGGACGGAGAGATCGTTGTCCTGCTCGGCAGAAACGGCGTGGGAAAAAGCACGACCCTGAAAAGCATCATGGGAATCGCCCCCTGCAAGATTGGAAAAATTTCCCTGAACGGAGAGGATATTACCCGGTTGACGCCGGATAAAATTGCCCGCCGGGGGATTTCTTTTATCCCCGAAGACAGGCGGATCATCCCCAATCTTACGGTCTTGGAGAATCTTAAACTGGGCATGCTGATCCATGGAAAAAACGTGAATATGAGCGAAACCCTGGAGATGGTGTTCCTCTATTTTCCCAAGCTCAAAGAAAGATTGAACCAGATGGGCGAGAGCCTTTCCGGGGGGGAACAGCAGATGCTGACCACTGCCCGGGGCTTGGTGGCGAACCCCCAATTGATGATGATCGACGAACCCACGGAAGGTTTAGCCCCGCTGATTGTGGAAGAAATCTGGGGAATGCTCAAGAAACTGCATCAAAACAAAGTCACCATTCTGCTGGTGGAGCAAAACTACGAAATGTCCCTGAATCTCAGTAAGAATTTGCGGGCCTATATCCTGGAAAAAGGACATATCCGCCTGTGCGGAACGCGAGAGGAATTACATGCCCGACAGGAGGAGGTGGAAAAATATCTGGGGGTCAAAGTATAATGTCTTCGGGGAAACACATTTTTATTTTATTTTCTTCATTCCCGCGGAAGCGGGGTCCCGGGGGATAGAATCCATTCTTGGCCCCGGCCCACGCGGGAGCGACCCCCTTTTCGACTTTTTCGAGAACATCAGGGCATAAGACTCTCAAGTTTCTGAAGTCGAAGGTTGGGCATTTAACCTGGCGCGCTAAAAACTGAAAAGGAGGACTAGGATGAGTAAGGAAACTGTGGTGAAATATGACGAGAGAGGCGTACTGGATGGCGGTACGGTCGGCCTGCCCCGCGAGATGAACCGGGACATCTGGCTGAAGGAGGTTTTTCCCGAATGGGGCACCTACCTGAATTACGAGATCGATCAGTTCAAAGTCAAGCCCAAGACGGGGGCCATGTGGTACTTCGGCGGCCCGTCGTTCGCCCTGAAGTCGCAGGCCGGGGCCGTATTCCTGGTGGACCTCTATGCCGGCCCCAGCCTCTTCACGGATTATTCCTACTGCGGGGTCTGCCGCACCGCGGGCGCGGACAAGCTCTACTGGATGCGCCTCAATCCCCATGTGATCGACCCCTGGAAGTTCAAGCGCCTGGACGCCGTCTGCATCACCCACCACCATCAGGACCATATGGACTTCTACACCATCTCGGCGGCCCTGCAGACCACCAAATGCAAGTTCATCGGTCCCCCGGAAACCTGCCGCCGGATGAAGAAAAACATGGGGGTGCCGGAAGACCGGATCATCGTGGCCCAGGTGGGAAAGAGCGTGAAGATTGCCGACATGAAGATCGACTTCGCCCCCAACTTTGACGTGATCGTCACCAAGACCGGCTTCGAGACCCCCCAGCCCTTCGAGGAAGTCGCAGTCAGCTATATCTTCAACACCCCGGGAGGAGGGCTCGCTTTTCTGGGGGACACCCTTTACCACAACGGGTACCGCATGGTCGGGGAGAAGTATAAAGTGGATGTGGTCTGCATGGACATGGGGAACAACGGCCCCGGCTATACCGACAAGATGTCCCCCTGGGACGTGTGGCGGGTGGCGGAGGCTATGAACGCCAAAGTGGTCATTCCCGATCATTTCGACAACTGGGCCAACTGCTATGAGGACCCCAGCTACCTGGTGGACATCGTAAACCGAAAGAACAAGGAGAACCGTCCCGAAATGAAGGCCGTCATCCTCCTTCCCGGGGCCCGGTACGAGCATCCCACCGACATGAACATGGGCCGCTACGTGTACCCGGATTGGCGGGAATGGATGAACTGGAAGAAGAGTCTGGAATACGGACCCAAAGCGAAGTAGAATGGATTCCCTTTTGGGAAGGGCTCGGCCCCCCCCGGCAGCAGGGGGGCCCTTCCCCCTGCCTCGGCAATTCCTTCCTTGATTTATCGCTCCATATCGGGTATTTTCTTTTCAGACTCCCATGGAATGTGCAAGGAGTCTTTTTGATTCCGTTGACTGCTCTGATTTAAATAACTGGGGGATTATGTATGATCGATTTTACCGATTTGGGAGACCTGGTTCGGACCCGCCGCTCCGTCCGCAAGTTCCAGGACAAACCGGTGCCGGAGGAGGTCCTGCTGAAAGCCCTGGAATTGGCCACCTGGGCGCCGAACGGGGGAAATCAACAGGCCTGGAGGTTTTGGATCGTCACCAACAAGGAGCTGATTCAGAAGATGGGCGATGCGGTTAAGGCCAAGACCGAACTCCTGGCCTCCTGGCCGGAAGCCAGGCAGTTCGGGGATACCGTGGCCAGGTGGCGGCAGACCTCGGATTTCTTCCGTGGAGCCCCCGTATGCATCGCGGTGCTCATGGGAAGATATTCCAGCATCGCCGACCAGATCCTGAGGGCCAGGGGAGAGCAGGACCCCATCGCCCGGGAGATCCGTTCCTGGCGGGAAATCGGAAAATCCAGCCTCCAGAGCGCGGCCGCGGCCATCACGTACATCTGCCTCTTTCTGCATTACTTCGGACTGGGGACGACCTGGATGGCCGGACCGCTGCAGGCCAAGAAGGAGATCGAAGCCCTCCTGAATGTTCCGCCGGAGTGGGACTTTGTGGGATTGATTCCGGTGGGATACCCTGCGGAGACGCCGGAACTCAGGCCGAGAAAACCCATCCGGGAGGTGATCCGGTTCTTCCGTTGATTTTTTTCTCCGTGGGGGCGGGTTTGAAACCCGCCCCCACGGCCTAT
>JACAEW010000057.1 GCA_013388675.1 Syntrophaceae bacterium | reverse complement strand
GACTCCCTCCTTTCCTTTTTATATATTCGTTTTTTGGCTACGGATTATAGGCAAAGATTTTTTGAAAACGAACGCCCCCCTTTTTATCCGAAATGGGGAAAAAGGGGAGGCATTCTGCCGTGGGTCACCAAACTCCCATAACGAAAGGAGAATTCGCAATGTTGAGAAAAAGCCTGATCTTTGGAATGCTGGTTTTCGCAGCCCTGGTTCTGTCTCCGGTTATGCCGGGAGAGCAGGCCGAGGCGCAGCAGCCCACCCAGTGGCGAATGCAGGTGCTGTGGGATCCGGGTACACTACCTTACAGGATCGAGGAAGGGTTCGCCAAGCGAGTGAAGGAACTCACCGGGGGGAGGCTGGAGATCAAAGTCTTTGCGCCCGGTTCCCTGGTTCCCACCATGCAGATGCTCGAATCGGTACAGGCCGGCATGTTCGAGATGATGAAGACCTATGAAGGCTATTACATCGGCAAGATGCCCGAGGTGGCCTTTACCTCCTCCCTGCCCCTGGGCTTCACCGACGCCTGGCAGTTCGAGACCTGGTTCTGGCATAAGGGTGGCGTTGAGATGCTCAGGGATTCCTACAAGAAACTGGGTCTTCATTACCTGGCCCCTACCATTTACGGGGAGGAGCCGCTTCATTCCAAGGTGCCTCTCAAAGGGGTTGCGGACCTCAAAGGAAAGAAGGGGCGCTTTGTGGGAATTGCCGGGCCGGTCCTGACCAAACTGGGCGCTTCGGTGACGCCCCTGCCGACAGCCGAAGTCTATCCCGCCCTGGAAAAGGGGATCATCGATTTCGCCGATCGTGGCGGTCTTGCCGCCAACTTCGACGCAGGACTGCACGAAGTGGCCAAGTACATCATTCTTCCCGGTTTTCACCAGCCCACCACCGCTACCTGTTACGTAGTCAACATGAAGGCCTGGAACAGCCTGCCAAAGGACGTACAGGCAATCTTGGAAAGTGCCGGGAGGGAATATTCAGCCGAAATGTTCGCCCAAAACCTGGTGAAGGATTACGAGGCTTTGGAGAACTTCAAGAAAAAGGGCTGCCAGGTCATCTACTGGCCGGATTCCGAGATCAAGAAAATCCGCAAGGTGGCCATGGAAGTCTGGGAGGATTACGCCAAGAAAAGCCCCAAGGCCAAGCAGGTCTATGATTCCCAGATCGCCTGGATGAAGCAGTTGGGACTGCTCGATTGATCCCGGTCTCCCGGGGAGACTCGTTTTCCGGGGCTACCAATCCATCCTGAGGGTGCCGGTCCCGTGGTCGGGTCCGGCACCCCATTCTTTTGACCCCCAGCCTCCATGAAGAAGCTAAAGAAAGTCCTTTCCTTTATCGACCGGATCAACGAATGGACGGCCAAAGCGACGAGCTGGTCGATCTGGATCATCATCGTGGCCACGACCTACGAAGTGGTTATGCGGTACCTATTCCAGAACCCCACGACCTGGTCCTTCGAACTGAACTATCTGGTGTTCGGCGCTTACTTCATGCTCATCGGGGCCTACACCCACGCCCGTAAGGGCCACGTGAGCGTGGACATCCTCTATGGCCGCCTTTCCACCCGGGCCAAGGCGATCGCCGACGTGGTCACCTTCCCGGTTTTTTTCCTTTTCGTTGGGGTGATGATATACAAAGGTCTCGGCTTCGCCCAGGATGCCTGGTCATTCCGGGAAACCCTGTCGTCGGCCTGGGCCCCGCCCGTCTACCCCTTTAAAACGGTCATCCCCGTGGCGGCCTTTCTCCTCTTCCTCCAAGGGGCTGCCAAGTTCATCCGGGACCTCCACACCCTGGCGACGGGAAAGGAGGGCGGGCTCTGAACATCGAGACGACCGTCTTCATCCTTATTGCCACCTTCGTTTTTTTCCTCTTCACCGGCCTTCCCCTCTCCTTCGTGCTGGGGGGCCTGGCCCTTTTTTTCTCCTTTCTCCTCTGGGGACCCAATTCCATGCTTTTGGTCATCGTCCAGACCTGGGACACGATGACCAACTACTACTTTGTGGCCATTCCCCTTTATATTTTCATGGCCAATGTCCTCCAGCGCTCCGGGGTCATCGAGGACCTTTTTAACGCCATGCAGGTCTGGTTCGGGCCGGTGAGGGGCGGGCTGGCCATCGGGGTTGTGGTCATCTGCACCATCATGGCCGCCATGACCGGCATCGTGGGCGCGGCGGTGGCCTCCATGGGAATCCTGGCCCTGCCGGAAATGCTGAAGCGCCGCTACGACAAAAAACTGGCCCTGGGGACCATCTGCGCGGGAGGAACGCTGGGCATCCTGATTCCCCCCAGCGTGGTTACCGTGGTGTATGCCGTGACCGCGGGCCTCTCCATCGGCAAGCTGTTCATCGGGGCAGTGGGGCCGGGACTCCTCCTTTCGGGCCTTTACATCATCTATATCGCGATTCGCTGCTGGATCAACCCCGAATTGGGGCCTGCGCCCCCTGCCGAAGAAAGAGCGAGGGTCACCTGGGCGGGCCGGGTCAAAGTGCTCCGCAGTATCGCCCTCCCCACCCTGCTCGTCCTTGCCGTTCTGGGCACCATCTATTTCGGCATTGCCACCCCCACCGAGGCCGCGGCCGTGGGGTGCGTGGGAGCCCTCTTCTCAGCCTTGGTGTACCGGCGATTGTCGCTGGGCCTGATCGTCCAATCTACCTATACCACGGCCACCGTGACCTGCATGATCCTCTGGATTACCATCGGCGCTCGTTGCTTCATATCCGTATTCACCGCCATCGGGGGGGGCGACCTGGTCACCCATTTCGTAACCGGGATGGAACTGAACCGCTGGGTCATCCTGTTCCTCATCCTGGGCCTGTTGACGGTGCTGGGCTGTTTTCTCGACGAGATCGGAATCATCCTGCTTTGCGTACCCATCTTTACGCCCATCATTCTGCGTCTGGGCTTCGATCCCATCTGGTTCGGCCTTCTCTTTCTGGTGAACGCCCAGACCGCCTACGTTTCCCCCCCCTTCGGCTACACCCTCTTTTACCTCAAAGGGGTGGCGCCGCCAGGGATTACCATGGGAGATATCTACCATTCCATCATCCCGTTCATCCTCCTCCAGATCATCGGGCTGGTCACTTGTGTGATCTTCCCGGAAATCATGCTCTACCTGCCCAGCCTGATGAAGGAGTGATCGATCCTTGGCCCTTACCGGGAAGAAGACGACAAGCCTTTCCCTCGGCAAGGGTTCTATGTTATGATCTTGCCGCCCTCTTGAATCCGATCGCATTAAAATTCGAAGGAGGAAAGCCATGGATTTCGAATTGCCGGAAAATATAAGAATGATGCGCGATACCGCTCGCCGCTTCGTGAAAAATGAGCTGGAACCCATCTCTCAAAAGGTGGAAGAGGAAGAAAAAATCCCGGAAAGCGTGGTGCAGAAGATGCGGGAGATGGGTTTTTTCGGCCTATCGATCCCCGAAGAATATGGAGGCATGGGGCTGGGAACCCTGGGCGAATGCGTCATGAATGAGGAATTCGGAAGGACCAACGCCTGCTTCCGTTCCCGATTCGGGACCAACAACGGAATCGGCTCCCAGGGAATTTTGATCGATGGGACTCCGGAGCAAAAGGAAAAGTATCTCCCCCGGATCGCCAGCGGGGAGTGGACCGCAGCCTTTGCCCTGACCGAGCCCAACGCCGGCTCGGATGCCGCCAACATCCAGACCAAGGCCGAAAAGAAGGGGGATGTGTACCTGCTGAACGGGTTGAAGCATTTCATCACCAACGGGGACATCGCCAACGTGGTCACCGTCATGGCGGTTACCGACAAGACGAAAGGTCCCCGGGGAGTGACGGCTTTCATCGTGGAGAATACGTTCCCCGGATATTCGGTGGGCAAGATCGACCGCAAGATGGGGATTCACGGAAACAACACCTCCGAGATCGTTTTCGAGGACTGCCAGGTGCCGGCCGGGAACATCATCGGGTTGGAAGAGGGAAGAGGGTTCGTGACCGCCATGAAGGTCCTGGAAAAGGGCCGCATTACCATCGGCGCCGTTTGCGTAGGAACGGGCCAGCAGTGCCTGGAGATGAGCATCTCCCATTCCAAACAGCGGGTGCAGTTCGGCAAGCCCATCTGCGTGAACCAGGCGATCCAATGGATGCTGGCGGACATGGCCATGTCGATCTACGCCGCGCGGCAGATGGTCTATCACACGGCCTGGTGCCGCGATCAAAAGCAAAGAGTAACCCAGCAGGCGGCCATGGTAAAAGTTTTCTGCACGGAAATGGTCAACCGGGTGGCGGACATGGCCCTGCAGATTCACGGAGGCATGGGCTACATGAAGGAGTCGCCCATCGAGCGCATCTACCGCGACATGAGGCTAACCCGGATTTACGAAGGGACTTCCGAAGTCCAGCGAATGGTCATTGCCAGGGAATTATTGAAAGATTAAAGGTTCTAGGTCAGAGGTCACAGGTCACGGGAAACAGAAACGGAGCAGGGGCGGCAAGGAATCGTTTCTCCCCTAACCCATGACCTAATACCTCGTACCTTCTTGCCTGCGGGAGATAGAATGATCAATAGAAAAGATGCCGGCCAACGAGTTAGAGGCCCGGTTACCGTCAACATCGACAACACCGCCCAAGCTTACCTGGAAGTCCTCCGGGACCGGGGAATCAAGTATTTCTTCGGGAATGCGGGCACGGATTTCGCTCCGCTCATCGACGGGTTTGCCCGTTTTGCGGCCGAAGGGAAGGAATACCCCCAACCCGTGTTGGTCCCCCACGAATTTGCGGCCGTGAGCATGGCCCACGGATATACCATGGTGACCGGAGAACCCCAGGTGGTCATGGTCCACGTGAACGTGGGGACTTCCAATGCTCTTACGGGGGTGATGAACGCCTCCCGAGCCAACATTCCCTTGATCTTCACCGCAGGGCGGACTCCCATTACCGAAGGGGAGGTCCGGGGGGGGAGGAACCTGCACATCCACTGGGCCCAGGAATCTTACGACCAGGCCTCCATGGTGCGGGAATACGTAAAATGGGATTATGAGCTGCGGTGCTTTGCCCAGGTGGAAAAGGTGGTGGACCGGGCCCTGAACCTGGCCATGTCCGAACCCAAAGGCCCTGTGTACCTAAGCCTCCCCCGGGAAGTCCTGGCGGAGTCCCATGACGAATTCACCTACACCCCGGCCGGCCCCCGGCTCTACGCCAAACCCGGCCCGGACGCCGAAGCAATCCGTCAGGCAGCCCGGCTGCTGGGAAATGCCGAGAACCCTCTCGTGATCACCTCCATGGCGGGAAAGAACCCGGCCGCCGTGGGAGAGCTGGTGAAGCTGTGCGAGTCCTTTGCCCTCCCGGTAACCATTCCCATGAGCAACCTCTACTTGAATTTCCCCTCTGATCATCCCATGCACTTGGGGTTTGACCCCATGAAGTTCCTGGCGCAGGCGGATGTGATTCTGGTGATCGAAGCGGACGTTCCCTGGTTTCCGATCCGCGCCAAGCCGAACCCGCAAGCCAAGGTCATTCAGTTGGGCATCGATCCCTTCTTTTCCCGCTATCCCATGCGCTCCTTTCCGGCGGATGTTCCCCTGGCCTGCGATCCCGAAGCCGGTTTGATAGCTCTCCGAGAGGCCCTGGAGGCTCAACGGGCGAAAGGCAAAAAGGAAATCCAGGATCGGTACGAGAGGCTCTCGCGGGAGCACCAGGCCCAGAGGGCCGGCTGGAAGGGGGCGGCCGATAGGCTCAAGAATGAACGGCCCCTCGATATGGAATATGTTTCCTATTGTGTGGGCCAGGTGAGAGAAGCGGAAACGGTCCTTATCAATGAGTATGACCTGAGGGTTCATCAGGTTTCCCTCAATGAACCCGGTTCTTTCTTCAGTTCTCCCATGTCGAGCGGGCTGGGTTGGTGCTTCGGGGCGGCTTTGGGGGTGAAACTGGCCAGGCCGGAAACCGTTCCCATCGTGTGTATGGGGGACGGAACCTACCATTTTACCGCTGCCACGGCCTGCCATTTCATGGCCCAGAGCCTGCCCGTTGTGGTCGTCGTCTTCAACAACCAATGCTGGAACGCAGTGAAGGGCTCGGTCCTCGACCTTTACCCGGAGGGATGGGCAGTACAGAAGAAGCATTTCGTCCTCTGCGACCTGAAACCCGAACCCGCGTACGAGAAAATCGTGGAAGCCTTCGGGGGTTATGGGGAAAGGGTGGAAGACCCCGATCAGATCATCCCCGCCCTGAAGCGGGCGATCAAGGCGGTAAAGCAGGAGAAGCGCCAGGCCCTTTTGAATGTCATCTGCAAGCATCCCTGATTTGGTAGGGAGGCAGATCAACTCAGATTTTTGGGATGAAACATTGATGATCTCTTGAAAAGTCAAAAAAGCCCCTCTCCCTCGACGGGAGAGGGTTGGGGTGAGGGTGAGAAGTTGAAGAGCTTTCAACGGTTTCTATCCCCCTCCCCCTCATCCCCTCCCGCCAGGGGAGGGGAAAAATTCCTTTTTCGAGATCATCAAGACTTTTTCATTAAGCTATCGGGCCGTTGTTTTTGCATGAATCCCTCTGCGGGATTTTCGTGCATCTGCATCCCCTTCAAAAGCGAATGAAATATTTGGTCATCTCCATTCTATTGCTCCTCCTCCTTGGGGCGACGGGCCAGGGAGCGGGTGGGGAAGGGAAGGAACGGGTGGCGACGAAGATCGTTTTGCCCGCTGGGGTGGGGGGGTACAAGTGGGACGGGAAGATCAAAACCTTCAATGCGAAGACGGTCTTCGATTATATCAACGGGGCGGCGGAGCTCTACCTGGCCTATGGTTTTTTGGGCCTGAGGGTCTGGCGTTATGAAAAGACCGGGGCCCCTCCCATCAATCTGGAGGTCTATGAACAGGCTACTTCGAAAGACGCTTACGGCGTTTTTTCTTTCGAGCACCAGGACGAACCGGCCGGGATCGGCCAGGGGTCGGAGTTCGGGGGTGGACTGCTCCGCTTCTGGAAGGGAAACTATTTCGTCAGCGTCTATGCGGAGGGGGAAGGGGAGGGGGTGGAAGCGGCCATCCTCGGCATCGGCAAAGCAGCAGCCCAGGCCATTCCCGTCACCGGACCGGAACCGCAGTTGATCCGGTTTTTGCCCGGAAAGGAATTCGGCTTGATGGATAAGAGCACCCGGTTTCTCCGCAGCCACGTGCTCTTGAATCAGCGGTTTTTTATCGCCCACCCAAATATCTTGAATTTAAGCCGGGAAACCGAAGCGGTATTGGCCGTGTATTTGCGCGAGGGGCAGAAGGTCCAACTTCTCCTCATTCGCTATTCGAGCGCGGATAAAGCCGGAAGGGCCCTGGAGAGCTTCCGGAAGGCCTACATGCCCGATGCCGGGGGGAGAGATCGGGTGAAGACGGAAGACCGAAAATGGACCTTGGCGCGCCAGAATAAAGATTCCCTCCTGCTCGTTTTCAGCGCCCCGACGGAAAACGACGCTGAAGCTCTATTGAGGGCGACGGAAGAAAAACTGGGCATGGGAAGCAGATAAACGCCAATTGCTGGGTTGCGAAATCATCGAAACCGGAAAGACGCCTTGTTTTGATCTTTGCCCGACCGGCTTCATCGGCGTGAATTTGTCCCCCATTCTATCCCTGACGACAAATTCCATTCCGCATGCTCGCAGGGGCTGGATGGCCATCTACATGCGCATCCTTCAAAGACGCTCTGTATAGGGGTGAAATCATGGAAAACAAAGTGATCACCAGGCGGGACTTCCTTCGGAGCGCCGCCGGAGCGGCGATGGGCGCGGCCGTAGGCGGGGGAATTTCCGAGAAAGCCCAAGCCGAACCGCGGGCCAAGGTAGTGCTCATCCGCCATCCAGAGGTCCTGGGGCGGCATGAAAAAGTTCAGGGGGAAGTCGTTCAGTCCATGCTGGATGAAGCGGTTAAAACCCTCCTCGGGGAGAACGATGCGGGGACGGCATGGAAAAGGCTTATCCAAAAATCGGATGTCGTGGGCATTAAGAGCAACGTATGGTGGAAATTGCCGACTCCCGGAGAACTGGAGGGAGCCATCCAGCGGCGGGTTCTGGACGCAGGGGTTCCCGAGAGGAATATTTCCATCGATGACCGCGGGGTGCTGAACAATCCGGTTTTTAAAAATTCAACGGCCCTGATCAACGTAAGACCCTTAAGGACCCATCACTGGTCGGGGGTTGGCACCTGCCTGAAAAATTACATTATGTTCGTCCCGGACCCGGCCTCCTATCATGAGGAAGGATGTTCCCCCCTGGGAAAAATCTGGCATTATCCGATCGTGAAGGGAAAGACCCGCTTGAACATCCTTTGTGCCTTTACCCCCCAATTTTACGGAAGGGGGGCGCATTATTTCGACAAGCGGTATGTCTGGCCCTACAAAGGGCTGATCGTCGGCACGGACCCGGTGGCGGTTGACGCCGTGGGCGCCCACCTTCTTCAAGTCAAAAGAAAAGCCTTTTTCTCGGAGGACCGGGCCCTGGACGTCCCTCCCGTTCATATCGTGGCCGCGGAGGAGAAATACAAACTCGGGGTCAGCGATTTGCGGAGAATTCAGGTTGTTAAAATAGGCTGGCAGGAGGAGGTCTTGATTTAGCCCGTATCCTCGAGCCGGGCGGTCTTCCATTCCATCGACCGCGCTTCGAAAAAACTAGGCAAACCGGGGAGGTTGGGAAGAATGGAAAGTCAAAAAAAGTCGATCCTGATCGTTACGGCCATCCTGGT